>JBHIWP010000024.1:0-31177 GCA_041987425.1 Promineifilaceae bacterium (SeqCode) | reverse complement strand
TCGGCGGGGTTATCGTTCAGTGCGTCAAAATCCACCAGCAGCGGCTGGCCATTGATCGTGATACTCACGGGCACCGTGTCGTTCTGCAGCGGTTTCAACGGCCGTGAAGCGCTCAAGGCAGCCACCAACCAGATCAGCAGCAGAAGCAGCAGACCAGCCACGAGCCACCACCACCAGCGGGGTGGGGCTGCTGTTACGGTTTCTGTTTCCAGGCTGGCTTGGTCATTCATAAGTCTATGATCAAATATTTCGCAGATTAAAAAGATTTATGAAATGTGTAGAATCTGCAAAATCCTTGATGAAAATCATCTTTGTCTAAAGCGGTTGAGCGCGGCGGCGGGCAGTTTTGGCCAGCGGGCGCCGCGGTGGTGCACCCACCATTCCGCAATGAGCACGGCCACAGCGATGGCCAGCAGCCAGGGCCACAGTTCGCGCTGTCCCACGTCGCCTTCTTCTTCGGTTTCTACGGCCGTTTGACCAATTTGCAAGCTTTCCACCGGGCGTATAGTGGACTCAGCCGGGCTGAACAGGTTCACGGCAAAGCTGCCTGCGGGCCGGTCGGCCGCTGCATCGCGCAGCAGCACAGTATACAAACCGGGCGTGTCCGTCTCCGTAAAGAACAAATCTTCCTCGCCTACCTCGGCGGTCCAGCGGCTCCCGTCTGGTTTTTGGACGAGAACGGCCGTTGTGCCTGCCCCCGGTACTACCGCCACCGGGTCGCCCGGCTGCAGCCCCGTCGGTGCATCAAAGGCCCTACCCGGGCTGAGCCAGCCCGTAATATTAGCCATTAAGATGGGAAATGCAATTTGCAGCGGCAGATCAGAGTCGCGCAGGTCGAAGGTGAGGATGGCAATGCGGTAGCCGTTTCGCTCGCCAATTTGCACCAGCGGCCCGCCCTCAGCCTGCACCAGCGTTTGCGCCCAGGGGGCAGACACGCGCTGCGCCTGGCGCACATCCACATCGCTCCACTCCACAAATTGCAGCAAGGGCGATTCCTCCAGCCGGGTGGTGATTGTGTCGGAAAAAGCGCCCGTTACGCTGAACAGACCCCCTTCGCCGCCCGCCTGCGGGTTGATGATGAGCATGTCGGCCGCTGGTGGGGGATCGGGCAGGGGGACGCCATCAAAAATGACGAGATCGTAGTCGAATTCGGCCGTTTCCGGATCGAGTAAGTCAGAGCCGGGCGGCACTTTAAACGCTTCTACGCCGGGCAAAACGGTAAATACCTGCTCCAAAAACAGATTGCCTTCCGTCACCAACAGCGCGCGGTTGCTCACGCCGCCTTCATGCACAGCCCAGGCCACATCGTCCAGCGGCAAGAAGTCACCTTCGTGGTCGCTCAGGTGGGCGCGAATGGTGGCCGTGCCCGGCGGTAAATCCCAGGTGACATGAACGCTGCTGCCTGCGGGCACTGTGAGACGGCGCGCGTCAAACAGCGTCTCGTCCAGATCGATGCTGAGCAGCGTATCACGGTCGATGAGCCCCTCGTTTTGCACGCTGGCAAAAAGCTGGATGCCGTTCTCGGTTTCCCGCGTGGCTAAGGCCGTGATGGCGAGATTTTCGCCACTCTCTCCGATAGGCAGATAGATGTACTCTACGGGCAAGGGCGGCAAATCATCTGGTATGCCGCCGTCGGAGACGATAACGATGCGGGCGTCGCGGAAGCCCTGGGCTGCGCCGGTTGCCAGGGCAAAAGCGGCGTTCCAGGCGGCGGGGGCGGGGTCTGGTTGCACGGCCTCCAGGGCGCGCTGGAGCTGAGCGCGGTCGCTGCTGGCCGCGGCCAGGACGGTGGGTGTTTGTCCCACTTTGATGAGCGTCATCTGGCTGCTGCCGCTAAGATCGTTGATAAGCTGACCAACTTCGGCTTTTGCGGCGGCAAAGCGCGTGGATTCCACGTCAGTTGCCTGCATAGAGGCGGAGGCGTCCAGCAGTACAACCACGCTGCCGCTGATGATGGCAGGTGAGGGCAGAAACGGCCGTGCCAGGGCAAACACGAGGGCGGCCAAAATAATTAACTGCAGGATGAGCAGCAAGTTGCGCCGCAGCTTTTGCCAGGGAGCGTTGGCTTCACGGTCGCGCAGCAGCTTTTGCCAGAGCAGCGTACTGCTCACCATCACCTCGCGCCGCCGCAGCCGCAGCATGTAGAGAATGATGATTGGCCCGGCCAGCAGGCCCAGCAAAAGGTAGAGGGGCGTTAGAAAAGACAAGTAGGTTCCTGGTCAAATAAATCCAATTTTTTGCAGTGAGAAGGATACACAAAAACGGCCGTCCTGCCTACGCACTTTATTCATTTCTCAACGGGTATTAACGGGGAACAAAAAACGGCCGTTCCCGCTCAGGTGGGGAACGGCCGTAAATTTCATTGTGGGGTTGATTCAGTTATTCAATGGCAACGGCAGCTTCTTCGACTGCGTCAGGGGTGAGGCCTCCATCGTCAGAAACGGCCGTGCTGTCTTCATTTTCAGACTGGATAGCGTCAACTTCTTCCGTGCGTTTAGTCTGCATCCAATCAATTTCTTCGGCTGCGGTCACGCGACGGGTGCTCAGGCTTAATCGCTCTTGCGCGACATCGATCTCCACAATGCGTACCAGAATGACATCACCTTCTTCCAGTACTTCCTCGGGGGCGGCGTCACTGGGCAGGTTCATCTCATTTCGGTGAAGCAGCCCTTCGATTCCTTCATCCAGGCGGATAAAGGCACCAAAATCGACAACGGCCGTTACTTCACCTTCCATTAAATCACCAGCGGTCCACTGCTCGGCAAAAGTCTCCCATGGGCTGGGAAGCAGTTCCTTGCGGTTTAAGCTAATCTTTTCCTTTTCGATATCGATCTTGTCGATGACCAGCTCAAGTTCATCACCAATCTCAAACAAATCCTGAGGATGATTGACGTGCTGCCAGGCCATCCGCGAGATGTGCAGCAGGCCCACAATGCCGTGACCAATATCCACAAAGGCGCCGTACTGCTTCATGTTCACAACGTGGCCGGACACCTTTTCGCCTCTGGACAAGGTGTAAAGACGCTCTTTGCGCTGTTCCTTTTGGGCAGCTTTAGCCGATAGGACAAAGCGTTCTCGGCTGGGCTCAATTTCAATGATTTTCACATTAATTGTTTCGCCAATCTGCTTGCTCTTAAAGCTGGTGCGTTTATCGTGGTCGTACACGTTTTGAATAGCCGGAATGTGTGAGTTTGGCACAAAGCCCTGAATACGGCCGAATTCCACCACCACCCCGCCTTTGTTGTAATTAACGATTTTTAGCTCAATAGTGGCGTCTTCTTTTTCCAGCTCAGCGGCGCGTTCCCAATCCAGCTCTTGCAGGCCGCGCTCTAGCGAAACAAGTAATTGCTCGCTGCCCACCGGGGTACGCGTTACATAGACCGGTACGGTGTCGCCCGTAGATAGCGTCTCTAGAAAGTCGTCATCTAGCTGTTCAACTTCCCGGTAAGGGACCATGGCGTCTCGCTTAGAGCCAATGTCGATAAAGACGACATCGTCATCAATACGTAAAATTTCGCCTCGAATGATGTCGCCTCGCTTGGGTTGAGGAAAGTCATATTCTTCTATAAGCTCAAAAAAGGGGGTATGGCCATTGGTCGGGTCGGTTGCTTCGTTGTTAGTCAGTGATAGTAAAACTTCTTGCATATTTCTCCATTTGCCTTCAAGTCGCTGAATGCGACTTGAGACTTGATTTATTAATAAATTACGAGGAGCCGTTGGCGGAAGCCACGGCATTTTCCTCCAACAGGCTGTACATTTCCTGGTTAACTTCTGCTTCATCTTTGCCCATGGTTACGGTCCACTCAGCAACGAGACGGTCTGTCAGGCGGCGCCAATGGCTTTCTTCCGTATTGGAGAGCTGACCACGGCGGCTGCGTCTGGCCCACAGGTCACGGACGGTGCGGGCGAGCTTTACGGGGTTGCCCTCGCGACTCACCTTGCGGATGCGGGCAATGCGGGTTTGGAAGTGGGAGTTCATTTTTTTGGACGGCCGTTGCAATACCTGCAAGACTTCAGCAAACTCCTCTTCCGACGCTGCCGGGCGAAGCAGATCCTCCTCGCTGGTGACAGGTGCCCAAATTGTGCTGTCATTGTGGGCGTCGATCTTATAGTAAGTGGTTTCTTCTTCCCCGATGGCTTTCGTTTCGATTGCCTTGATTTGCCCAATACCGTAATGGCGATGAACAATCCAATCTCCAGGGGAAAATGTGTGCATGGTAATCTCCGTATCTGTGCCTAGTTGTGTCATCATAGCTACAACTCTACTAGATTTCAGAGCAGCTACCCTCTATCAGGGGTATAGAGGAAGGGTATAGAATCAGTTGAAATAGAAAAACGGGGCTATTTGTGTAATCAGCAAAACGTTTTTGCACAACCAGAAAGGCAAGGCCGATTACTTTACCACGCCTTTAACTCGCAGGGTTTGCAGCACCAGCTTTTCCCAGGATAAGTCGGTGGTAAGGGGAATATAGTGAATGTGACGGTTAGCGCAGTAGGTGGCAATTTCGGTTTGCCACGCTTGCAGCCGCTCACGGTAAAGGTCTAGCGTCGTAGGATCGAGGGTGATTTCGGCATCTGCGCCGGTTTCTATGTCTACCAGCTTCAAGTCGCCGCTGACGGGCGGCTCCACTTCATCTGGGCTTAGCACGTGGATGAGGCCCACTTCGTAGCCCCGAGCTTGCAGAGCATGCAGCCCGTCCTGGTAGCCGTTGGGGGAGAGTAGGTCGCTGAGGACAAAGAGCAGGCCGGGCCGCCGTCCGCGCAGGGCGTAATTTTTTAGAGATTGGTTTAAGTCGGTGATGCCACCACCCACGGCCGTTTCCAGAAATTGCAGCAGGCACAGTGAATTTTGCTGCCCGCGAAACGGCCCCCAGGTACGGTCGCCGCCGCTGCTGAGCAAAGTTACGGCCGTTAAATCCCCCGCCGTCAGCCCCACATGCCCCAACGCCCCGGCCAGCCGGAGTGCATATACCAGCTTGTTCTGGGATTGGTTATCGGTAATCAGTAATCGGTTATCGGTATCCGGCCAGTTCATTGAGGCGCTGGCATCGACCAGAAGGTGGACGGCCAGGTCTTCTTCTTCTTCGAGCAGCTTGATAAACGGCCGTTCCAGCCGGGCATACACATTCCAATCCAGCCGCCTCAGATCATCGCCCTTGGTGTAGTTACGGTAATCGGCAAACTCAATGGAAGTGCCCCGCTTGCTGCTGCGCCGGTCGCCTTTCATCACCCCCACGCGCACCCGCTCGGCCACAAGGGTGAGCTGTTCTAATTTGCGCAGAGTGGTTTCGTCGAAAATAGTCATGCGGTGTGATAAAAAATTTGACGCAAAGGGGCAAAGGGGCAAAAGAATGAAAGAAATGCAAAAAGAACCTCTTTGCGCCTTCCAATCCTTTGCGTTCTTTGCGTCAAAAATTATTCCTTCGGCACAGTGCCCAGCAAATCTGCAATCACATCATCCGTGCGAATGCCTTCTGCCTGGCCTTCAAAGTTCAGCAGCAGCCGGTGGCGCAGGGCGGCGGGGGCCACCACAGCCACATCATCAAAGCTGACGTTAAGACGGCCGTTCAGCAGCGCCGTAATCTTGGCCCCCAGCACCAGCGCCTGCGCCCCGCGCGGGCTGGAGCCGTAGCGCACGTACTGGTTCACCAACGTTGCGGGACTGCTGCCTGGGTGCGTGGCCACCACCAGCTGGCTGATGTACTGGCTCACGTGGCTGGGAATGGGCACCTGTCGCGCCAGCGCCTGCATGGCGATGAGCCGCGGGCCGTCAGCGGCGACTTCGGGTTTGGGCGTGCTTTTGGCCGTGGTACGGGCCAAAATCTCCGTCAGCTCATCGGCCGAAGGGAAGGCCACGTTGATTTTGAAGAGGAAGCGGTCTAGCTGGGCCTCCGGCAGTGGATAAGTGCCTTCCTGCTCGATGGGGTTTTGCGTCGCCAGCACAAAAAAGGGCACAGGCAGTTGGTAGGTGTGGTTGGCGACCGTTACCGTCTTTTCCTGCATGGCTTCCAGCATGGCCGACTGGGTTTTGGGGGTTGCCCGGTTAATTTCGTCGGCCAGAATCAGGTTGGCAAACACCGGCCCCTGCTGAAAGCGAAAAGCGCGACGGCCGTCTGCTTCTTCCATGATTTCCGTGCCGGTGATGTCCGCTGGCATCAGGTCCGGCGTGAACTGAATGCGGCTGAAATCCAGCTTGAGCACCTGCCCCAGCGTGCGGATGAGCATCGTTTTGCCCAGCCCCGGCACGCCTTCCAGCAGCACGTGCCCGCCGCTGAGAATGCCCACCAGCACGTGCCGCACCACGTTGGCCTGCCCAACAATTACCTTGCCAACTTCAGTCTCGATTTGTGCGGCCGTTTCCCGAAATTCTGCCACCGAAAGTTCAGCCAAAGCTGCTTCATCAATCATAAATACCTCTTGCAGTTTCGTAGCCGAGGATTCTAATCCTCGTTTTACACGCTAAGAAAGCGCGGCTACTGGAATTGTAAATGAGCTCACATTTGTCATTTCGAGCCGCTTTTTGGCGAGAAATCCCTCTAAATCTCGTAAGCACTTAACTCCTGAATCCCCTTAGGGATTTCTCGGAGGACCTCGAAATGACAGATGGGGCTTGTGCTGTTTTAGCTGGTTCGTAATCCTCCGAGCGTTGCGCGAGAATGCGCGGTTACGGTTCCAGGGACGAGAAGTAGTCGCGAATGTAGCCTTTGAGGCCGAGCGGGATGTAGTCATCGGCCAAAGCCTCGTTGGCGGCGTCCTGGTAATCACCAAAGACCTGCTCGTAGGGAACGATGCTCTGCTCGTCGCCAAATTCGGTAGGGTTTTCGCTGAGCAGCCCGCCGCAGTCGGCCGGATTGGCAATACACTCAGCGGGCAATTCTATGTCTTCGCCTTCGAAACCGCTTAAGTCAACCAGGTCGGGTGCATATACATTTTCCGCATGCCCACCGCCCGGTCCGGGGCCACCCTGGCCCACACCCTGGTTTCCGCCTTGTCCGGTACCTTCGCCCTGCCCGCTGCCTTCGCCAGAACCCTGACCCTGCCCTTGACCACCGCCTTGCCCCTGGCCTTGTCCTTCGCCTTCGCCCTGGCCACTGCCTTCGGCCTGCTCACCCTGGCCAGCCTGGCTACCTTGCCCAGCCTGAGCCACTTCCTGGCGTCCTTCGCCGAGCTGGCTGGCGGCGGCGTTGGCCTGACTGGCGGCGGCACTGCTTTGGGCGCGCTGTTGCAGGGTGCCCGCGGCTTGCTGCAGTGCCTGCTGGGCGGCGGCAATGTCGCCATTTTGCAGGGCTTCGGCCGCGGCGGCGAGTTGTGCGGCCAGTTCACTATCGACGTCTTGGAGGGATGCGGCCGTTTCTGCTAAATCCTGCGCCAGTTCCGCCAGCTCTTCATCCGACAGCGTGGGCAGCGAGTCAGCCAGCTGTGCCGCGGCCGCACCCGCCTGCGACAAATTGCCGTTTTGCAGGTTTTGCCCCAGCGAGGCGCTGTTTTGGTTATCTGCCAGCGGCTGCCCGGCATCTTGCAGGGATTGCTGCAAATTGGTCTGATCGTTTTCTGCCGCCAGCTCCCGCAAGTCGGCTTCCGCCTCGGACAGCGTGGCAACGGCTTCTTCCTGGCTCAGGCTGCCTTCTTGCAGCCCTTCCAGCGCGCTTTGAATCGGTTCAAGTAACTCTTCCTGCTGCTCGTCGGTCAATTCAGGATTCTGGATAATTTCTTCTTGCAGCGCTTCCAGCGCTTCAACCTGCTCTTCGATGCTTTCCTGGATGGCGCGGCTTTTGAGCAGGGCGGATTCTTGAGGGTTGGGCAGAAGAACGGACGTGCCCAACAGAATCAGCGCCAGCAAAACCACCAACCAATCCTGCCGGTTTATTTTGAAGGGCAGCATAGTGGCAGCATCGACGCGCTGTACGGCCGTTAACGTATCGTTCAGCTGCAGGTCGGCAAAGGTGGGCGTGGCTTCAAGCCGCTGGGTGTGAATTTCAACGGCCGTGCTGGCCCGTTCCTTCAGCAAAAACTGCCGGTCGGCAAAGCGGGCCTGCTGCAGCAGATCGGTCCGGCGCAGCAGCAAAATGAGTGCCGCCAGCAGCAGACCCAGCAGCGCCAGACCACCGGCTGCATAGCCTGTTTCCTGGTTGGTCAGCAGCGGCCGAAAGCGGGCAACGGTAGCCAGCACCACGCCCAGCAGCAGGCCAGCCAGCAGGCCGCGCGGCAGCCATAGTAAGGCATCACGCATCTGGCGACGGCCGTTCCACTGCCTCAACTGCTGTTTAAGCTCCTCAAAACGTTCGTTCATAAGAGAGACTGGAGAACTGGGGATTAGCGATTAGAATACCAAAGGTCTTCTAGTCCCTAGTCTCCTTATTACATTACTGCGTGGCAATCTTTCGCACCTGACGCACGGTGGCCCAGAACAGAATAACTCCCAGCAGGCTGTACAGAATCAAAAAGACCGGCCAGGGGGAAAAGAGCCAGATCGTGTGGCTGGTGCCCGATGCGCCACCTACAACGGTGCTAAAATACCAGAGCGACCCCTCTTCTACCAGGACAATATCGCTTGCAATAAGGGTGGCGGGCAGGTTAGTCGAGGCCAGGAACATCAGGGCATACATCAGTGCAGCTTCCACTTGCCAGCTTAAAATGGCCGCCCCGGCAAAAAACGGGCTCAAAATCAGGCTAAAAAGCCCGACAATGACCGGTATGCCCGCGGTGATAAATAGAGAACCGGCAAAAGTAACTACGCTAGAGGCCAGCGTGGTGCGCATTCGCGCAGAGGCAAATAGCCCCCACAGAGCGAAGACCACTGCCCCCAGCAGCACAATCACCTGAGACAAAAACAGTTCGATAAAGGCAACGCCACCCATCAAGAAAGCAATTGACTGCAGTGGAATTGCAGCAAAGATGAGGAGAAGGACGTAGCTAAGAGCAGACACCAGTTTGCCCGCCACGAATGATTTGGCCGAAAGCAAGGTGGTTCGCAGGAGATCATAGGTTTGTCGTTCTTTTTCGCCGCTGATGGCCCCTGCAGTAAACGATGGCCCCACAAATACAACCAGCATTACCTGTAATCCCAGGACCGAACTGAAGATCACTTTGCCCACGTCGCGGGAGTCTGGACCCATACTGGTGGATGAGACAAAAGCAGAATAAACAAGGGTAATAAAGCCACTCATCACCAGCAAGTGTATGGTGAGCACAACAAAAGCGCGTCGACCGCGCATGCGGCTGCGCAGTTCCTTCACGGTTACGGGATTTTCCCGCAACCGCTGAATGAAACTTTTCTTTTTGATAGGTGAACCTGGTACAAGTTCAGTCATGGTTCCTCGAAATCCTATTGTAATTGGGTTATTGAGTAACGGCGTAATTGCTCTAGAATTACTCAATTACTTAGCTTACCCGCTTGCCGCAATATGCCCCACCAAAGCAAGATAACGGCCGTTCCATAAACAAGCGCCGGTGACAAAATACTGCCGGTCAATACGCCGCCGTCGTTCACCCCAAACAGGCTCCAGATGGCCAGCCAGATGCCGCTGTTGCTAAATGCCTTCATCAGCACCACGATGGTGTAGCTGCCCGCCAGGGCGTAGGTGGCCGAGCGGACCCAGGTAGATAGATACATGCCAATGAAGGCGGCAAAGAGCACCTCCACCCACGGCCGTATCAATGCCCCCAGACCGATGAAAAAGCCAGAAACGGCCGTGCCGCCCGCCACAAAACTTAACACACAAAACATCATTACTGCCTGAAAGCCGCTCAAAATCAACATGACTCGCCAAATCGGCAGGCGAGACAGGCCGCCAAGCAGCTTGGCCAGCAATATAGAGGCCGTGGTATGGGGCGTCAGGCGCAAAATGTCCCAGGTGCCTCGATCGCGTTCCATACTGATGGTGGGGGCGGTGAGGGCTGGTGCCATAAACGAGCCATAAATTGTTAACATAGACAGCAGCGCGCCGGGCAGGCAAAGCAAGCAAATAAAGATGAACAGTTCATCATCTTCGGCTGCGCCTCCTAGCAAAACTGGATTTGTGCCCGCGCACAGACCAAACAGGATGGCACCCATCACCACAAACGGCGAATAGCGGCGCAGCGTCTCGTAAAACGGATTTGGGTTGCCCCAACTGCCTTTTTCGCGTAGATAAATTGGATTCTCATTCAGCGAGCGAATCCAGTGCCAACTTACCCGCAGCCTGCCCAGTGCCACCACCTCAATTCACAATCCCTTTGGTCACCTGCAAGAAGACATCTTCTAAATCACCTGTTTCCTCCTGAAAGCCAACCACGCGAAAATTGTTGGCAATCAAGGAGGCCAGTAAATCGCTCAGGCTCTCATCGTCGCCGGTAAAATCAAAGCGCAATGCGTCAGACGGAATATCCGCCTCTTCGGCCGTGATGATGCTTTCTACTGCTTCGTGGCGCAGCAAAAATTCCTGAACGGGCATCAGTTCGCCCAGCACGCGCAGCTGGATCAGCCGGTGGGCGCGCAGCTGGCGCTTCATTTCGGTCATGTCGCCGTAGGCCACCAGGCTGCCCGCCTCTAAGATGGCAATACTGGTGCAGATATCGGCCACTTCAGACAAAATGTGGGATGAAAAGAAGATCGTCTTGCCCATCAGCTTCAGCTCGCGCAGCAGCTCGCGCATCTCGATGCGAGCGCGCGGGTCCAGGCCGCTGGCTGGCTCATCCAGAATGAGCACCTGCGGATCGTGGGCCAGGGTGCGGGCCAGGCAGAGCCGCTGCTTCATGCCCCGGCTCAGGCTGTCTACAAAGGCGTCCTTTTTGTGGCCCAAGTCTACCAGCGCCAGCAGATCGTCGATCATACCCAGGCGGGTAACTGCGGGAATGTCGTAGCAGGCGGCAAAGAAGTCCAGATATTCCCACACTTTCATATCATCGTACACGCCAAAGAAGTCTGGCATGTAGCCAATGTTGCGCCGCACGGCGCGCGGATTATCGATCACTGATTCGCCAGCGACCCAGGCTTTACCGCTGGTGGGCTTGAGCAGGGTGGTGAGAATGCGCATGGTGGTGGTTTTGCCTGCGCCATTAGGCCCAATGAAGCCGAAAACTTCCCCCTCATCGATAGTTAGCGTGAGGTCATTGAGGGCGGTTAGATCGCCATATTTTTTTGTAAGCCCCTGTATTTCGATGATTGATCCCATAAATTTATTCGCTCAGGTTGCCAGTTAGCACTGGATAGAATTCGCCGATGCCCAGGCCAAACTGGCTGTTGTTGTCTTGCAGCCGCAGGCGCACTTCGTTGTTCGGCCCCACGAATGGCCCAAAGTCGGCAATGGTATTTAAGCCCCAAGTGGGATTGCCGATGGGCTGCCAGAGCTCTTGCTCAAAGTCCCAAATGCGCACCTCTGGCACCACCTGCGCCGGGTCTTCAAACTGTTGGGTTAGTGAGAAGCCCAGTTTAGTAACTTCCATTTCCTGAAATTCTGGCCACGGCGTGTAGGAGAACTCTACCCAGCCGCCATTGAGGTACAGGTCCTGGATGGTAGGATTGTAGACATTGTTGTTGGCCAATGGTTCCCAGTTTAGCAGGGAAACCGGTATGGTAACGTTACGGCCGCTTACAATGCTTTGCTTTAGCGGAACTTCGATTAGATAAAGGGTGGTGCTTTCACGGCCAAACCCTTCATCTTCCAGGCTGACGTCAAGCTGTTGTTCGTTGGACCAGGCGACAAGAATGACGGTTTCCGGGGGCGTATTGAAGCTGTTGCTGCTGCCAAAGTTTGTGTTTTCCAGTGATTGCAGCAGCTGCCAGCGGGGGAAAAGTTCCCGGTCATTGTAATAATCGAAGGAGCCTAGAATGATTTCGGCATTGGCAGAGAGCGGCATGCCAGAGCTGCCGGGACCATAAATGCCAAACGGTGCGCCTGTGGGGCTGGAGCTGGATGCTCCTACGACTTGAGAAACGGCCGTTCGCTCGTTTGGGGCAATATCGCCAATAGAAACGGCCGTATTGCCCAGCAGCGCCGAAGCAGTTTCCAGATGCACATCGCTGTTGTTCAAAATATCCATCTCTAAGACTAAACTACCGCCTTGCAGCGTGAGTACGGCCGTGCCACTAATGTCAACAGCCGGGACGGCACTTTCCGCCAGGAAAACCGACACCTCGCCAATATCAACCCGCACGTCTGAGATAGTGACCTGGTTCCCATAGGTAACGGCCCCGACATCAGGATCGTCCCTGTTGAACGAGACGCCAAATTCTTGACTATACGGCCGTGCCAGGGCATGCTGGGGCAAGACAAGATTGTAGGTTTTGCGCTGGGGTGAGTAAAGGCCAAGCAGGCTAAACACATTGGCCTGCTCGCCATCTGACTGGCTGTAGGCTACGGAAATCTCATTAATGATGCTGTCGTTGCCGCGCAGCTGGAAGCCCGTAAAGTAGGTGACGCCGCTGAAGAGCATTACCAGCACGGGAATAGTCACCCAGGCGCGCTCTAACTGGTTGCGGCGCTTAAGAATCCAGTAGTTAAGCGGGCCCACAACAATTGTGTAAATAAGCAAAAAGCCCATAAGCTGCAAAATGCTGGGCAAAGTGAGAGAAGGCAGAGTGGAAACGGCCGTCGTGGCTGCATAGTTGTATTGAGGACCGAGACCCCAGTTGGAGCTGTTAGGCACCCGGCTGGCAATGGCCGCCCAAACGGCTTCGCTGCCGTCCCAGTCCAGCAGCGGAGCCAGCCGAGGATCAAGCGCCAAAAAGTAGACAGAGCCACGCCCAACTGACTGGTGGGCAAGCAGCGGCAAATCGTCCTGGCGGAAAATAAGCTCACCGTTGCGCAGCGTGCTGGTGGCTACCACATATGGCCCCGGATCGCGGAAGGGGATGCCGATGCGTTCGCGCAGGCCGGGCAGATCATCCACTGACTGACTGCCGTCGATGGTGACGGGCAGCAGATCGGCGAGGGCAACGGCCGTTTTTTGCCAGTTTGCCCCGCCAGTCACAACCAGGTGGCCGCCATTGTTTAGCCAGGAGTCCAGGGCCGTGCGCTGATTGCTGCTAAGTTGGCTGGTGTCGGTATCGTTGAGCATCAGAACGTCGAGGGCATTCCAGGCAACGGCCGTTTCTGGCAAATCGTCTAACGTGAGCAGCGCAACAGAAGCATCTGTTCTGCTGCCGCTGATACGCTCCAAAAAAGTAAATTCAGCGCCGTCTGGGCTAACCACGCCATAAAGCAAGCCGGTGTGGTTTACGCGGCTAAGGGTGCCGCTGTTCGCCTCTGCTACCAGCGTGCCATCTGCCTGGCGCAGCTGTAGATCAACATCGCCTGAACCAGACGACAGATTAATGTAAAGCGTCACTTGCTTGTTGGATTGGGTTGGTAGGCTGATGGGGCTGCGAAAGGAAGAAGGGTCCTGGCCGCTAGTGGCTGGCACCACAATCTCCACATATCCTTCAACGGCAGGGCCACTGTTGGCCACAGTCACCTGTACCGGAACCCAATATTCGCTTTTATACAGGCTGTCGTAGCCCACGGTCATATCGATGGTGATACCGCTGTTATCCTGAGCAGTTGCAGCTCTAGCGCTTATGCCCAGCATGAGCATTAACAGGAAAAACGAGAGAAGGGCAGGATTTTTGCGGGTAAATTTGTTGGACATGTTTCGTATACGTTTAGACGCAGCCATTTGTTCCATGCGGCAGATTATACCGAAGGAGTGGTATGAACACATGACGGTTACTACGCGGATCACCTTTTGTTAATCTGTAGGAGGCAGGGAATTGGATGATTTACTCAGTGCCTCACCTGCTTCAATTCATAATCTCAATTTCGTAGTCAGCGATGGGCACATCTGGCCGTTGCTGCTCCAGCCAGGAGACTGCCTTTTGCAGCTGGCTGTGCAGGTGGGCAGCATCGTTTCCCACTGTAACCAGGCCAATAACGGCCGTTCCCCACACGTCATGATGATCCACTTCCGCCACGGCCACGTTGAACTTCTGTGGCAGCCGGTTTAAGATCGACTTAAGAATTCGTCTTTTCTCCTTTAGAGAGAAGATTTCGTCCAGCTGTAGTGTTATAGTACAAGCGGCAATAATCATGAGCCGTATTGTGGAGAAAGGGAGTGGGCAAGTCAAGCACGTAGGTGATCCACGGTTTGCCGGAGAGTCATCCAAAAGTACCAGTACTTGCAACGAATTCGGCCGTTCTAACGTTTTTATAAGGTAACGGCCGCTTAAATAGGGTGTCGAAGAAGTATAACTTGGGCAAAATTTGCCGTAAAATTGCGGTTTTGCAGGAGTAGAAAAATATGCTAAGGAAATTAGCTTACCTATTTTTAATTGTGTTTTTTGTGTTGGGAGCGCTGGCTGCCTACACCTTTGTGGCTACTGTGAACAAAGCAGGCAGCGTTGTCCAGCCCATCGGTGAGTTTATGCAGCAGCTGGTCATTCCGGCCACGCCGGTCGTATTGCCTAGCTCTACCACCATTGTGCGCCAAATCAATGACTTGGCGCGCCTGGAGACTGCCTCCGTGGAGCTAGAAAAGAACGTCATCGCAGAACGGAACAATGATATGCTCTGGGGCATCATGGGTGAAACGCTCATTTTTGAAGCCCACGGGTTGGCAGTAGCTGGTGTAGATTTTTCAGAGATGACGCCAGCGGATATTCAAGTGGTTGATCCGACGACGGTGATGGTTCACCTGCCAGAAGCCATCCTTTTTGATGATTTGCCTTTATTGGATACGCAAACATCCCGCGTGCTGGATCGCGATACGGGGCTTTTTGCCAGCGTTGATCCGCAGCTGGAGACGCTGGTGCGGCAGGAAGCCGAGGCAGCCCTGCGCGAAGAGGCGATGTCTACAGAGCTTCTGGAACGGGCCAACTACAATGCCCAGCAGTTCATGCTCACCTTTATGCAGGGCCTGGGCTTTGAGTCGGTCATCTTTACCGATGACGTTCCCCCGACCGTAGAACCGTTTGAGCAGGAAATTCCTAAGGGCTATATTTTGGTGACGCCAACGCCGCAGCCTTAATTTTAGTAATCGGTAATCAGTAGGTCAGTAATCAGTTTTTTACCAAACAATGACCTACTGAAAACTGGTTTACTGATCACTCTTTTGGGGGTGTATCGTAGTCTAAAACATCGCGGCCTGCTTCGGTAGAGAGGATGTCTAGTGCGGCGGCGGCGCCTTCACCAGCGGAAATAATGGCCTGGCTGCGGTTCATTTTGGTGCTGCGGCCCACGGCATAGAGGCCGTCTACGGCCGTACGGCCGTTGCGGTCCACCTCCACACTGCGCCCCTCTTTTGTTAGCCCCAAACTCTGGTTTAGCTTAACGCCCTTGCCCTCGGCCAACACCACGTATTTGGCGCTGTGGCTAGACCCATCTTCCAGAGTAACGCTAAAGCCATCGTCGGTTTTGCTCACGTCAGTCACCTGGGCATCTTGCAGCTTGGCCCCAAAATCGGTGACCTGTTTCTTGGCAATTTTTTGGAAATCGCTGCCCAAAATTTTGGGAATGCCAAGATAGTTGTGCAATTCAGCGTAGTGCATGGCTGTGTCGTCCTTGCCAAACACGGTGACGTCCATTTCCTTTTTGGCTAAAAAGAGAGCACAGCTCAGCCCGGCGGGTCCGTCCCCCACAATGATAACTTCTGTCATTCAAATACCTCCAATAGTTTTGTTGACGAAGCGCAAAGGCAAGTTTGGACTTGCTTTGAATCGTTACGCCTTTGCAATCGGTTTGGATTGGTTACAATTCTAATACGCAATCATACCGTAGAAATATGAAGTTGACCGCAGTCCACTTTTTCATTTAAAGGATTCCTAATTTGACTATTCCACAAAAAGCGCCTGGTTTTAACCTGCTGCTTGTTATTTGGGGTGTTTACGCGGCCGTTTGGATCAGTCGTGAAGGGGCACTGTGGCAGGTGGTGACGATGGGAGCAATGACGACGGTAGTTTTGCTGAGCTACGGCTGGCAGCGCTGGCTGGGGGGCAGAACGGTGCGGCCAGCAGCGGGGGCGCTGGCAACGGCCGTTTCTGGCCTGCTTCTGGGGATGGGCAGTGGCCTGCTTTCTTTGCTGTTTATGGCGGTGAAAACCGGGCTCCATGCCCACGGCCCCGAATTCACTCCGATGGAAATTGCCTGGGTGTGGCACAGGCTGCCTCTGTGGACGGCCGTTGGCCTGCTGGTGGGGCTTGGGTTGGGGCTGATTTGGGCGGGAAGCGTAAGGCGTAATTGAGTTAATTGGTAACTGAGCAATTTCAGCCATTAATTACCCAGTTGCCCAATAATCCAGTTACTGATTCAGGCGATTTTCCACATTTTTCAGCGCCTCTTCTAGCTGCGCCTGGCGCAGGCTGTTGGTCACATCACCCCGAGTGCGCTCCAAAACGGCCCGAACCGTGTCGGTGCGGCGGCGCAGGCCCCCGGTGATGCTGTCGTTGAAGTCGAAGGTGACAAGCTGGCTGTAGATCTGGTCCATCACGTCCAGCAGCCGCTCGGCTTCGTCGCTATGGCCGTGGCGGTTAATGTCTAAAATGCGACGGCGCAGCTCGGTTGCCGCTTCGGCCAGGCCGTTGAGCCAGGTGCTGCCTTCCGTGCCCAGCTCTTCCGGGGTGGGCAGCGGGCGGTTGCGTATCAGAGCGTAGGTGAGATTAGCCTCCACAAACTCTTTTACAGCGTCTTGCGTGTAGCCTGCATGGTACAGGTTCGGGTAGTCGCGCACGCCGTCTACCAGCGTCTGGGTCGCCTCTTGGGCTTCGCTTATGAGCTTTTCTGCCCTGGGCCATTCCTCGCGATGAATGGCGCGGATAGCTCTGGCACACAGGCTGATGAGCTGGCGAGAACGCTGGTACGCCTGGTCTCGGGCGGTGTTCACCTGCTCAAACTCAGCCCGAATCTGGTCGGTCGTGTTGTCTAGTTGATCCACAAGAAACTCCTTGGATTAGGTTAAGGCAAAGGTGCCTGCAAATCTGATTTGTTGGCGAAGAAAAATTTAACACAAAGGCACGAAGATTGAAAGAAACAGAGAAAAATGAACGATTTTCCTTCGCTCGTGGGTCTCTTAAAGTTAGGGAGCTTGCGTTTTGCTCGAAGCAGCGGTGATGAAGCCCAGCAGCGAGGCGATGCCGGAAGTGGCACCATTGTTGAGGATGTGTTGGAAAGGGTGCTGCCAGTTGTCGCCTAGCCGCAGCGCCTCTAACAGATCGTGCCAGGCTATCCAGGCTTCGCCTTGGGCCGCAGCCTGCAGCCAGGCGGCAGAAAGCTGAGTGGTGCAGGGCACGGCCGTTTCCACCACCCGTTTTGCCAAAGCCACCGCCTCCGCTTCAGGCCATGTCGCCCAAGTGCCCAACAGCATCCCCAGCAGAAAATCATCGCCTGCGGGCGTTAAGCCAGGGCCAAGACCTGCCAGCCGGGTAACGGCCGTTTCCAGGCCAGCGGCACCCGGTTGGGAGAGGGCTTCACGCGCGGCAGCGGTGGCCGTTTGGAATCGCGAAGCAAAGTTGATGGGCGTGCCGCTTGTGAGCCTTTCTGCCTGTTGGCTGACGGCCGTATGCAGTTCCGGCACCATTTGCAGCCAATCCTTTTGCTGGTTGCGCAGCGAATGCCAGGGTGGGTCTGGCCGCCACAGCCGGGCCGGGCGCAGATCAATGTGCAGCGGGCCGATGTGCAGGCCGGTGGTCGTTTTTTCGATGGGGGTGGAGGGATTTATTGTGTGGGGAAACGGCCGTTGCTGATCGACCACAATAGAAAACGGCCCCGCGCCAATGCCGGACTGGACCACAGAAATGAGCGCGCCGCGAACGTCAATCAGATTAATAGCCTGATCGAACAGGTGCAGCAGAGAAACAGCCGTTGCATCTTGCAGCCACCGCTGTAGGCGTGGGGTGATGAGCATTGCAGCCACCTGCCAACTTTCATTCATCGGGTTATTGTAGCGGAAAATAGCGGCAGTCGATTCGGCAAAAAACCATAGATTCACTAAAATCCGCAGCGAAATGGAACTTTATGACCAAATTTTGAGCTTATTGGACAGCCAGAGCATACCGTATGAGCTTCACGAGCACGGACCTGTGCAAACCGTTGCAGAAGTGGAAGCCAGGTTACCTTTTTTACAAGACAAGATGCTAAAGACGGTGGCCTTTCGCGTGAAAGACGGCCGTTTCATTTTGGCCGGGCTGCGCGGACACGACCGCATCGACTACCGCCAGCTGGCCGCTCATTTGGGCGTCAGCCGCCGGGCCGTGGCCAGCATGTCGCCAGAAGCGGTGGAGGCAGAGCTGGGCTTTGAGGTGGGCGGCGTGGGGCCGTTTGCTCTGCAGCCAGAGGCCCACGTTTTGCTGGATGAGCAGCTTGCCAACATGGGCACCGTTTACTGCGGCAGCGGCAAGAACACGGCCACGCTGGCGATCAACTTTGCCGATTTGCTGCGGGTGAGTGGCGGCGAACTGGTGCGCTTAGTGCGGTCAGGTGATTAGTTTTGGCTCAGCGCGTGTATAAGGGGTAATTGAGTAATTTAGTAATTGGGCAATTGGAACAAAATTACTCAATTACCCGGTTACCGAATTCTTACTTCAGGAGTTGTTTGTGCGAAGAAGCTTAACCGTATCGATGCCTGCATTTAACGAGGCGGAAAATATCCCGGGCATGGTGGCCGACGTGCTGTGTGTGTTGCAGCGGCTGGCTGATGATTTTGAGGTAATTGTGGTGGATGATGGCAGCCAGGACGATACGGCCGTTGTCACCCAGGCGCTTGCCGCCCAATACCCTGAAGTAAGACTGGTGCGGCATGAGGAAAATATGGGCTACGGAACGGCCGTTCTTACCGGGCTGAGCCACGCCAGCAAAGATCTCGTCTTTTTTACCGATGCCGACCGCCAGTTTGATTTATCTGAGCTTGAAAAGCTGCTGGTTCACATTGAAACGGCCGATCTTGTCGTTGGCTACCGCCAGCCGCGCCGCGATCCGTTTATGCGCCGTATGAACGGCAAGGGATGGAGCTGGCTGGTGACGCTGCTTTTTGGCTACACGGCGCGCGACATCGACTGCGCCTTCAAGCTCATGCGCCGCAGCGTCGTTGAGCGGCTAGAGAAGCAAATTACCTCTGGCGGCGCCACCTTTAGCGCCGAATTTTTGGTGCGGGCCAAGCAGGCGGGTTTCAAGATTAAAGAAGTGCCACTGAACGGGCACAGGCCCCGGGTAGCGGGCAGCCCCACGGGGGCCAATCCACGCGTTATTGCGCGGGCGTTTAAAGAGCTGGTGCAGTTTCGCCTGGAGCTGTGGCGAGAGGTGCCCGTCACCAGGGGCACGCCCACTAGCTTGCCGTAGGCTGCAATATTTAGTGGTTGGGTATGGATACGGCCGTTGCCGACCAGATATTGCTAAAATTCAAGGTTCAATCCTGCAAAGTACGTGGCGCGGCTGCAGTTTGGCGACTTGCCGCGCGGTGGAGCAATCAAATGGATCAAATAGCAGAATTGGTGTTTCTTGCAATCTTCTGGGGCATCCTGCTTTATTTTTTTATCTTGTCTGGTTCAAATATTCAATTTATCAAGCGTGGTTAAGAAAATTACATAGTTTTGCACAAAAGCAAAAGTTACCTCTTACGGCTTTCTCTACTTCTCTGACAACAGCACCAAACTATAAATGGTTTGTTAGATTTATTTTACTAGCAATGCTACTAATGTTTTCGTGTTCACTATTTTCAAAACTGTATGGGTTTTACAGTTAGGACTTTGCTGGAGCTTATCAGCTTTGGCAGGTGTCCGCTTGGCTGGGATCGGATTTCCTACTGTGTGCTGCGGCTGGCGTCCTTGCCTATTGTGGGTTAAGTGGTAGAGGCAACAGCGAATTTGAGAAACGAATGGGGCTGAGTTTTTGAACGGCCGTGCCCGCTAAGCCAATCCGCGCAATCCGTGGCAAAAAATGAATAACGGCCGTATTAATCAGATCTTCAAACAGTTTGTTTTATCGGTATCGGCCGTCCAGTTGCTTCGGAATATAATACGTCTGGGCAAAAATCAACGCCGTTGGGCCAAACGAGAGTTTTGGCTTCGGGATCAACGGACACGCGACGGAAGAATTCAGATTCTTCCAAGGCAGCAAAGACCCCACCACGTCCCATGATTTGGTCTCGAAAATCCAGTTCTGCTTCCAAGCCATCTGCAAATGTTATAAGTAGACGATACTCTTCGATATACCGCACATTTGTAATTCGGGGAAACATATTGGTCTCCTTATTCTAAAGGCTCAATTCGCTCAGTGGGCTGGCTATCTTGTAACCGCTGCCAGTTTTTTGCCAGTTCCTGCTGATGCAATGCTGCCCATTCAAATACCATCGATAAGGCTCGACGTGGAAGCTGGCCATTTAGTACCGCAATAGGCTCGATACTCATTTGCACTTCCTCTCCACCATATATTGCGTGAAAATGTGGTGGTGGATGGTCGTCAAAATACATGCGAATGATTATGCCAAAAAAACGACTTACCTCAGGCATCTTTCAACTCCTATGATGGATGATTATATCATACTTATGGGGTTGGCCTTGGTGGTTGAGGTTAAGATGGAACACGGCCGTGCCACCTTGTCAGAAAACAGCCTGATGTAAGCTTTATCTGCAGCACAATTCGGCTTGCCGACAATTCTCACACCAAAGAAGCCGTGTTATACTTGCCCGCATGGCCAGCGATGAAGAAATCACCCGCGAAAAAGCAATGGTGTTGTTTGACCAGGCGTATCGCCGTCAGATGGACGGCGAGCTTGGCGATGCTATTGAGCTGTACAAGCGATCCATTGCCACTTACCCTACGGCCGAAGCCTATACCTTCTTGGGCTGGACCTACAGCCTGATGGACAGAATTGCGGAAGCGATTGAAATGTGTGAAAGGGCTATCGAGGTGGATCCTACCTACGGCAACCCTTACAATGACATCGGCGCTTACCTGATTGACCAGGGCAAGTGGAAAGAAGCCATCCCCTGGCTGGAAAAAGCCACCACCGCCCCACGCTATGAAACGCGCCAGTTCCCATACATCAATTTAGGGCGCGCTTACCAAAATTTAGGCAGGTATAAAACGGCCGTGCAGCAATACAAACAGGCCCTGGTCGAAGAGCCGTTCTACCTGCCCGCCCACTGGGCGCTCACGGCGCTGCTGGCAAAGATGAATTAATCCCCTACTTAGCAACGCCTAACCCGGCAAAGTAAGTCTTAAACGCCGACGCTTCAATGGCAAACGTGCCGTCAATTTGCGCCAGCGCAATGGGCCGCCACCAGCTAATATCATAAAGCCAAACAGTAGCGTTCAACGTCTGGACAGTTGCTTCAGTATTGCCCCACGGATTGCGTAAAATAATGTACTTTCGGTCGTTTCGATAGTCCCAACCCAGCACCGTGTAGCAATGAGAAGCCACAATGTTGGCGTCGCTGTAAACAATCTTCTTTTCTGTGGCTGTGCCCGATGAGTGCGTCCAGCAGGTCATCGGATTAAAGGTACGGTGGCTTAATGAATTGGCCCGAACCAGATTCCACAAGTCATCGCTGGAATGTTTGCTGTTCTCATAGTAGTGCCGTTTGCCGCCCGTTAGCTGGGCTGTGGCCCACACGCAGTCACCCCAGGCTGTAGCTGTGATGTCCGGCTGGTCACCGCCTGTGCCAGTAGTCAGTTTGGCGTAGGCTTTTTCATAGACCGCTGGCCAGATTTCACCCGCTTCGCTGGAGCGAGCGTAGATGAAGTTTCCGCCAGCGTCCAGCGGTACCCGATCAGTAACCTCGATTTCTTTATCAATCTGGCCGTTGCTGTCTGGCTTGTAGAAGTAAACCGCGTTGGTAAATTGGTCTTGCCCCAGGCCAGTGGCACGCGTCATATGCCTGATCTGTTTGGGCATGGCCCAGGCCACGGCCGCTAATGCGGCAATGTAGTAGCAGTTGGCTACTGCGCCCTGAATGGGATCGAAAAATTCGGCCGTTTCGTTGAAAAACCGCCCCCCGTCGTCCCAGGTGCCATTCGGCGGTGTCCAATCTTTTGCGTTTCCTCTCTCAGCCGGGTCCGGCGCCACGGTTAGCACAATATCTTTGGTAAAGACCTGGGCCAACCGCTGCCAGCGCTCCTTGTCCGGCAGGCGCAGGACCAGCTGGAGATAGTTTTGATTGATAACTTCGGCGCGAATGACGGGAATAGTGCCTACATCATCAACGGCAAAGCGCGGCCCCAGGTCCGCCAATGTTTGAATCTGCTGCGTATCTGGCGATACTTCCAGATCGTTCACGTCTACTCGAATTTCCACGTCTAACAAGGGAGAGCGAACAGGTTCGATTTGCAACTGTTCGTTAAGGCGAAGCCCCATGTAGAGCGGGCCTTCATAAATGGGATCGAACAGCTCTTCATACGGGGTTTGCAAGATGTCTTCCAGCAGTCGCGGGACGTTGGGAACTTCTTTCCAATTTATGCGATGGCCTACGATCAGTTCGGCCAGGGCGTAGGGATTGATGACGGCCGTATTTTGCGCCGTCGCTTCACTAACAATACGTTCATTCATGGCAATACCTCCAAACAAAGACGATTAGCTGATAAGCAGAAAGGTGCAATCCTTGCCAGGCAAACGCCAGACTTGGGAAATTGCACTTCCATCCATCAATGTAAGTAAACGGAGGGAAAACGGATTTTCCGGTGTCGTTGTTTGGGGGTTTTTGGCCGGTAGTAGGGGCGACCCGCCGGGTCGCCCCTACGATAAATTTATTCCGGTGATTCAATCACAATCTGATCGCTGGCAGATCGGCCCCACACGGCCGCATCATACATCGCGTACACCTCGGTGGGCATGGCGGTAAAGCTGCCGGTCTGCGTGGCCCGGGCGTAGTAAGTGATGGTCAGCGGGCGCGGGTCCATCTCTGTGACAAAGAAGCTGACGCGGTCGCCAAAGACTTCTTTGTAGTTGTAGCCAAGCTGCTGCCAGTGATAAGCTGGCTCAGCATAAGCGTCGGCGATGTGGCTGGTGGTGGCCAGCCCTTCGTTCAGCGCTTCCAGGCCGCCGGGCAGGTTGTCCTCGATGATGATGTAGCTGCCCTGGTCCGGCAAATCGACCGTCAGGCGGATTTGCACCAGCTGGCCCGCTTCAATGGTTTGTAGCGGCTCACCAGTTTCGCCATCCAGATAGCGGCGGATGACGGTGACAGACCCGGCGGCTTCGATTTCACCGCGCGGCACAAACATACGGCCGTTCAGCACATAGTAGAGCTGCCCGCTGCCGCTCTGCGTCAACACCACCTCGTTTTCGCCGGTTTGCAAGGCTTCCAGCGGAATCGTCAGGGAGACGGCCGGTTCGCCGCGCCCTAGCGTGCCGCTGGCCACGGTCTGGCCATTCACCTGCACCGTGTAGCTGGTGTTGGCTGCCGCTTCACTATAGCTGGTGGTCAGCAGGTGGTCGGTCAGGCCCAGGATGGCGAACGAGGTTTCGTTGGTGGTGCCCCAGCCCTGGCTGCGGCGCTGGGCCATCAGCCAG
Source organism: Promineifilaceae bacterium (SeqCode) (assembly GCA_041987425.1). Taxonomy (GTDB): domain Bacteria; phylum Chloroflexota; class Anaerolineae; order Promineifilales; family Promineifilaceae; genus Leptofilum. The sequence goes on along the minus strand of JBHIWP010000024.1, from coordinate 7,723 downwards.
CGCACCATGCCGGGAATCAGCTCGCTGCGCGGCTGAATCTGGCTGTAGGCGCTGAGGGCGATGGCCGTGGTGCGCACGTTGGAGGCCATGACTTTGTTGTCGTAATAACCGTCTTCAGAAGCTCCCTGCCAGTAAACAGAGCCATCGCGAGAAACGGCCGTTTCCTCCAGTTCTGCCAATATCTCAACCGCCAATGCATTCTCGCCCATCTCGTGCAGCGTTAGCGCCAGGGCAGCCAGGCTGAACTCATCGCCCTTCAGAAGGTGGCGGTTTTCGGCCAGATCGAGCGTGCGTTCTTCGTTGGGCAGACCGGTCAGGGCCATGGCGTAGTAGGCAAAGGCGCGGGTGCGGGCGTCGATGCCGGCTGGCGGTCGGCCGTTCAGCCACTCCACCCCTCGCTCAATGACGGTCGGATCAACTTCGTAACCGGCCTGGGCCACCTGCGCCAGGCCAAAGATGACCCAGGCGGTCTGGTAGTCGTCGCTGCGGTCATCGTACCACCAGCCCCAGCCGCCGTCTACGTGCTGGAAGCCATACAGCCGCTGGATGCTGGCGTTAATCTGCCCGGGCAGCTCGGCTTGCAGCGTGGGATTTGTCACGCCAAGCTGGTTCAGTGCCCGGCCCACGACGGCGTTGGGCAGCGCCTTGCTCATGGTTTGCTCCACGCAGCCGTAGGGGTAGCCAGTGAGATATTGCAGCCCTTCCAACATGCTGCCGGCGATGGAGCGGCTGAGCTGAAGCTCAATCTGACTCATGGGCAGAGCGTCGGCCGGGACGGTGACGGTTGTCTGAACCTGGCCGGTGAACTGACCCACTTCAGTGGTCACATCGGGGATGGCCAGCGGCTGGATAGTGAGCGGCAGTTGAATGGCGTCACGCGGGCCGTTTCCCGAAGTGGGAACGGCCGTAATCAACACGTCCACCTCACCTGCTTCCAGAGCTGTTACCGGCCAGCCCACGATGCGCTGCTGACCCGGCTGCAACGTGATGGTTTGCGCCGCCTCGCTGCCAATCTCTAATCTCAAATCGCCAGTCTCCAGTTTCACAACCAGTTCTTGAACCGTGTTACTGTAGTTGTGCACGATAGCTGACAAGGCCATCGTGTCCCCAGCAGTGAGTACGCGCGGCAGAAGCGGGCGAATAATCACGTCTTGCTTGGTGATGATGTTGGCCGTGGCCTCACCCACCTGCGTGTCGGCGGTGGTGGCTTTGGCCGTGGCGCGCCAGCTGGTGAGGCTGTCTGGCAGCGTGGTGGTGATGGACACTTCGCCGTTAAAATCAGTGTAGAGAACGGGTTCCCAAACGGCCGTGTCTGGGAAGTCCAGGCGCGGCGCGCCAACGGCAGCCCCATCGCCACCGCCGCCCATGCCGCCGCCCTCCCACAGGTAGCGGGTGGGGTGCATGGCGTTGTAGGTGCGCACGGTGCTGCTGCGCTCGTAGTAAAAATCGTCATACATCAGGCCGTTTAGCTCTGGGCTAAGGGCGAAGATCGCCTCATCGACCAGCGCCAGCGACACCTCGGCCGAGACCGGCTCACCCCGATAGTTGGTGACGCGCACGGTGAAGGTGGCTTCCTCGCCTGGGGCATACTCGGCCTTGTCGGCAGTAATGGTCACGTTCAGCCGCTTGGTAAAGGCCGGTACAGAAAGGTTGACATAACTGGAAACCAAGCGGCTGTCTGGCAGGCTGCTGCCCGTATTTTCTGTTAAGGTTGTGTCCTGTTCTTGCCAGGCGTTAATGACCACGTAGACATTGGGCACATCGCCTTCTTCGATGACAACGGGCAGCCGCGTTACGGGCGCGGTGAGCTCCACCAGTTCCTCGCGGCGAATGCTGCCCCGCTCTACCGTGAGCAGGGCCGGACCGCTGAAGTTGGACTCGACCAGAATATGGGCCACGTCCCCGGGACGGTATTCATCCTTATCGGCCACCAGGCGCAGCTCGCCACTGTCGCTGCCGTGCCAGGTGCTGTAAAAGTCGCTAAAAGCGTAGACCCAACTGGTGTAGGTCATCGAAGTGCCGCCAGCGCTTTCGCCAATAATGCGAATCTGGTAGTAGCCGGGCTCTTCGATGGTGAAGTTGAGCGTGGCACGGCCGTTTTCTCCGGTGGTGAAATCGGCCGTCTGGATCACCGTGTCATATTCATAGGTGTTGCGGTTCCAGCGGCGCAGGCTTAGCTCTAGCTGGCGATTGGCGACAGGCTCATCGAACACGGTTTTTACGGTGGCGCTAATGCGGAACGGGCTGCCCGGTTCCTGCACGTAGCCATCGGTTTCCACCGCAAGGTATTCCACCGCATCGTAGATGGTGATGACGGCGTGGCCGCTGACGGTCTGGCGGCTGCCGTCATCGACGGTGGCTTCCAGTCCCCACTCAATCTGGCCCAGGCTGCTGTACCAGTCGCGCTGTTCAAAGAACAGGCTATCGCCGCTCAGGGGTATGGTAAGGGTGAGACGGCCGTTTTCGTCGGTAGTGCCACGCAGATCATTGGCGCCGTACAGCTGGTACCAGGTATAGAGGCCGGGGGTGTACCAGTCTGGCGAGACCTGGAAGCGGCGCAGGGTGACTTCAGCGTTGGCTACCGGTTCGCCAAAAAAGTAGGCGGTGTCGATAGTGACTTCGGCCGTGTCTCCGCGCACGTAGGCCGCGGCGTCGGTGCTGACGGTGACTTCATAGTCGGGCTTGCGGTAATCTTCTACTTTAAAGATCTGGCGGTGGTCGGTGCCGTTGAAGATCACTTCCACTGTATAGGCGCCCAACGATGCCCCTTCGGCAATCTGGAACTCGCCGTTGACGGTGCCAAAATCATTGGTGATTAGCTCCTGCGTTTGCACCACATTGTTGCGCGCGTCGCGAATGCGAACGGTAACGGCCGTTCCCGCAGGCGGCACGGAGAGAAGGGCATCCTCGTCCAGGCGCACGATGGCTTTGAAAAAGACTGTGTGGCCGGGTTTGTAAATCGGCCGTTCCGTAAAGACAAAGGCGGCGGACTGAGCACCTGAGGGATGGCTGGATTGCCAATCGTAGTAGCCGCTGCTGCTTTGCCACTCGCCAGACAGGCCGGTGAGGGTAATGTCGTTACCCACCTGGGCCGCCACAATGAGCGGCTCGGTAGCGGGCGGGCCGCCTTCTTCAAAGACAGGCAGGGTGGTTTCAAACAGACCTTCGCTATTGGCCTGGCCGCTGGCAATAACGCTGCCATTGCGCGCGTAAATGGTAACAGCCGCATTAGAAACGGGCGCGCCGTTAATATCAGTTACCCAGACCACAAGCTGCTCGCTGGCCTGCTTGACGGCAACTGTGTTTTCGCTGATGACCAGGATAAGCTGATCGTTGACGCTTCCTGCAATCAGGTTAAGGACGTAGAGGCCGGGCGGCACGTCAGCCGGAATAATGGCTTCCTGCACGTTGGCCCATTCTTGCAGCGGGCTGGCGCTGGTCATGTACCATTCAGCCACCAGCTCGGTGCCGGAGATGTCGATGGCCGTTTCATCTTCCTCTTGCCAGACCCAGCCGTGAAAACCGGCGTTATATCGGTCTAGAAACTGGGTCATGTTCAGGCGGTACAGTTCAAAGCCAAACTGCAGCGAATCGCGGCGGAATGCCTGGAACTGCACGGCGCGACGGCCGTTGGCGTCCAGCACCTGCGCGTTCGGACCATAGCCAAAGTTTGCCACGTCTTCCAGGGCTTTGGTGGTGAATGCCCAGGTATAGTTTTCGTTAAAGACGCGTTCACCGTTGGCACTCGTGGCGGAAGACGCAACGGTGACGGTGAAGCGACTGTTTTCGGCCAGGTAGCCATCTTCCGGGGTGAAGATGAGCGTGGTTTCTTCCCAGCGGAAGCTGCCTGGTGTGGCTGGCTCAATCTGGAAAGCTGCTTCCGTGCTGGCGGGGTCCATCAACCTATCGAAGCGTATTTTGATGGCGTCTGCCGGATGATTATTCTCTCCGTTGGGGGTAGCGGAAAGGATCACGGGCGGCGTGGTGAAGGACACATCCTCGGGCTGGGGCAGATCTTCGCCGTCGGCATCGCGCAGCGGGCTGCTGAAGCTAATTGTGTAGGTGGTGTCGGCGGGCAGCTGGCTGTCCGGATCTAGCTCGATTCGCTTGAAGTCGTGGCTCCAGCTAAGCTTGCCGCTAATCGACGGCTTGATTTCCATGACCTCTTGCAAGTGGTCCAGGTCTATGGCGTAGTTGAACTGCAGCACGATGGGCGCCAGGTGGTTATTGGCGGTGGGCCACGTAGCGCTGGCCAGGGGATCAGCCAGTTGAACGGTCCAGGTGTAGGGGCGAGCCAGATAACGGCCGTCCTGATCAACGGCCGTTTCGTCTATGCTAAATTCATATTCAGTGCCAAATGCGAGCGGCTCTACAACGACGAGGTTCAGAGTGTTGTCATCCCAATCCAGCCGGTAGTTAACCGCTGGGGCAATGGTGATGGCAGATTCAACCGTATCGCGCTCCATGGCGCGGTTGAAGGTGAGGGCGAAGCTGGGCTGTCGTTCGGTCACGGTTGTTCCACTGGGAACGCGGCGGCTAATTTGGGGGGTGTTTTGCGTCCTGATTTGCCAGCGCTGTACAGATGCAAATTCCAGACCGCTTCTGCTCTTAACGGAAGCGTGCAGGTTCACCCAGTAGCTGCGGTTCGTGCTAAAGCCTTCATCGGGCGTAAAGGTGAGAACGGTATTATTGTCGCTCCATTCAAACGTGCCGCGCACGGGCGGGGAGAAGAGAAGCGGCTGGGGCGCTACGGTCTCCATTGGCTGGTTGAACTGCAGCACCAGCGGGGCACCAGGCGGGAAGTCATCTAGGGCGAAGTCGCCCAGCGTCTCCCAGGCGAGGAAGTCGGGCAGTTCGGCGGGCTCGTCGGGTGCGGCAGCAGGTTCGTCCGTTTCCATTGTTTCGGTTTCGGCGTGGGAAACGGCCGTGGGTTGGGGCGTGGCTGACTCGTCGCCCTGGCATGCGGCTACTATGAGCAAAATGGACAATAAATAGAATAAGAAGCGCAGTCGCTGGTTCATGGTTTTTCCCCTGGGTAGCAATCATTAGTTATCAGTAGTCAGTGGTCAGTAATCAGTAAAATCGGTTACTGATTCCGGTTTACCGATTACCGTCATTGGTCAGGGTACGCTTTTGTGCTGGGCGCTGCTGTACGGGGGGACATTGCTTGCCTGACGCGATGCCCACGGGCGAGGAAAATGGTGGATTTTGACCAATTTGAGCAATTTTGTCAGAAAAAACGGCCGAATGCTTTCGGGGTGGAATTGAGCAGCGACCTGTACGCCATGCACATGGATCATTGAGGCAGTACAAGCACGCTGAGCAACTTGCAGGAGGACGGCACGGCGCCGCGGGTGTATGATTCGCGGGCGTTTTACGAGCCGTTTGGTGGCTACCGGTTGGAACCCACGGGCGACTACACCGACCGGGGCTACACCGGCCATCCTTCGACTTTGCTCAGGACAGGCCTGGGCAACAACAGCGGCAGCAACGACATTGGCCTGATCTACATGAACGCCCGCTTTTACGTGCCGGGCGTGGCCCGCTTCGCCAGCGCCGATACCATTGTTCCGGACCCGGCCAATCCGCAAAGCTTTAATCGCTTTAGCTATGTCCAGAATAATCCTTTAAATTTAATAGATCCTACCGGACACTGCGGAGCAGACTTAAACGATGATGGCTCAGTCAACCAAGATTTATTTGACCAATGTATTGTTATTCGTGATGAGCTAGAAAGTATATATGAAATTTTTATAAAAGGTGATTGGCGTCTTGAGGAAATATCACTATTGCAAAATGCAATAGTGGCGATTGTTGATTTTTTTGAAAGCGAAGGTATCTCTGATGGTGGTGCCGCTTTTCGGGACAGATGGAGTGGCACAATAATTAAGCGCGTCGAAGTAACTTGCGGTTATGGATGCGCATTTGGAAGAAATAAGATAGAGATTGGTGATGTAGCTTTTGGCCGGGAAGAAGCAAAAATGATAGAAACTTTTGTCCATGAATTTGCGCACATTTGGGATCATCGAGAATGGAGTGCCCCAGCGCGTGGATTAAGAGCCGAGGTGGGCGGTAGAAATGAATGTGTATTCTTATTTTTTGGTTGCCGCTATAAGGTAGATGAACCGTCTCCAGCTCCCTCAGCTGTGCAAGAGCATGCTAGTAGGAGAGGTTGGAATTAGAAGGAAGATTGGGCATTTACTTTTGCCGCATTGGTTGTAAGACCTGAAGAGGTCACAGACTTAAGAAGAGATTACGTCAGTAATCTGATAAATGAAGAATAAAATTTTAGGATTTAGAATGAACAGACGAATAAAATTATTATTACTCCTTATCTTCTTGTCCCTCTTTATGATAAGTGGTTATATGTTTTACTTAAGCAGGTTTACACCTCAATCTTCGTATAATTTCTTGAAGGATGAGCCTTGTGCGATTCCCTGCTGGGAAAATATTGTACCTAGTGAAACCACGGAGTTAGAGACTTTGAAATTGTTGATGCAGGAAGGGTTGATTGATAGTTCGGCAAGTTACGTGAGAGATAATTGGCTACACTTTTTCACCCAAACAGAAGACCGGGTCTCAATTTTCTTTTTACACGAAAAAGTCCGACAAATAGATTTTGATCCTGACACACCATTACTTCTCAATACCATGGTTGATAAGTTCGGAATCCCAGAAAAAATCCATATAGCTATTGAAGGAGAGCATGAAATATGTCATGTAGGATTTTTATATTATCCTGAGCACGGACTACGAATTAAAGCGGGGAGTTGTGAAGATTTCAATCATGCTGCAAATTTTAAAAACGGGAATGTTATGCCTAATACTCCTGTCTTAGAACTTAGTTTTGTTGAAGTTGCTGCAAATTCGGAACATATGCTCCGTTCCTTCGACATACCTGATGACAAGTTGCAAGAAATAATCTCAGACTTGGTTGATTGGAACGGTTATAGCTATTATTCGCCATAGCCTCTACTGCGGGCGGGTCTTCATCATAGGCTATGACACGACTCTGCTTTTGGCCGGTCCTCCATAATTTTTCGGGCTGGGGCCGGCCTCCGGCCGTGCCCTTTCCTTGCAAGTTGCTGGTTTAGTTAAGCGTTAAAGACAGCAGCGAATTTGTGTAAATAGCGAGTGGGCTGAATTGTTGAAGCTGAACGGCCGTATCCGCTTATGGTGGATACGGCCGTTCTCTTTTTCTCTTGTCAGGGTGGCTGGGAAACGGCCGTTGCACACAAAGTAGGCAATACACCCGCTCAAAACCAATTCTGACCTTTATGATCTTTTTTCGCTATTCTGATGCGCTTCCCAGGTGGCGAGAACTTCGCGATTAACGGCGATGTTCTCGAAGTACCGCTGGCGCGCGGCCGTATCGCTGAGATTTTCTGCTTGGGCCATTAACGAGGCATGCGCCTGGGCCAAGATGTTCGCGGCGCGGGCGGCATAGCCCGCGTCTTTAGCGGCAACAGCCATGAGCCCTTTGTAGCAGGTTAACTGAACCTCCAGGGGATATTCCATGCTGCCTACGCCTTCTGTTTCTAGCCAGTCAGCTATATGCGCCGACAGCCGACCAGGTGTCCCCATCAGTGGGCTCGGTTACACCATCTGTTACCCAGGCTACATCACCAGAAAGCTCTTGAAAATCAAGTAATGGTCCAAAGTTGGCTTGGACAGCATCGATTTTAAAGTCAACTCCATCAGGCGTATTAATTCTGACCTTAAG
>JBHIWP010000023.1:0-31524 GCA_041987425.1 Promineifilaceae bacterium (SeqCode) | reverse complement strand
AGCCCAGGCGTGGATTATGCGGAACTGCCGGCCGATGCCGAAGTCGAGTTTATTTCGTTAAGGGGTGAGATGAAGGAGGCGGTGTTGTGGTACGGCCGTTTTCATTCCGGCGTGCAGCGGCGCGCCACACTGCTGCCAGAAGGCAATACGCTGACAGCTGCCGATCTGCCCACGGAGCAAGTTCAAATTACGCAGCCAAAAGCCTATTTATATGAGCCCGACAGCGCCGTCATTCGGGCGCACCTGGTGCAGGCCCTGGCGGTGCAGCTGCCTGCCAGCCAGATTGATGAGTCGATAGCTTATCTCACGGCCGATACGGCCGTTGAAACGCCCTTTGCTCGCTGCTTCGCCGTGGAGGCTTATTTTCCGTTTCAGCTAAAGCGCCTGCGGCACTATCTGCGGCAGCGGCAGGTGGGCAGCGTCACTATTATGAAGCGCGGCTCTCCATTGGAGCCCAGCAAGCTCCAGCGCCAGCTGCGCCTGAGCGGCCCCAAGGAAACGCATCGCTATCTCTTTTTAACACATGTATTGGGGGAACCATCGGTGATTGTGGCCACCAACCGGGTGGCACTATAGAAACAGCAACCTCTCGCAAGTTTACCTTGCGAGAGGTGCAAATAAATGACGGCGTTGGGGGAAACGGCCGTTAACCTATTCCGTTGCTTAAATATTGACGCAGCACTTCGCGCAATTTGCGAATATCCAGGGGCTTGGGCAGGTAATCGTCGCAGCCCGCTTCCAGGCAGCGCTCTCGATCACCTACTAAAACCTGTGCTGTGGTGGCAATGAGCGGCACCGGGGCAAGACGATCGTCGCCTTTAAACTCCCGCGCCAGTTCCAGGCCGCTTTTTCCGGGGAGGTTTATATCCAGCAGAATAATATCCGGAACGACCGTAGTCAAAATTTCTTCAGCGGCCGTTGCATCTGTTGCCTTAATCAACTCATGGCCTTCTGCTTCTACAATACGCGATACAAGCAGCATATTTACCGGATTATCTTCTACACAAAGTACTTTCTTATCTGTTTTCGCCATTATGACTTACCTTAACTCAAATCGTCACTGCTTAGGCATGTATGTAAGCGGCAAAGATGCTACCGATTACCTAAATGTATGTAAGTGATTAGTAATAGTTTATATTGTACATCAAAATACCTTTCGCTTTACCTTATCACCTTAAAAGTTAGACAGAATTTGCAGCAGGTTCTGCTACATGTTGCTTAGCTTTTGGTGGCTCATAAGGAATAGTAAACAAAAAGGTAGAGCCTTGTCCATAGACACTTTCCAGCCAGATATCGCCGCCATGCAGCTCTACCAGCTTCTTCGTGATGGGCATTCCCAGGCCGGTACCACCGGCCGTGCGGTTCAAACCACCGTCAATTTGGCGGAACTGTTCAAAGACCGCATCCACGTTCTCTTCTTTAATACCGATACCGGTATCTCGCACTGAACAAAGCACATAGTTTGGCTGGGCCTGCACCGAAACGGTAACGCTACCTTTTTCCGTGAACTTGATAGCATTACCTACAATGTTCCACATCACCTGGCGCAAGCGCGTCCGGTCTGCCATCACCGGCCTTACGTGTTCGTCAATGTCCAGGTGCAGGAACAGCTTCTTCTCCTGGGCCAGCGGGGCGGCGGTAGCCACAACATCGTTAGCCAGCTGAGTCATATCAATTTCTTCATAGCGCAAATCCATCCGCCCGGCTTCAATCTTGGACATATCCAGAATATCCCCGATGAGCCCACGCAAATGGTTACCGCTTTCACGAATCAGCCTCACATCTTCTTCCATGCGTTCATTCAGCTCACCATCCAGACCCTCTAGCAGCACGTCGGCAAAACCAATGATGGAGTTGAGCGGCGTGCGCAGCTCGTGGCTCATGCTGGCCAGGAATTCTGATTTTAGCACGTCAACTTCGCGCAGCTTGGTAGAGGTTTGAACCTGGATAGCGTATTGATTGGCATTTTCTACCGCAACAGCAATTTGGGCGGCCAGCGTCGTCTGTACGTTGAGGTCTTCTTCGGTAAAGTAGTTTTCCTCATCAGATTGCAGGTCTAGCACCCCGATGAGCTTACCGCCCACCAGCATGGGCAGGGCCATTTCTGAGCGCGTTTCTGGCAAGAGCGGGTGGGGCATAAAGTCTACAATGCGGCGCACGTTATTTTCCAGCACGCCTTTATGAGTGCGGGCCGCTCTGGCTACGATGGCGTCGTCGTCGATGTTGATCTCCCGGCCTTCCAGGCTCATGAGCCGGCCAATATTGCCTGCCCCAGCCTTTAGCACCAGCTTTTTACCGGTTTCGTTCGTCAGGTAAATGTGCGCGTGGTAAAGACCAAAGCTGCTCTTAGCCAGGTCTACTACTGATTGCAGCAGTTCGTCTGCATCTAATATTGTGGAAGCGGCCGTACTCACCTGGGCCACTGTTTCCAGCTCAGAAGCAAGCCGCTCTTGCTCGGCCAGGGCTATCTGGGTTTGTTCAAACAAGCGGGCGGCTTCCAGTGCTTCAGCCAATTCCTGAGCCACAGCATCAATAATCTCTCGCTCTTCGTCGGTTAACGGCCGTTCCGGGTCGTCTTCTATACCAAAACTACCAATTGACTCCCCCCGCACCGTTAGCGTTTTGCTGATTTGGGCCGTCGCTTCGGGCTTTGTCACTGCGCCATTCTTCTTAGCAACTGGTTCATCCTGCTGAGCTTTTAGAACACGAAGCCCTGTCAAATCAAAGCTATAGCCAACTTTTTCTTGCTGCTGCTTGTACTTTTTCCAGCCTTCACGGCTCATCTGCCGCTGCAGCAAGCTCAGTTCGCGCAACCGGCTTTCCATTTCCTGGCGGAGCCGTGTGCTTTCCATAGCAATAGCGATTTGCCCACACAAACCCTCTAGCAGCAGCTGGTCATTGGTCGTCAGGCCATCTATCTCATTGCTTTGCACGTCTAAAACGCCCAATACCTGATCGCGCAGCTTGATGGGCACCGAAAGCTCACTGGTTGTTTCTGGGAGCAAGGGGTTAGACTGCCAGTTGGGGTCGTTGGCAACACGGCCGCGCAACACCGATTGCTTGTTTTTGGCAGCCTGACCAATAAGACCCACCCCCATCGGCATAGAGTGGTTCATTTCCAACATCTTCTGACCGGTTTCGCCATATCCTACAACCAAAACCAGGGTATCCATGCTGTCGTCGTAGCGCAGCAGCTGAGTATAATAATAACCAAACTGCTCCTGAACCTGGGTCACAACGCGCTCATAGAGTTCGTGCAGGTTGCTGGCAGAAGCAATCTCCTGGGCCACCTGAGTCGTCAGCCGGACTTCGCGCTCGCGGCGCGCCAGGCTGGTGAGCGCCTCTTCATTGAGCATAGTGGCCCGTAAAGCTAGCGCCCCTTGCTCTGTCACATCATGGTAAACTTCTAACTTTTCTTTTGTAAAATAACCTTCGTCTGAACTGGCAAAAATGACCATCCCCAACCATTCACCGCCAGCCTTAAGTGGATAGACGGCAATGGCATGAGCGCCAGATTGACTGGCCAAAGCCTTTGCGTCTTCGGTAGCTCGCTCGTCAGTCATGATGTCATGGCTAATAAAAGGTTCATCAGCCTTAAACGTATTGGGGACGTGCGCTGCGGGAAGCCGCGTACCCTCGGGTATTCGAGTCAGGCCACTATCAGCTTCATCAGATTTTCTCAGCACCAGTTCGGCCGTTTCCCCCACTCTGTTTAGAGTGAACACAGATATTGCTGTCTTAGGGAAGTAGCGGGCTTTCTCAACGATGACTTCATAAACCTCTTCTTGCGTTTGGGCAAGCACCAATGCCTGCCGAATTTCCAAACGCCGTCGGGTACGCTCCTCATTTTGCTGAATATCGCCCAGCCGCCTGGCATTGATAATAGCCAGGCCAATGGTCTTGCCAATTGTGAGCAACGCCTCTTTATCTTCCTCGGAATAGGGCACCGCTTCATTAAAATTGAGATTGACAACGCCGAGTGCTTGCTCTTGAAAGATCAGCGGGAAGGAAACCACCTTCTTGACGCCCTGCTGCACCAGGGCTTCGCGCACTTTTGGCTCCAGGCGGTCATCATTCGAGATATCATCACTGGTGATCACCTGTTTTTCAGCAACTGTAATACCAGACAAGCTCCCTTCGAGGGGCAGCGTGGAGCCCACCTTTAAAGCGCCAGCGCTAAAGCCAAGTGAGGCAGAGATTTGCAAAGCTCCTGCGGCTTTGTCCAAGAGGAACAAGGCAGCAGAGGGTGCGTTTGTAAATTTGGCAATAGCTTCTGTAGCCTGCGTAGCAAGCGTCTGGAAATCTGGAGCATTGTGCAGCGTTTCGGCAATGGCGTGGACCGTGTTTAGCGAGCCGATGTTGCCATCGAACAGCTGGTTCCTTTCTGGAAGGACCCTGGCCGTGGAGAAGAAATGGGTAATCTGACCTTCCGCATTTTTGACAGGCGTAATGGTTTTTTCTTCTCGGTACAGCGTGCCATCTTTCCTTTTATTGATGAAGGTGCCGCAAAATGAATGGCCCGACAGCACTGTTTGCCACAGGTTTTCATAGAAAGCCTCGTCGTGCTCACCAGATTTCAAGACGGCCGGTGTTTTACCCAGAATCTTTGTCGAGGTATACCCGGTATCCGCTTCAAAGGCGGGATTCACGTAAAGAATCTTGCCGTCTAGATCGGTAATCAGGATATGATCGTCTGTTTGTTCCGCCAGGGCGCGGTAAATCTCATTATCCAGGTTCATCATGTTGCTCCGTTTTCATTCTGGCTTTTGCCAAGCTGAACACCGTCAGTCTGCGCATCACCATTGCGGCCATTTCCTAATTTGATGAAGGAACGACGACCCAATGTACGGCCGATTTCTGTAACGGCCGTTTGCATAATTGTATCGATATCCGTTGAACTACGGACCTTTGCCGCAATTTCACGCAGCAAATGCTCGCGACGGGCACGCGCCTGCTCCTGCCGGAACAGGATGGTTGTTTGCATCACAACCGCCGCCTGGCTCACCAAACTGTTGGCCTGCCGCATCTGCACGTCGTTCATCTGTGTGGGCCTTGCAGATTGTCCAGAAACCATGCCCAACCATTGTGAACCAACCACAACGGGGAACATGACAAAGCTAATCATGCCGTACCCTTCTAAAATCTGCCGCGTTTTCTCATCAACACGTGGGTCGGTTCTGATGTCGTTGATCACCAGTGATTCATCTGGATTCACTGCCGACAAGAATGGGACGTGAGCAGCCTCAAATCGCGCGCCCACTTTTACGCTGGGCGGTACGCCTTCATTTACCCACGTCGCCACAACCGACACGTCTCTGGCCTTGCGATCTTCTACAGGATGCTCAAACATGAAGAGGCTGGCTCTGTCCAGGTTACGCAGCTCTGTTGAAACAATCAACGAATGCAGAATGTCTTCTTCTGTAGAGCTCAATACAATACGTTCGCTACCTGTATAGAGCGCCTCCGTCTGGGCCAGGGCTTCCTGGGTCTGTTCATACAGGCGAATTGACTGAAGTGTAACGGCCGCTTGACGAACCAGCACTTTTAGCCGCCTCAACTGTTCTTCAGAGAAGTTTACCTTGTTCGGATAGAGTCCACTGATGAAACCCATCCACTGTCCGGCAACAACAATCGGCACATAAACAAAGCTCTTGGCATCAAACTGGTGGATAAGCATCTGTTTGCCTTGTTCACTAAAGCGCTCATCCGTAGCAATGTCTTCAAAGATAATCAGATCATCAGACCTTAAAATCGTGTCGGCGTCTGGGTACTGCGCCAATTTGTATCGATCCGGTCCCCGGTTAGATACGGTAGACCATTGTGCCAATGTCTCGATCTCCTGGGGCATGTCACCCTTTTCCCAGGCGCGATCAAAGAAGTTGATTGTTACATGGTTTGTGCTCTGCCCCAAAATGGTGTGTTGACGCAAAGCGGTGAGCACCTCGTCAAACGTTTGGGCCGTATTGAGGTCGGCACTGGCCTGGTACAGCGCGGCCGTTTCTGACAGGGCTTCTTCCGTCTGGTTGAACAGTAGCCGGTTGTAAACAACAGAGGAAGCCTGCTGGGCAATCGCGCCATAAAGCCGTTCATCAGCATTGGTAAACGTTTGCGCCTTGTTCCAATGAATGATAATGTGCCCCAGACGCAGGTTACCTACATTAAGGTATAGAATAGCCAACGCGTGCACGTCTTGCTGGACGAATGCTTCTTTGTCTTCCGGGCTTAGGCGGCTGTCTTCGTCGATATTGCCCACGAAAACGGTATTCTGTCCACTGGGGGGCCAAAAATAGCGGGTAGGCTGCTCTTGCAAATGCAGGCGTTCTCCAACCCGTTTTTCGTTGCGCGGGGCCACAGCCGCAATTTGGGCGTACTCTGGATTGCCGCTCGTATTTCTATCATAAACCAGCAGCATGGCGGCGGTAGCGCCCACCTGGAAGCCAGGAGCAGCGGCCGAATCCAAAACTGCATTCAGGCTTGTGGCCGTATTAAGCTGCGAGCTGTAAGAGTACAGCATTTCTGTCTCGGCCAACGTTGCTTGAATCTGCTCAAACAGGCGGGCGTTTTGAATAGCCGTAGCGGTCTGGTAAACAACGGTTTCCGCCATCTGCAAACTTTCTGGGGAGATAGGTCTGTCGTCCAGAATGTCCATCCCTAACGTACCAATAACCTCATCTTTAACCACCAGCGGGAGCAGAACAACCGTTTCGATTCCCTGCTGCCGGAAAAGCTCATGAACGGGCGCTGTCTGAGGGTCATTTTGGGCGTCTTCGACTACCATCATTCGTCGAGATTGGATAACCGTTTGCGTTAATTCGTTTCCTTCAATAGGTATGGTCATACCAACTGCGGACGGGGAACGCGAGGCATCGTGATGCTCGGCAATCACCAGCAGTTCTTTCCCGCCGGGCTGGATTAGGGCTACGCGTACCTGGTCGACATTAACGGCCGTTGCCAGTTCGTCCACAACAATTTGTAAAGAATGCTGCAAGTCTAGCGAAGTAGAAATTTGCGTTACGATTTCGTTAATCGTAGCCATTTCCTGGCTGCGTTTTTCTGCCTGCGTAAGCGCCAGCTGCGTTTGCTCCGTTAATCTGGCGCGCTCTAAGGCCTCAGAGACCTGATGAGCTACCGTTTTGATAAGCGACTGCTTGCGCTCTGGGATGGGGTTGCCATCGGGGGTGCGCAAGCCAATTTTGCCAATCAGCTCACCCCGTACAGAGATAGGAATAGCCAGAGAAGTCTCAGGCACGGAAACGGCCGTTTTGTGCGTCTTTCCGTTCTGGTCATTACCGCCGTTTCCATTCTCCACAGACAGGGCTTCTTTGCTATCTTCTTCGATGGGTTTCGCGCCCTTGTTATCGAAAGCATACCCAACCAACGGGCGCTCCTCCGATGTGAGATAGCCTTCCCAGCCTTCCCGCACCATGATGCGCTGCAATCGGGTCAGCTCTTCCAATGCCTTCAGCGCCTCATTGTGTCGTCGAGCATTTTGCAGAGCAACAGAAACCTGTGAAGCAAGCGTGGCAAAAATGTAAATATCTTCCGAAGTGAAGCGATTAATTTTGTTTGCCTGCACGTCCAACACGCCAAGCAGTTCATCACCCACAATAAGCGGTACGGCTAGCTCCGCACGAGTTTCTGGCAATAAGGGATGGGGAAGGAAGCCAGGCTCCTCCTGTACGTTATTGATAACAACGCCGTCGCGGGTACGGGCCGCACGTGCAACCAGTGATTGCTTCTGGGCCAGCGGAATACGCCGTCCCTGGGCCACCATCTTGGCGCCAATTTCATCGGCACCGCTGGCCAGAACCAGGTTCGTCTTGCCCTCATCCAGCAAATAAAGGTGCGCGTGATACAGATTAAACTGCTCCTTGGTCAGGTTTACCACCTGCTGCATCAGCTCGTCTGGCTCTAATATCGTAGCGGTTACGGTACCTACGTTAGCTACCGTTTCCATTTCTGTAGCGCGCCGGGCGATGGTTGCCTGCGCTTCGCGGCGCTCGGTAATGTCAACCAGTGACGAGATAATGGCCTGCTCGCCCCGGAAATTGATAATACGGCCCGAAACCAGCGTCCAGAGCGGGTCGCCGTCGCCGCGCTTCAGGCGCATGTCGAAGTTGGCAACCTGTCCCTGTTCCCGCAGGGCCTTAATGTAATTGTCCCGGTCGGTTGGATCGTGATAAAAGTCTGGCGTTACGCGGCCAATGAGCTCGTCACGCGGCACGCGGATAATTTCCGCCAGCGGTTCGTTTACGTAAGCCACAATGCCATCTGCCACTTTAGAGATAACCAGAGGCACATTTATTGATTCCAAAATTTCCTGCGTGCGCGCATGCGCTTCCTCTAGCTCTCTTTCAAATTCCTTGCGCTCGGTGATATCGTGAATAAAGCCCACAAAGCCAGTGACGTTGCCTTCAGCATCTTTTAAAGGAACCCGAGTGGTAGTTAAAACAACGTGGCGTCCGGTGGTCAGGGTCGTTTCCTCTTCAACAGTGTGCATCTGCCCACTGTCCATTACCTCACGCTCCCTGGGCCATATTCCAGGTATGCCCTTTTCTGGGTCGCCCTTTACAACTATTTCTGGGATGCCAATTTCCAGGTCATTTTTGCCGACGATTTCAGAGGGCGTCATTTTCAGCGTGTCAGCAAATTCTTTATTTGCTATCAGGTAGTTGTGTTTAAGATCCTTGACAAAAATCCAGTCTGGGGTGGAATCGATGATGGTACGCATCAATTCTTCACTTTCGCGGACCTGTGCTTCAGCCTGCTGGCGCTCGCTTAGGAGTGCAGCGTTTTGAATGGCAACGGCTAGCTGCCCCGCCAGCGTGGCAAATGCAGCCAGGTTATCTTCTGTCAGGGCATTGGCCTTATCGCTTTGCAGGTCTAGCACCCCAACGACCGTTTCTCTGGCTACAAGCGGCACTACCATCTCGGAGCGCGTGCCCGGCAGCAAGGGGTGCGGCCGAAACGCGGGGCTTTCAGCAGTATCGGCCACAATTACGGCTTCTTTGGTGATAGCGGCCGTTCCGTTCAGAGAGTTTTCATCAATCGGCAGGGTATGCCCTTCCTCTAGCAGCTGCGTTCCCGCATGCCCGGTGCTGGCCCGCAAGACCAGCTGCTTGCCCGTTCCATCAACCAGGTAGATTTGGGCCTGATACAGTTCAAACTGGTCGCCCACCAGCTGCACTGCCTGCGGCAAGAGCTCATCCAGATCTCGCAGTTGTGAAACCTGCTGACCAATTTCTGCTGCCAGGTTGAGATCCTGCGTACGCGCGGCAACTCGCTGTTCCAGACCCGTAATTAGGGTTCTTAGCTGGGCTGTCATGCTATTAAAAGCAGAAGCAAGCGTACCTATTTCATCTTTTCTGTCGACAGTTACCTGCCGAGAAAGGTCTCCGCTACTAATCGCCTTGGCAGTAGCGGCCAGATTGCCAATAGGCCGGGTGATACGTAAAGCCAGGCCCAGCCCAACAAGACCCGCTATAACGGCCGTAATAATGATGAGATTCGCTGCGCTAGCAACTGTGCTGCTGGCCAGCGCCAGGGCGACACTTTCCGGTACTTCGGCCACAATGTACAGACCCTGCGGCTGCAGACCCGCACCGTACCCTAAAGCAATAAACTCCTTAGCCTGTACTACCTCTTCCCCGCCCAGGCCAATAACAAATCCATCACCGTCTGGAAGTGCCGTTGTCGTTCCCTGCAAAACAACCGAGCGATTCGGATGAGCCACAACGCGATTCGTGTCGTCTACAACGTAGACAAAACCTGCGATGTCATTTCTGATGTCGGCCATTAGCGTCCACATCGGCTGAAAGCGGAAATTGGCAGCCAGCACGCCGTCAAAATCACCCGTCTGTAAATCATAAAACGGAATGGCAATCGTCATGAACGGCTCGCCAGATTCCGCGCTGATTTGCACAGGGCTGTAATACGTCTGGCCGGTGCCGCGCGGTATGCTGAAGATGGAGTTAAAGGCATAGGATCGGGCTTCTCCCTCCACACTAAGACGCGTTGGAGATTCAAAGACAATCGTTTGCCCTTCACTGTCCATCAGAATGAGCTCGGAATAAACGTCCTGGCTATTGGACAAGCTGCGCAATAACGCTTTTTGTTGGGCTATTTCCAGGTCTGGCAACCCCTGCACATCTATCAGCAGCCGCATATCGTTTTCCCGGGCAAAAATGTACGTTTCTACCTGGGTGGCAACGCGTTGAGCAATCTCTTGCTGTAGAATAATGGCTTGCTGTCGCTCAATATCCAGGGTACGCGTGGCCGTACTGTGGCCAATAGCCAGCAAGGGAAGCACGGCCAGTAAGACCATGGATAAGGTTAATTGGAGGCGAAGACTTTTACGCATAAGTGACCATCCTTAAACATAACCTGCGTAAGTGCGAACGGGATGGCTTGTCCGTTCAGCCAGGATAAAATTCATATCAATACAAATTAATCGCGAATAATCTGGTTTGCCTGACGCAAAATATCGTCAGAAATTTCCATGTCGATGGCTTCGGCCGTTTTCAGGTTAACATCCAGAAAAAATTCTGCAGTTTCTACGGGCAAATCGCTTACAGCTGCGCCTTGCAGAATCTGATCCGCCAGCCGGGCTGACTGCTCGCCAACCTTTACAAAGGCCATCCCATAAGACATTAGGCCACCTGCCCGCACGGTGGTGTCACCCGGGGCCGTTATGGGCAGCTTGCGGGCAACGGCCGCTTCGGCAAATTCGCTCATACGCGAGACCAGCAGGCTGTCTGGCAGCAAGAAAACTGCATCTGCGTCTTCGGGAATGTCGCTAATGGCGGCGGTGATCTCTTCTTCTGTGCGTGCTTCCCGCAGCATCAGCTCGACGTCTAGCTGTTCGGCCGTTGCTTTAATGTCCTCTAAAATGATGGTGGCCGCATTGTCATCTGGGTTATAGGGCAGGTAAATTTTTTCCACATCCGGCGCCAGCGTCAGCAGCCATTCCAAACGACGTGGTTCACTGATGCCCCACTGTACGCCTGTGCCATTGGCGTCTGGCTGAGCCAGGTCAGAAACAAGCCCAGCGCGGAGGGTATCGGCGATTGGGGCAAAGACAATCGGAATTTCTCCGGTTGTGCGCATGGCTGCCAGCGCGGCAGGCGTGCTGAGTGCCAAAATCAGATCAACATCCTGGTCGACCAACGCCTGGGCAGCCGCATCCAGCTTGGTAACGTCGCCCACCGGGCCATCGTAGATATAGGTGATGTTTTCGCCTTCAACGTAGCCCAGCTCCTCCATCCCGGTTTTGAAGCCATCAAAAATAGGATCTAGAACTGGCGCCAGATTCATAACGCCTACTGTAATCATTTCCGGCTCTTCTGGTGCGCTGCTGCCGCAGGCAGCCAGGCTCCAGCTAAAAGCCAACAGAAGCAGCAGCCCTGTTAATAGTTTTGAGAATTTCTTCGTTTGCTTCATGTTGCTATGAATCGTCAATTGTGTGCCTTTCATTATAATACTTCTCCGATCTGTGTTGTATTTGTTTTAAGTTGTTAAGCAAAAGCGAGAAGCTTAGCCAACATTTTTTACTTTGCCGTTTGTTTCAGCAACCGGCTCATGTCCATTTGTTCCGTTACTGCCCACGCCTTCCAGGCTCACGTAGCCTTCTAGGCCCAGGGCACGGCCGATTTCTTCTGCGGCCGTTCGCAAAATTGATTCAGCGTCAATGGCGGTGCTTACTCGGGTAGTAATCTGACGTAAAATTTGTTCTTCTTCCGCCAGGGCCACCGTTCCTTCCAGCAGTCGCGTACTTTCAATGGCAATAGCGGCCTGGTTGGCAACGGCCCTTAGCAAGTTCAAATGCTGCTCATTATAGAGGCGAGGTATGGTGTAGCTTTGCAAACCAATAACCCCTAGAACGCGCTCGCCCAAAGTAATGGGCGCACCCAGCCAGGATTCCGGCATTTTTCCGTAGCCTGCAATCCCTAGCTTCTCTAACTGTTCTCCCACATTTTCTGATAGGAGCAGGGGCTGCTGGTGGCGAATAATGTATTCTGTTACGCCGTGGCCCGCTTGCCGCTTCTCTGTATACCAACGTAGTTCTTCCTCTGAAGCCGTTAGCACAAACTCTACTTCATCACGTTCTTCGTCATACAAAACCGTGAAAAAGTCTGTCGTATCCATCAAACGAGACAAATATTCATAGACGGTTTGGAAAACGCCATCGACGGATGTTTGTGCTGTTAGCGATTGGCTCATTTCATTGAGGATGGCTAACTCTTCGGTGCGCCGTTGCGTTTCATTCAGCGCGTTTTGCGTTTGCCAGGCCAGGCGAAGGTTTTCCAGGTGCACACCTAACCGTTCGGCAACGGCCGTTACAATCTCCGACGCCTCATCTTTACTCAGTTTGCCGCTGCCCAACGCCAATTCACCAATGAATTCGCCCTGCACCTGCAATGGTTGCACCAGCATGGCTTCTACTTCAGGTTCGATAGCAGCATTAGCCCCGGCCGTTATGGAGCGCACCTCCTCCAAGTCGTAACGATAGGCCAATTCGTCGTACTGCTGCTTAAACAGTTCATCCCAGCCTTCTCGCGTCAAGCGGCGAGACAGTTCTCGAAGCTCTTGAATGGCCTCTTCTGACTTTTTGTATGTGCGCGCATTTTGCAAGGCAACGGCAATCTGCCCGGCCATAATGGTGTAGGTCTGCATATCGTCTTGAGTAAAATGATTCAATTGCTCAGAGCGAACATCCAATACGCCCAGCACTTCTTCACCAATGGCAATGGGCACGGCCATTTCGCAGCTTGTGTTAGACAACAGCGGGTGCGGCATAAAACCTTCCCCTGGCGGATCATAATTGCGGATGGCTCCCTGCCGGGTGCGGGCCACTGTAGCTACCAGGGAGGCTTCCGCGGCCAGCGGAATGCGTCTGCCTTCGGCCACCATTTTCTGCCCAATTTCGCCTGCGCCAGCCGCCAATATCATCGTATCTCTGGCGTCATTCAGCAGATGAATATGGGCATGGTACAGCGCGAAGCGAGATTTGATTAGATCAACCAGCTCCTGCAGCAAGCGGTCTGGGTCCAAAATTGTGCCAGACACGGTTCCCAACTCGGCTACCGTTTCCATTTCCCTGGCGCGCTTGACCGAGGCTTCTCGCGTCTTATGGTGCTCAGTAATATCAATATAGGAGGTTATGACACCCCGTTCATCCTGAAAATCGATAACGCGAGAAGACATTAAAACCTTGAAAGTTTCGCCGTTGATGCGTTTCAACGTCATTTCCAGGTTGTCTACTTTCCCAGATTCGCGCATGGAGGCGACATATTCTTGCCTTCCTGGCGAATCCTTATCGTAAAAGTCATTTACCTTCATATTCATAGCCTTGGGGTTGTTGGGATCCAACCCAACTGCTTCCAATGAAGGCTTGTTGAAGTACATAAAGCTGCCGTCGGAGATTTTGGTAATGGTGACAGGAATATTGACAGCGTCTAATACAGCCCGTGTTCTGGCTTCGCTTTCTTGAAGCTGTTGATATTGGCGCGCATTTTGCAGACCAATGGCTACCTGGTTGGCAATGGAGGTGAGGAGCGTTACATCGGCCTCATTCAGGCCACCGGCAACGTTGTGCTGAATATCGATTACGCCAAGCACTTCGTCTTCGAGCGTGATAGGTACAGCTACTTCTGCTTTGGTCTCTGGCAGCAATGGGTTTGGCAGCCAGTTCGGATCGGCCGTTACGTCTGGAACCAGGGTTGATTTATTGGTTTGTGCCGTTCGCCCAACCAGACCTTTACCAGGCTCAATTTTATGATTGTTGGCCAACATCGCCTGACCGGCCGCCCCTGTGCCGCCTGCTACCACCAGGTACTCGCCCTTCTTATCATAGAGATAAATGTGGGCGTGATAATATTTAAACGTGATCTGAAGTAACTCAACAACGGCCGTAGCCAGCTCAGCCTCGTCTAAGATAGTAGAAAGCCGACGGCCAAGCTCAAAACTGGCGCTTGTTGCTTTTACCCGATATTCCAAATCGTTGTAAGCAGACAAAATATTTTGCCGCATCTCTTCTAACGTACTGCCTAATAGCCTAAACTCAGCCAAACCGCTTATGCTAACCGAATGAACAAGATCGCCACCCTTAATCTTTTCCGCCGCCTCTGTTAATCTTCGCAGCGGGTTAAAAATCAACAAGCCAGCGACAAGTAAAATTACCGTGAGGGTGAATAGAAGCAGACCCGAAGCAGTTAGAATCAAAGTTTGCAGCTCTGTACGCGCGCCCTCTAGCAACAGCGTTTGATCAATCACAATTTCCATAGTGCCTATTCTTGTGTCTGCAACACCGATTGGGCTGACCAGAACGACAAGTGGCTCAACCTGCCGCTCAACCGTTTCACCCGTTCTTAGGGCACTGGATGACAACGCTATTTCAATTTCGTCTGCTATTAGTTCGGTCTCTTCCGTCTGGGCGACTATATTTCCATCTACGTCCCGCACCGCAGCATAAGCGATTGTTGGCTGCTCATGAAAGTGCTCCAGAATCTCATTAAGCGCAGAGACATCCAGTTGGTATAAAGGATTAAAAGCCAGCCTTGAAGAAACAGCCAACATCGATCTTCCGTTTTCAGAGACGCTATTTTGCACAATCGTGCTGCCAAATTGGCTCACATTAAACAGGAGGAATCCAAAAATGAGTGCCAAAAATGTTCCAGCAACTATGGGTATCAATAAGGAAAAGCGTAGTTTTTGTCTTATCATCTCTGTTTCTCCAGGCTTTTTACCTGTCGTACTGAAGCAAGCTTCTTTTTGAGCGGCATTATTTGGACTTCAACTTCAGTTTAAATATTGCACTGATTTCCATTTATTTATTGGTCAACATTTTTTTGGCAAACGGTAATTTCTTGCCTATCGAACACTCAAGCCAGGTTTAGCGAACCGGGGCAAATAATTGCTGAAGCGACACCATAGTGCCTTCTTCCCCTTCAGGAAGCGCATCGAACTGCGTCGTTTCTTCGAAGGTTTCAAGTAAGGCCTGTCCTTCGCTCGTTGTATGCATAGAAGTCAAAAGCTCTGCCAACTGCTGCTGCATTTCTGCATCCATGCCGGGCGAGGAAACAGCAATGTGCCGGGGAACGGTGGATGTTCGGGCAATCACCACGAGTTGAGATTTCATCTCAGGATCCAGTTCATCATAGGCATCGCTTTGCAGCGTCGCTCCTGCCGTTTTGCCTTCCAGTACCCAGGCCAGAATGTTCTCTTCGCTGCCAGCAAATACATATCCAATCTCGTCTGGATCTACCGAAGCGTTTAAATCTGTTTCGATCAGTTGATACCCTTCGCCGACCAGAAAAGCTGCTGGCAGAAAATAGCCAGAAGTTGAGACCGGCTCTTCAAAGGCAATTAGTGCCCCCGCGAGGCCCTCGATATCCGTAATGCCGCTGTCCTGATGCACAACGATAACGGTATGATATTCGCCCACACCACCTTTCCAGCGCCTTGCCAGCGGCATGGCATTTATCTCTTCATATGCTGTCAGAGCTGGGAATGGACTATCAAAATATAGGTCAACCACGCCACTTTCCAGGTATTCAAGCATGGTAGAGAGATCGGGAGCGACCACAACGGAGCCTTCTTGAATACCAAATTCGCTCAACTCGCTAGCCAGATGGTTGGCCAGCGGACTAAAGGACTCAATTGTCTCCGCCGGATCTGAGGAGATATCACCCAGCGTAAAAATTTGTTCGGGGAGCAAATCTTCCTGAATTGCGGTAGTCTCAACTTCGGCCGTTTGCTCCGGCTCTTGTTCCTGTGCCTGGCAAGCCACAAATAGCAAAATAATTGCCGCCAAACTCATCAACTTTATGTTCTTATAAATACTCATTACTATCTCTCAATTACCTAAAAGGATTCTCAATTCGTTAAAATCAGGTCTCGCCCTTGAATATTCTTGGGAAGAAGTTAATCACCTTGCGACGGATGACCTAATACTTTGTTTTGGTCGCTGGTTCTAGTAGTAGCTAACTTTACTTGAGCGGCCGTTTGCAGCGTCTGGCCCAGTTCTTTAACGGCCGTTTGCAGGGCATCTTCCATTGATTCTGTGTTTAAGATACGCTGATTAATTTGATTAACGACCTGTTCTCTCTCGGCCTGCACCTTTGTCTGGAAGTACAGTCGCTGGCTCTGCACAGCCGGAGCCGCCATGTTGATTAATGCGCTAAATATCTCTTCTTCTAGCTTGCTGAACTCATGCGGCTGGGGCCAGCTACAGGTGATGATGCCAACCCATTCCCCACCAACCGTCAGGGGAACTACCGCAATTGACTTAATGCCAGCGTGGGCCATTACACCTCTGGTAAATTCATCTACGCGAGGGTCTATGCTGACGTCACTAATGAGCTGAGGCGCATCTGAATCACTCATAAACAAACTGGCGAAAGGGAAACGTTTTATAGGAAAGACAGTCCCGACTGGAAACGAAGGGTTGCCATCCAGACGCCAGGTTGCCAGCAGCTCCAGCGTCTGAGGCTCACCGTATCTATTCAGCTCCATAAACATCAGGGTCGCCTCATCAATCCCTGTGGGGAAAATGGGCCCTAATGCCGCGTGTAAAATGTCGTTCACGTTTTTCGCCGCGTTTATTTCTCGGCCAATTCGGTACAGGTTTTCTGTTTGCCCCAGCGCCGATTCTGTTTGCTGGGCCAGCCGGATATTCTCTAAATGGTTGCTTAGCTGGTTAGCCACTGACTTGAGCAGCATCTGAGCTGCGGCCGTATTGCCACCGGCAACAACAAATTCGCCAATAGCTTCCTCATTTATCTTCAGTGGAACTTGCACCGCAGGCTCAGCAGCAACATGTGGCTGTTTATCTTCCTTCCACGTTGTTACTGTGTCTTCGGCATAGACAAAGCCCTCTACCTGGCCACGCTGCTCGCTCAAGTATTGGCGCCAGGCCTGCCTGCTTAGGGAGCGAACAGCCTGTTGCGCTTCGGCCCGATAGCGATCTGCCTCGACAAGAAGACGCAGGTTTTTAGCTCGCTGTCCTATCTGCTGGGCAACGGCCGTTACCAGTGCCCGCGACTCGTCTGTCCATTCACGGTTGCCGTCGGCTTCCACCTGAATGGTGCCAAAACTTTCATTAGCCATCATGATGGGCACGCGCAGCGCCTGGCTTCCTATTTCTGCTACAACCGGGCCATCGTACTCTTCCAGAGTGTTGAGATCATAGCGAACGCCCATAATTTTCTTTGTTTCAGCATCGCCCCAATCTTCCAACTGCTCAGAATGAGAAACCAGCTTTGCGTATTGCTCTGCTTCTTGCTGGGCGCGTTCCGCCTCACGCAAAAGCTGGATATTCTCGACGGCCACGGCCAGCTGGTCAGCCAATGATTGATAAATCGGCAGGCTATCATTGGTTAACACCTCGGTCCGCTCACTTTGCAGGTCCAGCACGCCTACAAGCCGCTCACCAACCAACAGGGGCACGGCCAACTCAGAACGGGTAAAGGGCAGTAGTGAATTGGCATGAAACAAAGGGTTATTGTCTGTGTCCGCTATCAACACCGGTTTTTTGTCGGTAGCTGCCATGCCATTGATGGAGCCCCAGCGAATAGGCAGCCTGTGTCCGCGAGCGAGCAGCTGGCGGCCAACAGTACCGGCACTGGCCTTCAAGCTCAGGTTTTGCCCGGCGCTATCTGCCAGGTAAACCTGAACATGATAGAGGGCGAACCGTTCCCGAATCAGCTCTACGGATTCAGCCAACAGCTTGTCTAAATTTTGGATGCGAGAAATGCGCCTTCCTACTTCGGCCGCTACGGCCAGTGCCTGCGTGCGTTCCTGCACGCGCTTTTCTAACTGGAGGCTCAACTCTTGCAACTCTTGATTACTCTTTTCTACCCTGGCTACTGCATTTCTTAAGCCAGCCACGAGCAGGTAAACCAGCACGCCAGCGGCAACCAAGATAAAGCTGTAGGCAATCATGATTTCGGAAGCCGTGGCGGGAATGGTAGGGAGCAGACCGGCTGACTCTCTAAAGACCAGCGCCCAACCAACGGCAATCGTTAAGCCAGAAATTGCCAGCGTCATCCACCGGTCCGCCAGCAAGCTGGCCATCAATATGGCAATAAAATAGGCCATAAACGCGGTGTCTTGCACGCCGCCGCCCTGCCACAATAGCAAAGATAAAAGAAGCCAAATTCCAATGGCAAACAGATAGCCGGTGATCTTCACGAAACCCCGTCGCATGGCAACGAAAAGGGAAACCTGAAAAATGAACATCCCAACGACCAACGCTTCTCTGCCATCAATTGACGATGCGGCCGTTCTTGTCAGCAGCACCAGCGCCAAAAGGAAAATGTTTGGCAGCAGGGCGTAGTTGAGGTTTCTCGCCTTGCGCGTGAGTTCTTCATCGGCAAAAACGGGTGGAGCAAGTAGTGACTTTATTTTGGCAAACATCAGTTGCTCTCTCCCTTGTTACGGCCGTTTAGCTGGGGCACAGGCTCAGACCCAGAACGCCAGCGCCACCGCACCTCGCTGGTTGTTTGCAGCGCCTTGCCCAACTCTTTAACGGCCGTTTGCAAGGCGCTCTCCAACGAAACCGTGTTCTGAATACGCTGGTTGATCTCGTTGATAAGCCGTTCCCGGTCCGCCTGTTCCTTCGTTTTGTAGTACAAACGCTGGCTCTGCACGGCAGGGGCAGCCAAATTGATCAATGCGTTAAATATCTCTTCTTCTGCCTGACTAAAAGTGCGCGGCTGAGGCCAGCTACAGGTGATAATGCCCACCCATTGACCACCCATCGTCAGGGGAATTACGGCAATGGCCTTGATTCTGGCCTGGGCCATCACGCCCTTTGTAAATTCATCCACCCGTTCGTCGGCAGCCGCATTGCCAATTAGCTGCGGCACCTCCGGCTCGTTAATAAATAAGCTGGTGAAAGGGAATCTTTCAATAGGAAAGACAGTACCCACAGGAAACGACGGGTTGCCGTCTAAACGCCAGGTTGCCAGCAGTTCCAGCGTTTCTGGCTGTCCCTGCCCGTCCACCTCAATAAACATCAGGGTCGCTTCATCAATTCCTGTGGGGAAAACGGGGCCCAGGGCGGCGTGCAAAATCTCTGCTACCTGCGTCGCCTGGTTCAACTCCTGACCAATCTGGTGCAGGCTCTGGGTTTGCCCCAGCGCCTTTTCCGTCTGTTCTGCCAAACGAATGCTTTCAATATGGCTGCTGAGTTGCTGAGTAATGATCGCCACAATCTCTCTGGCTTCATTTTGGCCGGCCCCAGCAATGACAAACTCACCAATCGTTTTATTTTGGATTGTCAGCGGATAGTGAAATGCGTCGGCGCCGCTTTCATGTTTCTCCACGGAAGCATCTTTTGTAATGGGGGCCACAATATTGCGCCGATAAATAAATCCTTCCACGTTTTCGTGGTCATTTGCTCTGCCCAGATATTCATGCCAGGTTTGGCCGCCCAGGCGGCGGGCAGCGCGTTCGGCGTCTATGCGGTAGCGTGCAGTTTCCGTCAGCAACCGTACGTTTTCAGCCTGCTGCCCCACCTGGCGAGCAACGGCCGTTACCAACGCGCGCGTCTCATCGGTCCACTTCTCGTTTTCCGCCGCCTCTAGTTGAATGGTGCCAATGCTCACATTCCCCACAGAGATTGGAATTTGCAGGACCTGGCTGTCTGCGTTGGCAACAATTGGCCCATCATATGGTTCCAGGGCATTGGTGTCGTACCGTACCCCTATCCTTTCCTTTTGTTCAATTCCATCCAGGAAATTTTTCCAACCCTGGTACGTAATTTGCTGGAGGTGCTGTTCCACTTCTTGTCGGGCCACCTCCGCTTCTCGCAAGAGGTAAGCATTGTCTACTGCCACTGCCAACTGGTCGGCCAACGAGCTATAAATCGAGACGTTTTCTGTGGTCAGCGCCTCTGGCCGGTCGCTTTGCAGATCCAGCACGCCCAAGAGCTTTCCACCTACCATAAGCGGCACGGCCAATTCTGAGCGCGTGTAGGGCAGCAGCGGATTTTGTTGAAACAGAGGGTTATTTCTCGTATCGGCCACCAGCACGGGTTCTTTGCTAAATGCGGCCGTTCCGTTGATGGAGCCCGGCTGGATGGGCAAGCGATGGCCTCGGTTTAGCAGCTGTTGACCGATGCTGCCCGTACTGGCTCGTAAGTTCAGGTTTTGTCCGTTGGCGTCTGCCAGGTAAATCTGGGCGTGGTAGAGGCCAAATTGCTCCCGAATGAGCTCTACTGATTCAGCCAGCAGCTTATCTAAATCTTGCATGTGTGAGATTCGCTGCCCTACTTCGGCCGCTACAGCCAGCTGGCGCGTGCGCTCCTGTACGCTTTCTTCTAGCTGCTGGCTTAGCTTTTGCAATGAGCGGTTGTTCTCTTTGGCCTCTGATAACGTTTTCTGTAAACCATCTACCACCAAATAAGCCAAAACGCCGGCTAAAGCAAAGACGAAGCTGTAATCGGTCATAAGGTTAGAGGCGGGATCTGCAGAAGAAGCAATTAGCCCTACAGATTCGGCATAAACAAATGCCCATCCAGCACCTAGCGTTAAGCCGATGATAGAAAGAGCCAGCCGCCAGCCCGAAAGCAAGCTGGCAACCAACATGACAATGAAGTAGGCTGAAATGGCCGAATCTCGGACGCCGTCAGCATTCCAGGCCAGCACAGTAATTGCCAGCCAGGCACAAAGCACCAGCACCGAGACTGAAAGATCAACGTAACCTCGGCGTAAGGCAAAGAGCAGCCCAACTATCACCAGGTCTAGCGCAGCGAGAATCATCATGCTGGTAGAAATAAGGTGCCCAAACCCGGTTGCTAACCGCACAAACCACAGCATTGTCAGTAACAATGCAATGGCAATGAGAACAGAGTTAAGCAGCTTTGCTTTGCGGTTTGTTGGCTCATCTTCAAAAACTGGTGGAGCCAGGAATGACTGTACGCGGGCAAACATTAGTTTTTATCTCCGTTGCTACGGCCGTTTCCCCCAGGCTCGGTTCCAACTGCCAGCTGCACCATAGTATTCTTCGCCTTCAGCGCCCGGCCCAACTCCGTAGCGGCCACCTGCAAAATGTGCTCAATGTTTGTAGCGCCCAAAATTTGCTGATTGATCTGGTTCACAATGGCTTCATTTTCAGCCTGCTTATGGGCCTGTTCATACAAACGAGCATTTTGCAGCGCAATGGCAACGGCCGTAGCCACAGATTGCAGCAAGGCCACGTCTTCGGCCGTCAGTGCACCTTCGTCATCATGCTGCACGTCCAAAACGCCCAGAACCGTATCACCCACAGAAATAGGCACGGCCAGTTCAGTTTTTGTGTTGGGCAATAATGGGTTAGAAATCCAAGTACCTATTTCAGAAACGTCATCCACCAATACGTAAACGTTGGTCGCCGCCGCCTGACCCACCAACCCCTTTCCCAGGGGAATGTGATGCCCACGTGAAAAAAGCAGCTGGCCAGCCTCACCCGTCCCACCAGCAACTACCAGGTTTTCCCCTGCTTCATCTATTAAATAAAGCTGTACATAGTTGTAGTGAAAGAGCTCCCGAATCTGATTAATCACTTCATCTACCAGCTGCTTGGGGTCCAAGATACTGGCCAATCGTCTGTTGATCTCGTTACTGGCTTCGATGATTTTGGCACGCTGTCGCTGCAATGTCTCGGCTTTCTGCAACCGCTGGATGATGCCCTCTTTCTCAGCCAGGTTCTTCTTCTGTACCGCAGCCAAAGCCTGTGTTTCAAGTTGAGCCTGGAATTGAATCGAGAGCCCTATAAAAAGAGCGGTGAAGAGAGTAAATGCGGCTAAAGATATTGCATCTTGTGTCATCTCCGAGGGGAGTACATAGATCAATATGATAGGCTCACTTACAAAAGCCAAAGACATCAGTAGAAAAGCACGTCTTGGCAATAGAAGTCCACCAAATAATAGAGGAATGATTATCCACCTGGTAACCGACTCAACTTGCGAAAAATTATCTGGAGGATCAAAAACGACGCCGTATAAGACCACCAACATGGGCACAAACGCTAATCCAAGCCCCCATTGATAATATTTTGTGCGAGTTAAGGCATAGCCGCCCAAGGTTACTAATAAGCTTATAACCAATGTCCACCAGCTGGGGACCCCAGGAGCAACCGGCGCACCAAGATCATACCGGGACAGACCATACAGAAAGATTACGGAAATGACAGCCAGCAATATGGATGAAACATAGGCGCGTAATCTGTCTCGCTCATCGGTGAGATTAGCAGTTGGCTGAAAAAAGAGTTCATCCAGCCTTTTGGCTATCCGCTTGACTGACTCAAGAAAGGTATTGTTCTTTGGATCGTCCATCATTTAGGTCTCCAGCAATCGGTAAAGCAACTATTTTTGTTGTCCATTAACACCGTTGAGCGGTTTTGTATCGCCAAACTTCTCGCCTAAGCTATCCTGGGTAAAGCGCACAATAGTCTGCGACGCGTTTAAAGCTCGGCCAACCTCGCGAGCAGCCACCTGCAACGCCTCGTGTACATCTTTAGTGTTTAATATCTTCTGATTGATTTCGTTCACCAAAGCTTCGCGTTGGGCCTGCTCTTGAGCTTCTTCATACAGCCTTGCATTCCGCAGAGCCACGGCTGCCTGGTTAGCAATAGCGTCCAGCAGGTCAACATCAACCTGGCTTAAGCCATTAGTTACATTGTGCTGCACATCCAGCACGCCCCAAACTTTATCGCCACTCATAATGGGCACGGCGATTTCAGCTTTGGTATATGGCAACAGTGGGTTTGGCAGCCAATCTTCTGCCTTAGAGGTATCAGGCACAAGAACGGGCCGCCCAGTCTGGCCAGCGCGACCTACAAGACCTTTTCCGGCCGCAATCTGGTGCTTATTAGCCAACATTTGCCGACCGGCCTCGCCTGTACCGCCCATCATAATCAGGTTTTCGCCTATGTCATCAAACAAATAAATATGGGCATGGTAATAATTAAAAGCAGTTCGTACCTGCTTCACAACGGCCTTCACCAGCTCCTGCTGGTCCAGAATGTTGGACAA
The DNA here is from genome assembly GCA_041987425.1 of Promineifilaceae bacterium (SeqCode). Taxonomy (GTDB): domain Bacteria; phylum Chloroflexota; class Anaerolineae; order Promineifilales; family Promineifilaceae; genus Leptofilum. The sequence continues at coordinate 8,510 of JBHIWP010000023.1, read as the reverse complement.
CTGCCGACTGACGTTACCACTAATTTCCAAAGCACGGGTACGGTCAGCCACGCGCTGCTCCAACGTGTGAATAGATTCACGTACCTGCGCCGTCATGCCGTTGAAAACGGTGGCCAACGTACCAATCTCATCCTGAGTTGTAACCTCGGCTTGCACTTCCAAATTTCCGTTGGAAACTTCTTTAGCTATAGTGGTCAACCGCAGAATGGGTGCCGTTAACCAGGTACCCGTAAATGCTGCCGCTCCACCAGCTACCAAAACCACAAGCGTACCCAGCAATATAATTAACCGCTGCTGTTGGGATACAGAAGCGAGCGCCTCTGCCTCCGCCTGCTGCACACTCGCCCACCAATTCAGATCATCCACAATTGGCTGATGGTTCAAAGTATTTATATGCTCAACAGAAAAAAGATGGGTCACACCATCGAGGTTGACGAAGGCGTAGCCAGCCTCTGCCTCCCGAGCTTCTTCAAGCACGGCTTCAGAAACAATCTCTTCCGTAAAAATCTGCAACTTATCGTTTTCATCTAAGGCCAGTTGGTATCCTGGTAGATGCACGGTAATTGATTGCGTTTCACCAACCTGAGATGCAACCATGAGATCTTCTAGAGATTTCAGGCTGTAATTGCTGTACAGAATGCCGATAAGGTGGGAAGGCCCAGTTGTCTGAGAAGAAAAGATGGGAAGGGCAATTTGCAGGAACCCATGGCTGCCTCTTTCGTTAGGGGTTGGCTCACTGATATAAGTCTTGCCAAAGCCAGCGCCATATGCTGTGTCCCACCAGACCTCTTCGCCATGGTAATACTGCTCTGTAAAGTTGGTTGCCGCAACGAGAGCACCGTAACGGTCTGTTACCATTAGGTTGCCGCTTGCCGGAAATAGGGCAGTGAACTCGCGCAATTTGTCAGAGACCGCGTTGTCTACAACATCACCAACATAAGGGTGGAAGCGACTCCCGTTCCGCCAGCTGTTATCTTTGGCTACGATTTCGGCCAGAATTTCCTCTTTGCTGCCGCTGTAGCGCGCATTTTGGTACTCTATGGCCGCCGCCAATCTGCCATCCAAAGTTAAAGATTGTAATGAATTTACTTCGCGGGCTAAGAGTTCACCAATGAGCAGGCCCTGCGATCTGGCCAGCGCTTCTAGCTGTTTACCACCTTCAGTTGTGAGGGCTGTACTTGTGAAATTATTTACACCAAAGGCAACACCGGCGATAGCCACGGTGGTTACAACCAGCGTGGTGCTGATTAACTTACCACGTAGTGAAAATGTGGGGAAGCGGCGGACTAATACCGCGGCAAAAACAAGAAGCAGCAACCCTAAAAATATGTATGTAGCAGTAGCTAACTCTGGCTCAATCATATTCCGTGGATAGGGCCAGTAAAGATCGGCCAGGATCAGGGCGGCGGCCACGAATACTGCACCTACCTGTATGCGACTTAGCCCATCTTCTTGCGTGACGATCAAAGGCAAGATCATCATGTAAATAATCAGTACTGCTACAACCACAACCGTACCGATTCCTGCACTTTGGGCTATGGTAATCAAGGCAACGATGGGGGCTGTTGAAGCGGCAACTGCAACGCCTAAAAACACGCGCCTTCTGTAAATCAGGTAGGCACCAAATAGCTGAATCGCACCGGCTCCAAAAGAAGAAAACAGGGATAGTGGTTGTCTGCCTGCTTCACTCACGCTGGCAAATATGAAGCCCCATAAAATACCAGCCGTGCCCAAAGCCAAAATGAGGCGGAAAGCACGCTTCCGAATTTCTTCTGATTTATCTTTCGTCGATTCAATTTGGGAATTACTCATGAATTTTCCCCTCTGCCGTACGGCCGATTTTTTTTGGTTACACAAGGGTCATGTGAACTTATTTATTTTACTTGTCCTCGACCAACATTTGAATGGTACTATAGGTACCATGACCTTCTCGCTACTGATGCTGAAATGAACCGTTTTGCCAATTAGCTGAGGGGAGGACTTTTCTCCACTTACCTGTTTCGAGTTCCTATCCGACCAACCTAATAAGGTGCGTTACAAAACTGCTGGTGCTGCCTTACAGGCTATGAATATGCAGTTATTGGTTTGGGCACAGCCAATTTTATGAAAACGTTATAGTGCACCCTGTCATCATAACAGGAAGGAGTAGCGGGCGTTGTGAATAAAGCGTAATTGGGCGCTCGTTTTCGTGGGAAAATGGTCCCGTGAACACAGGAAAAACCCTTTACAGATGCCAGATGATGCCTGAAATCAGGAGAGTGCAGCTGCGAACTGCCCGGATGCAAACTGAGGGTTGTGTTGGTTGGGATAGTTACATCAGGCAGGTTGCTTAATTTAACAAACCATTACATCCTGGTTTGTAAACCACGTTTCTTTCTTATTATCTGTCTCTATCGTGGCGTTTATTACTTTTGCGAAGCCAGGGCAGCCTGCAAAAGGCGGTTGACAGCGCCAGGGTTGGCTTTGCCTTGGGTCTGGCGCATCACCTGCCCCACAAACCAGCCGCGCAGTTTTTCTTCGCCAGCCAGATAGCGGGATACCTGTTCTGGATTATCGTTGAGGATCTGATCGATAATGGCTTGAATGGCGCTATCGTCGGAGATTTGGGCCAATCCCCTATCGGCCACAATTTGGGCGGGGGACGCGCCACTGGCAAACATCTCGGCCAACACGTCTTTGGCGGTGTTGTTGTTGATAGTTTGTTTTTCAACCAGACCGATCAGCTCCATCAGGGCAGCGGGCGTCAGCCGGATGTCGTTGATGCTTACTTTAGCCTCATTCATCAGGCGAAATAGCTCGTTGATCATCCAGTTGGCAATGGCTTTGGGGCTGATGGCGGTGGTTGTGGCGTGGGAAACGGCCGTATCGAACCACTCCGCCACGGCGCGCTCTTCGCTCAACACGCGCGCATCATAATCAGACAAATCAAAGTCAGCCTTGTACCGGGCAATTTTGGCATCGGGCAGCTCCGGCAAGCTGGCGCGCACTTCTTCGATCCAGGCGTCGTCCAAGTGCAGCGGCGGCAGGTCTGGCTCCGGGAAATAGCGGTAATCTTCGGCCTCTTCCTTGGTGCGCTGGCTGAACGTTTCACGGCGCGTGTCGTGCCAGCCGCGCGTTTCCTGGATTACTTTTTGGCCGGACTGCAAAACGGCCGTTTGCCGGGCAATCTCAAACGCGGTGCCGTCGGCCAGCACGCGGAAGCTGTTCAGGTTTTTCAGTTCGGTGCGCGTGCCAAACTCTGTGCTGCCCACCGGACGCAGGCTGATGTTGGGCTCCACGCGCAGCACGCCCTTTTCCATGTCGCCGGAGTTCACGCCCAGGTAGCGCAAAATCTGGCGCACCTTCATGGCGTAAGCCCGCGCCTCCTCGCCGGAGCGTATGTCTGGCTCGGTGACAATCTCCAGCAGGGGCACGCCCGCCCGGTTGTAATCCACCAAAGAGGTGCCATCATCCTGGTGGGTGAGCTTGCCGGTGTCTTCTTCCATGTGCACCCGGCGAATGCCGATGCGCTTGGTTTCGCCTGACTCCAGCTCAATGTCCAGCCAGCCATTCACGCCCAGCGGCTGCTCGTACTGGCTGATCTGGTAGCCCTTGGGCAGGTCGGGGTAAAAGTAATTTTTGCGGGCGAAGATGTTGTGATGATTAATTTCGCAGTTCAGCGCCAGGGCCACGCGCAGGGCGTATTCGACGGCTTTTTGGTTTATCACGGGCAGCGTGCCGGGCATGCCGAGACAAAGGGGGGAAACGGCCGTGTTCGGCGCAGCTTCCACACTGTCCACTACTTTCGCCTTGGAAAACATCTTCGATTCGGTCATCAATTCGGCGTGCATTTCCAGGCCGATGACGGGTTCGTATTGGGTCATAAAGTGTCCATTTTTAACAATTTGACGCAAAGGCGCAAAGGGGCAAAGAGATAAAAGAAAAGCTTTGCGCCTTTTCTTTCTTTGCGTTCTTTGCGTCAAAAAATCTCAAAACAATTATCCATGCCGCCGCATGAAGCGCTCCAGGCGGTTGAGAGCTTCTTCGATTTTTTCGTAGGCGGTGGCGTAGCTGGCACGGACAAAGCCCGCCCCGCTGGCGCCAAAGGCGTCGCCGGGAACCATGGCCACTTCTTCTTCGTCCAGCAGGCGCATGGCAAAGGCGTCGCTACTCATGCCAGTTTTGGCAATGGAGGGGAAGGCGTAAAAGGCGCCGCGCGGCTCGAAGCAGTCCATCCCCAACGTGTTGAAGCCATCGACAATCAGGCGGCGGCGGCGGTCGTACTCCAGGCGCATCTCCTCGACGTAGCGGTTGCCTTCGTCGGTGAGGGCGGCTAAAGCGGCCGCCTGCCCGGTGGTGGGGGCCGACATGATGGTGTATTGGTGTACCTTGCGCATGGCGGCCAAAATCTCGGCCGGGGCGCAGGCGTAACCGATGCGCCAGCCGGTCATGGCGTAATCTTTGCTGAAGCCGCCCAGCAGCACGGTGCGCTCGCGCATCCCCGGCAGCGCAGGCACGCAAACGTGCTCAATGCCATACACCAGCCGGTCGTAAATCTCGTCGGAGATAATGAGCAGATCGTGCTGTTCGGCAACGGCCGTTACGCTCAACATCACCTCTTTGGTCATCACCGCCCCGGTTGGATTGTTAGGATAGCCCAGCAAAATCGCCTTCGTTTTGGGCGTGATAGCCGCTTCGATGGTTTCGGCCGTTACCTGGAAATTGTCCCGCACGTAGGTGGGCACGGCTACGGGCACGCCCCCGGCAAAGGCCACTTCTGGTCCGTAAGCCACAAAGCTGGGTTCGGGAATGATCACCTCGTCGCCGGGATTGAGTATAGAGGTCATCACCAGATACAGCGCCTCGCTCACCCCCACGGTGATAATGATCTCATCTACCGGACTGTAGTTAACATGGTACAGCTCCTGCAAATGCTGGCTCAGCGCCGTGCGCAGCTCCACCGTGCCGCTGTTGGACGTATAGGCCGTTTCGCCCCGCTGCAGCGACTTGATGCCCGCCTGCAAAATCGGCGGCGGCGTCACAAAATCCGGCTCGCCAATTCCCAGCGAAATGACATCTTTCATCGTGGCCGCAATGTCAAAAAACTTTCGAATCCCCGAGGGCGGCGTGGCGGCAACCCGGTCCGAAATAAAGTTACGCATGTTTTCCTCTCTTAAATAGCTACGCAGATTTGCCCGATTTGCCTGATTGTGGTTTTAAGCATCAGGGTGATCATGGAAATCAGCGCTTTATTTTTAGGTTGATACAATCATCAATAAGCGTCGTGAAATTAGGCGACTCAAAACTTATGCCAATGGCAGGCTGCCGATTGTTCTTGATGTCTGGCGGCTCATGGTAATGATGAGGAAATGTGGGAGCTAAGGCCGAATTTTCAGGGTGTGGCTGGGGATCATACCAACGAACTTTTTCAGCCTCTTGATAAACAGCATAGCTATAACTTTGGATTTTCTCCACTCTAAAATCCAGGACTTCAAGCACGCGCAGTTTCAAGCCATTGAGCAGCCATATTTCACCTTCAACGATCGCCGTTAAGGCGCTGGTGCTGTATAAACGTAATGTGGATGCTTGGACTTCAGGGTGATCTGCCAGACCGTAGACAAGACGCTCGTATTCTGAACGGTTTGGAATGGGCATAAGGTGTGCTAACTGGCCGTCGGAAGCGATGGTTCAGATGGGGTAATTGAAATTGTTTGCCCTTTACTCTTGGCACGAAGCTGACGCAACCGATCATGAGATAATGTCTGTAGGGCTTCTTCTCGGTCTAGCTTAATCTTATAAAAGCCAGCCCACAGTACAAAATCTTCGGCATGTTCGCCATCGTCTAAAACACCTTGCTGATATAGCTCATAGAAATCGGATGAACTAAGCCAATAACGACGCTCAAAACGGCGAATCGTTTCATCAGCAGCTCGTAAGTCATCCAAAATCTCGGTAATTGTAGCGTTCATTATTTTGCCTCACCCATTAAATAGACCACAAACAGTATAGCACTTTTTGAAAGTGGGTCACAATTGGTTAAGCCAGTCCGTGTTTCCTTAACCAAGATCTAGTATTGAATTATCACCAACAAATATTTTTTGCGCTTTTCCTGTAATTTTGACGTTTTCGCCTACAAGTGCCTCGTCCAGGACGCAGTTTTCTATGTGTGCGCCGGTGTCGATAATGCTGTTGCGCACGATGCTGCTTTTGATAACTGCACCCGCCTCAATGCTGGCAAATGGGCCGATGACGCTTTGGTCGATAACGGCCGTTTCATGAATAAACACCGGTGGCACGACTGTAAAATCCTCGGCATAGCTGCGCTCGATGGCGTCCTGCGTGCCGTAGCCCAGCGACAGCAGCTTCTGGTTGGTGCTCAACATGTAATCTGGCTTGCCTGCATCCAGCCAAAAAATGGTTGGCTTGGCTTTGATAATCGCGCCCTGCTCCAGCATCACCTTGTAGGCATCGACCAGGTAAAATTCGCCCTTGGTTTGCCGGTTTTCTTGAATGATGGTTTGGATAGCGTCGTGGAGGAGACGGCCGTTCTTAAACCAGTAAATCCCGGCCAAAACCTGCTTGTGCTCCATCGTGCTCGGCTTCTCGATAAAATCGTGCACCACGTCATTTTCATCCGTCACTACCACGCCAAACGTGCGCGGATCTTCCATCTCCTGCACCAGAATCACGCCATCGGCATCCGGGTCTGGAATTTCTGTGTAGCGCGCCTCCACAACGCCGTCGCCAAACGCCACCAGCACCTCGCCCTCATCCAGAAAATCGCGGCACATCCAGATGGCATGGGCCTGCCCCAGCGCCTCCTCCTGCACCACAAAATGGGCGTTTAAGTGTGGATAATGCTCGCGAATCCACGCTTCAATCTCGTCGCCCTTGTAGCCCACCACAAATATCACCTCTTCCATGGTGATCTCGTGCATGAAGTTCAGCAAATGGCCGATAATCGTGTTGCCCGCCACGTGCAGCAGCGGCTTGGCCCGGCTCCAGGTGTGCGGCCGCATTCGGGTGCCAAAGCCAGCGAGAGGGATGATGATTTTCATGTTTCTCCAAATCCCAGATATCTGTTACCGGGCTAAAATTAATGCTAAACTAATCTCTGAAGCTGCTCTCACGATTGAGTAGATCGTCTTCGTTGAGCTGCGCGACGGAGAAGGGCAATAAGCGCCAAAGCGCCAATCATTAAGAGCCCTACTAAACCAGCGAAGCCATCCCCCCCTACCTTTTCTAATATTTCGATCAGAAATAAGAAAGGCAAAAAGAGAATTATTGGACCTAAAAATAAGCCTACCAGTGAAATCGCAAGGTAGGCAATAGTTATTCTTTCATCCCTCTTGGAATAGCCTTCAAACCCATAACGCGACAAAAAAGATCTGACCAGATTGGCAACCAAGTAAACACCAATTGTAGGGACGCCAATATCCGCAATGAACATTGCCATCATTGTTTGGGGCTGGATCATAAGGTTGCTTCTAAACTCATAAGCACCAAGAATACCGGTGCCTATAACAAACCCGACCAAAAATGCCTTAAAAAATCTGTGATTAATCCAGGAAACACGGCCGTCTTCAAGTGTGTCAACTAATGGTTCATCCCCTTTCATTTTCATTCTCCACAAACAAACACGCCCAGGTTAACGGGCTTTGGTAAAGACCACCAATGGCAGGTTCACTGTTTACTTTTTACTGGTGCCTGCTTATGCCACTCTGTCGCTTGCTCGTAGGCAAAAGCCGCGTTCAAAATCGTGGCCTCCTTTAGAGCATTGCCGATGAGTTGGAGACCTATGGGCAAGTTTTGGCTGTCAAAGCCGCAGGGGACGGAGATGCCGCAGCTGGCGCTGAGATTCACAGGTAAGGTGAAAATGTCCTGCAGATACATGCTCAGCGGATCGTCTACGTTTTGACCAATTTTGAAGGCGGTGGTAGGCGTCGTTGGCGTGGCAATGACGTCTACCTGCTCAAAGGCGTTGAGAAAATCTTGCTTAATCAGGGTGCGCACTTTTAGGGCACGGCCGTAATATTCATCATAGTATCCGGCACTCAGCGCATACGTGCCCAACATGATGCGCCGCTTCACTTCCGAGCCAAAAAGGGCGCGCGTTTTCTTGACGCTGTCGATCATGTCGCTGCCGGTAATGCGCGGACCAAAGCGGATGCCGTCGTAGCGGGCCAGATTGGCGCTGGCCTCGCTATTCGCAATCACGTAGTAGACGGCGACCGTGGAATGAAGGTGGGGAATCGACACCTCCTGCAGTCGAGCTCCGGCGCTGCTGAGACGCTCGAGCGATGCTTCCCAATCGGATCGCACGGAGGGCGCGAGATTCTCGATGTCGATCTCGCGGATGACGCCCACTCGTAGACCGTCGATTCCATCTTCGATCGACGCCAGATAGTCGTCGACTGGATTCACGGAACAGCTGGCGTCCGCCGAATCCGGGCCGGCGTTTGATTCCCGGCCGTCACAAGCTCATCGCATGATCTCATTACGCAATTTCGCCCTGCGCCGCGGCGAGCGGC
>JBHIWP010000022.1:0-32668 GCA_041987425.1 Promineifilaceae bacterium (SeqCode) | reverse complement strand
GGCAATGGTGAGGTTGGCCGGGCCGCAGTTCTTGAACTTTTGGGGACTGCCCTGAATGTTTTCCAGCCGAACGGCCGTTGGCAATGGCATAGCCGTAGGTGAAGGTGGCGTTGCGGTTTGCGTCGGTTCCGCAGTGGGAGAGTGGAGATTGGATCCTTCGTCTTCGCTCTGGGCAGGGATTGGCGACTGAGGCGTAAAGGTTGGCTGTAATGTTGCGGTGGGCGAAAGGGTAGGCGTTGACTGAAGTTGTGCCAGCTGATTACCGATTACCGCCAACTGATTACTGTCCGCCATAGCTGTGGGCGCGGGCAAAGCCGTGGGCAAGGGCGTGGCTACCAGGGACAGCAGGGCTTGCGGTACGGCCGTAGGATAGCGATTGTAAGCCGCCAGAATCAGGCGCGGGTAAAGGAGGTAAAGGCCGACAGCGCCGAGCAGCAGGACGCCAAACATCGTGAGCAAAACAGTTCGTCTGCGAGACATGTTGCCCATTGTACTTGAGATTTGCTTGCTCCAAATGAAAAGTTGTAGAGGAATGTGGTAATTTCGGCTCTTTGGTCTGTGCTGGATAAGATTGTGATTCACAGTGGCCTGTTTTGCGTTACACTTGACGCATGGCATCCAATTCTGAATCCACAGCAGAAAAAGTAAAGCGCCTGCGCCGGGAACTGGACAGCTTGCGGCAGGAACTCACCGCGGCCGAAGCGGAGCTAAATAACCAGCTGGAAGACGTAGAAGCATTTGAGTTTCGCTTTGAAGCCCACGTGGGGCAACTGCTCGATCAGCTGGCGATGCTGGAGTCAGAGGTCAACAGCTATTTGACGCGAATCAAGCTGATGCGCCACCAGCAGTCATTTGCCGATCAGGGTCCTGCCTTTGATCCGGTTGAAGAGCAGTTTCGGCAAACGTGGCAGCAAAACCCGGAAACGGCCGCAGCCAAACCCACACCCACCCCACCCGCCGCAACCCAGGCCCAGCTCAAAAAAATCTACCGCCAGCTGGCCCGCCAGTTCCATCCAGATTTAGCCATTGATGAAGCAGACCGGCAATACCGCACCGATAAAATGGCGGCTATCAACGATGCCTACAAGGCTCAGAGCATGGTGGAGCTTATGGCCCTGGCAGATGAATTGGCGGCGCGCCAAAGCCGCCAGCAGTCGTCACCGCCGCCGGACCAGGAAATGCTCCAGGCACTTGAGCAAGAGGTAGAGCGCTGCCGCCGCCGCCTGCGCGCCATCGATAATGAGATGCGGAACCTGCCAAATCGCTCTATGGTGGACCTGGCACTAAAGGTGAAATTGGCCCGGCGCGAAGGGCGCGATCTGCTGGCAGAAATGGCCGTTGAGCTAGAGCAAAAAATTGCCCGCAAGACGGCCGAACGGGATATGTTGCGCGCTCAATTTGAAAATCTTTAGCAAACGGTACAAACTTCCTCTGGTTAAGTTGCCTTTTTAATGCCAAAATGAAGCTGTCTAAACCAAACCTTGGGAGGCAGTAGTATGTCAAACTCCGCAGAAATAGAACTTAAGCATTTGAAAACGGCCGTGCGCTACCTGATTGGGCTTTTGGAAGAAGGCTCTCTTGTGCCGCGTTATGATCCATCTACCCGCAAGGAACTTGCCCTGGTATTGCAGCATCTGCTGCATAAAGTGGCAGGGCTGCCAGAAGGCGTGCCCGATAATTTGGTCCAGGGTACGGCCGTACGCGCCCTGGTTGAAGCCGCCTCTGAGCATGACGAATCTGCACAGCAGGAGCGCAACGATTCCCTGGAGCGCCAGCTGTGTGAAGCGGAAGCTTGGGCTTCCATTCATGGTCATCAGTTAGAGCCCTGGGAGCAAGTGACGGGTTCTGTCATGGAATACCAGACATCTTGCGAGCAGTGTGGGGGATTTGTCTACGTGAGCTACAACAGCAGCTACAATTTGCTGCTAGAAACATGTGAACGTGTGAAACAAGAATAAGCGTTTCTTGAATTACCTCCGCTTCATTTTGCGTATTTTGCCAGATCAACTAACATAAGGATGCGTTGACCGACTGTAGACAACGCATCTGTAAGGCTCGCCCCTTCCCCACGTTACCCAATCCGCAGCTGGGTGAGCTATAAGTTGAAATTGGGCAAAACGACAGCGTGAGCAAGAGGCATGATTGAAACGGAAACCACCTGGAATGATAGCGGGTACGATTGCGATCATTGCGGGGGGCAAATTTTAGAGCGCACCGACATAGAAACTGGCCAGCCAGCGCGTGTCTGCTATCAGTGCCAGCTATGTGGCTGCCAGTGGCAGCTAGACGGGGATGTGATCCGAGTTGGCAGCAGGAAAAGCTGCCGCCGCCTACAGCGCATGCGCAGCAGAAACGAGGCAAAGGAACAAATAGATCCTAAACAGCTACGGTTATTGATTATAATACCTGTGCTTGTGTTGGTGGGACTTATTTTTTTTGGTGGCGGATTAGTTGCTATTCGCTTTTTAATACCAATGGCAATTGCTCTATTTGTTTTGCGGGCGGTGTACCAAATGGGGAAAGAGCGAATGTGGTGGTAAAAGGGGGGAATGTGCTATTAGGATGGGTCTTTGCGAGACGTTCATCCTGGTGGGGGCGTTGGCTGCCGTTGCTGCTAGCAATGGGGGTCATTTTTTTTGTCTCGCACCAGACACCGACAGAGTTGCCAGCATTTGGCGCATGGGATTTGGCTTTTAAGAAGATGGGGCATTTTTTGGGTTATGCCGCGTTAGCCCTGCTGGCCTTAAGGGGGGTGTGGGATGGGCCACGGCCGTATCTCGCCGCCTTCCTCATTGTGTTCTTCTATGCCATTAGCGACGAGTTCCACCAGACCTTCATTCCGGGGCGCAACGGCACCCCCGTTGATGTATTTATCGATGCTTCTGGCGCGTTGACCTGTCTGCTGCTGATCCGCTGGCAGCAGAAGCGTCGGCCCTCGAGCGCACAGATGCAAGTGTAGAGAAGAATATTGGAGAGTAGTGGGTTTAAGAAACGGCCGTTTCTTCCGCCTGGTATTCTGGATTAGCCCACAGCTGAATGGGGCCAAATAGCTCCGCCTGGCTGGCTACAATCTCTCGTCGCTTAATCAATTCCAACACCGCCAGCAGCGTAATCGAGATTTCAATTCGGCTAGTCTTAGCCGAAAGCAAATCGTCAAAGCCAAAGGCCAAACCCGCCCTGGCCCGCTGACGCAGCCGATTAATTTGCCCTTCAATGGTGATGCGGCGCGGCTGTACAATCGACACGCTGTCTTCCTTGTCCTCAATGCGAGACAGTGCTTCCCGCACGGCAGCCAGCAGCGCCTCTACCGTCACGCCGCTCATGTCCAGGCGTCCCTCCAGCTTCGGCGGGGGCGCTATGCGTAGATAAGTTCGTAAGCCCTGCTCCTCGCGGTCCTGAAGCCAGGTGGCTGCTTGCTTAAATCGCTTGTAGGCGCGCAGCTGGCGCAGCAGCGCTTCGGCCGGATCTTCCTCTTCTTCCTCGCCTTCAATGATGACCGGCGACTGCGGCAGCAGAGCACGGCTCTTGATCTGCACCAGGCGCGCAGCCACGACCAGGAAGTCGATCAGCTCTTCCATCCGGTTTTGCTTCATTTTTTCAATTTGCTCAAGATATTGCTCGGTGACTTTTACCAGAGAGATGGCGGTAATATCCAGCTCCTGCCGCTCTATGAGGTGGAGCAGTAGATCCAGCGGGCCAGCAAAGCTGGGAAGGTCAATGGTGTACGGGCGAGCCATGCGTCTATTGTAGCCCGACGCCTACAAAACGGCGAAGCAGCAGCTCGTTTACCATTTGCAACCTGCCACTTGCTACCTGCTTCATCTTGGGCGCATGATGCAGTAGACAAAGCCGTTCATTTGTACTAGATCCGTGGTTCTATACTGCTGGCCAATGGCGTCTAGCACGGGCGGCGGGTAGAACTGGGCGCGCAGGACAATCGTGTCGAATGCCTGGCTGTTTAGCATCGCCAGCATCTCTGTCAGATCGACCTGGTTGTTGTTATACAGGTTGAGCAATTGGGTGGGATTGGTGACAATGTCGCGCCCGGCGCGGAAATTGAACCCGGCATCTTCACTGAATGCGGCCGTTTCTGCAGCCAAAATATGTTCCGTAATCTCAATCCCTGCGGCCGTATCCGCAGCCGTGGGCAGGCGGCCCAGCAGCGACACGCCTGCCGAATCGACGTAAGGAATTGGCTCCGGGTCGCGCGGGGCAGAGCAGGAAGTTTGTGGGGCAATCATTACTTCGCTAGGGTGGCCCAGCACCTGCGCGATGGCCGCCAGGGTGGGTGTGTGGGTGGGCATGTGAAACATCTGCCTGGCCTGGAAGAGGAAGAGCAAGGGGATTATGAGCATGAAAGCCAAATGTGTTTTGGAAGATTGGAGATTGGAGACTGTAGATTGATCATTGGTTTGCTGGCTCCAGGTGAGCAGGCGGTTGAAGGCCAGGCCGGTGAGGATGCAGCTGGCGGCGATGGCCGTAGCAAAGTAGCTTTCGCCCGCGCCCCACTTGCCTGCGGTGATGCTGTTGACCACAGCCACCACAAACCATATCGAGTAGATGGAGAGCCGCTCAAAGTAAAGCTGGTAAACGGCAAAAAGAGCCGCGGCAATCGTCAGGACCACGTGCAGCCGAAACCATTGGCGAAATAATCCTTCTGCCTGGCCCGGCACAAACGGGTTGATGTTGGCCGTGACTGTGTTAAGGTACCAGTATCCCTCTGTCGCGACGTTTATCCACAGGAAAATTAGCCCCGTAACCGCGGCAAACGGTATGGCCCAGGTGATGGCCCGCTTTGGCTGGCGCAAAAAGAGAAAGATGAAAACGGCCGCAACCGTCGCGTAAGCCAACTGCTTCGTGTAACCAGCAGCAAGCAGGAGCAGCAGGACGACCAAAAGACGCTTGTTGTATAAACGGCCGTCTGCTTCCTCCTTTTGCACCGTGTGCGCCAGGTACACGACGGCCACGGTCTCAAACATCACCATAAACATATGCTGGCGAAACAGCGGCCCAACGTGATAAACGTAGTTCGAGGCCAAAAAGGCCAGCCCGGTCAGCACAGAGAGCCACCACCGTTTGCCAGCCTTTTGCACTGCGTAGCCAATGGCAACGGCCGTAATCAACGTGCCCAGATACGAAACCAGCCGTCCGGTCCAATACTCTGGGCCAAAGGCCCATACCAGCGGCACGGTTACCACGTGGAACAGGGGCGGATAGTTGGAAGAGTAAAATGGATAGCTGTCATTGTCGCGGTAGGGCCACTCCCCCTGGCTGAACAGCACCGTGTCCATTAGCTCAAATCCTTCCCCCTGATCGTAATCGAAAGGAAAGCGGAAGAGGGCGACGGCATACATGTTGTACACTACAAAGTAGCCGACAAAGGCCAGCAGTGCCAGCGCAATGAGAATTCTTGGGAGATAGGTGACGGCCGTTTCCCAGCCCGTAGTTTTGCTTGGCGTTTGTTCCAGGGCAGGACTACTCATGCCGGTTTGTCTCCCAACGGCAGCAGCGTGAGCCCCACCAAAATGACCGCGCCCGCGGCCAGCAGCCCCAAGCGCTGCGTCGGCCCGATGCCACTAAACTGACCCGCCCCTAACAAATCAATGCCAAATAGCCCCAAAACTCCCAGGCCGCCCAGCGCAATAAAAACCATGCCCAACTGTCTCTTTGTCATGAAAAAACATTCACCTCTATAATTTTACCGCCTGAAAGTGTATCTGAAATTGAGGGAGGCGTAAAAAATACGGCCGTAGCCAATCAGAACGATGCCAGCTTGCCGTGTCGTTATGCGTTTATAAACGCAGCTGCTTCTCGAATCGCCTTTATGTCTTCGGGCAAAGTTAACGCGTTTTCAGCTCTGGCCAGCGCAAGTTGGGCATGGTGCAGGGCTACTTCGCGCAGTTCTGGGCTTCCGATTGAAGCCAACGCCTCGAACGTTTTCTGCAGACGTATGCCTACTTCGATGACCCCAGCCCCATCTCGGGCAATGGAGGTGAATGCATCATCGAACATATCCCATAACGAAATTTCGGGCACAAACACCCGTCCATAAACCGGGACTTGTGCATTATTTTCGCCAATCGGCTCGATCCACAGAGCAAAGAGGCGTACAAACGCACCCAGGATTACGATGGCCGTGCCAGGGTCATTAACGGCCGGCGACAGGGCACGGCTGGCAATTTCAGAAAGAACAATCAGGCCAAAACGGGGATCAACATCGAAGATCCGGTCCTTTCCTATGACAAAGCCTTCTGCTATTTGACTGACATCGTCATTAGACAGCTCACCCGAAGCCCCAGAAGCATAGGCTAAGGCCCTGCCGGGCGCAGAGAAAACGCCAGGCATAGCAGCAATCGTTATCTCAATTCCCATCTCTTCGGCAAGCGTCTGTAACTCAGCAACATCGATGCGCTGGACATACCCAATGGCTGTTCCATAAATCGCCTGGCCGTTGGCTTCAAAAGAGGGTGACGAGCCTTTTCCAGCGATTTGTATATGGAACGGCCGCTTCATGGCCGTGGCGGTTGCTTCCTCCACCGTGTCGATGGTCGTTCCCAGGCGTCCTAGCCGGGCGATTCGGTCCACCCAGCTTAGAAACGTAAGAATCACCAAAATAAACACCAACACTGTCAGGACGAATAGCGCAAAGAGCCCGGCATCAAGATAAAAGCTATTTTGCAATGAGATCAGGGCAACAATGCTAAAAATGAACGCGCCAATAAAGGTTGAGAGTGCATTTTGAGAGCTATCGTCAGACACGACAAGCGTAAAAGAGCGCGGTGTGGCTGTGCTGCTGGCCGCCGCGTAGGCGGAAACCATAGACGCTACAGAAAAGGTGGAAATGACCAGCATGCTCGAGGCGATGATTGAAAGCAACGTTTCCACGGATTCAGCACTAATCTTTGGCACGACTTCGCCAAGCCCCATGTTGTCGACCGCTTTGGCCAAAAATACGCCAATGATCGAGAGCAAACAAAAGGCCAACGGCCGTACCCATAGCCGTTCACGGACGCGATTTAAAAAGAACCTGATTCTAAGCGTCATAACTCTGCTTTCATTTACTTATCCCGAATAATAGCGTCAATAAGGCACGGTTAATCTCAAAGAAGGGATGCCACTGCATCCCTTGCCGCCTGCACGCGCTCCCAGCGTATCCCCACCAGCGGGTATTCACTGCCGACAACGATGCTCAAAACGGCGTTAACCTGGTCTAGCTTCGCCTGCACATCCTGGCCCTGGCGGCGCAGGTTAATTAAATTGTCACGTGAGTGAACCAGGCACCGTACCGCTTCGTTTAACTCGTCATTGATTTTATTGGGGCGCTCATCCAGCACCTGGTCCAAAGCCTGCACGGCCGTCTGGCACAGGGCTGCAAATGCTTCATTCATTTTCCACCTCCGGCTGAGTTAGCTGAAAGTAATCGCGCGGCCGTTTGGCCGATTCATTGCCAGCGAAAACAAACAACGCTCTCAGAAGCAGGCCGCCTATTAAGGTGCCTACGCTGGCTACGGTAGAGAGCGCCGCAAAACGGCCGTGGCTAACAACGTTCAGCAGGCGCAGCAGCAGCGGCAGCTTGATGCCCACCCCTTTGATGCCTATCTCGTTCAGGCTGTGCCATGGTTCTTCATGCAGCACCCCATCGACCCCTTTGTGGGCCAGGGCAGCGTCCGTTTGTCGCGTTAAAATTAGTTCGGCCACGCCGACAAGCGTCCCTAGCCAGGCTAATTTGCGCTGCGTGCTGGCCTTGCCCTTACTTTGTTCGGCCAATGATAATGCAGCCACGGCCGTTGCCGCTGCCGACGCACCAAACAAGGCTGGCAACTGCCGGGGCAGCGCCGCCCACAGCGGCGTGGAGGTACCGGAAAGCAGCACGCCGGTGTAAATGCTCATGCCTGCGCCAGCCAGCGCTGCTGGAATTTGTGTCAGCCGCGCCAGCTTCATGTTGAACCAACCTAAAACGGCCGTCAGCCCACTGAAAATGCCAAAAGCGGACAAGATATAGACGCCAATCGACATGGGAGACGTCTTGCGAAAGATGCGCACCATGTTGTACCAGCGCTGCGGCACGTGCAGATCGGCAATAAGCAGCACCGGGCTGGCTAAGGCCCCCAGCAGCGCCAGCAGCCGTCCGCGCCACACCAGCCCACGTGCGCCCCGGCCGCCAAATAAGTCGGCGACGGTAGCCACAATTTGCGCCGCACCCGCTAATCCGCCAATAAAAAAATAAATGGCGATGGTCCAGCCGTAGTGGCTGGGCTTTAGCGCAGGGCGATCATAATACGTTTCGCCTTCATAGCGATGGGCTGGTGAGAATGATTTTTGCCGGGAACGGCCGTAAGGAGATTGTTTTTTCTGCGTCATGCTCGGTTACTTCCCTCGTAGCGTTAGCATGGCGGCAGCCACGAATCCTAACATCGTCACCAATCCAGAAATCAGGCCCGGTGCCACCCGATTTGCCGCCCGGCTGGGTGCGGTGGGCAGGTTGTACACTTCTGGCCTGTCCGTTAATAGAAAAAAGGCGTTGAGCTGACCCAAATCGTGCGTTGCGCCCGGCGCTTCGGGCGTGCCATAGAGATACGCTTCGCCCACACCCAAATCATGCAGCTTCTCTACCCGCTGCTGAGCCCGCTCCTGCAAATCCGTCAGCTCACCAAATTGAATGGAGTCGGTGGGGCAGGCCTTGGCGCAAGCTGGTTCTAATCCGCCCTTGAGCCGGTCGTAACATAGGGTGCACTTGTGGGCCTTGCCATCAATGAGGTTTAAATCAACCACGCCAAAGGGACAGGCGGGTATGCAGTAGCCGCAGCCGTTGCAGATGTCTTGCTGCACCACCACCGTGCCAAACTCGGTGGTAAATAATGCGCCGGTTGGGCAGGCTTCCAGGCAGGGCGCGTTCTGGCAGTGCTTGCACACGTCGCTCATCATCAGCCAGTTGCTCTGGAAGGGCGGCATCTCGGTGACGGGTTCACCTGCAGGGCTGATATTCTCAATAAAGCTAACGTGACGCCAGCTGCTGGCCCCCAGCGCTTTGGTGTTGTCGTAGCTCATGCCAGACAGCTCAAATTCACCGGCAGGCAAGGCGTTCCACTCTTTGCAGGCCACTTCACACGCCTTGCAGCCAATGCACAAGGTAGTGTCGGTAAAAAAGCCATACTGCCTGCCTGGCTCAATGGTCACTGCGGCCGTTAATTCAGATTCGTTGGCAATTCGCCCGTCTAAAAACGTGTTTGGATAGTCTAAGGCACGTGCTGGCACTGTCATCTTATTCTCCCCTACTTACTTTGGATAAGTTGCAGGTCAACCCCTTTACTTCGTGCATCGTGGTGTTGGGATCGGCCACGATGCTGGATAATATGTTGGCAACATCGCCTGTGGCATAGCCGCGCCAGCCATAGTGCCAGGGCAGGCCAATCTGGTACAGGGTTTTGCCCTTGTGGTGGAACGGCCGTAACCGCTCCGTCACCAGCGCCCGCGTTTCGATACTCCCACGTGCCGTCTCCAGCCGCACCCAATCGCGGTTGGCAATGCCTAATTCTGCCGCCAATCCAGCCGGAATCTCGGCAAAGCCTTCGGGCTGAAGTTCGGCCGTGGTGGGCACCATGCGCGTTGGCGTGCCGCCAGCGTGGTGCTCGGTCAGGCGGTAGGTGGTGAGAACGTGGGGGAAACGACCGTCGCCTACTTCGTGATATTCGTTTTCGCTGTTTTCCCAGCGTTTGGCGGCCGGGTTACTTTGTTGTCCATACAAAGCGTTTCGCACGGGCGACTCCACTGGCTCGTAGTGAGTAGGCAGCGGGCCATCTTTCAGGCCAGAAGGCACAAAAATGGAGCTACGGCCGTCGGCCACCATTATAAAAGGTTCAGATCCGCTCAAGGCATCCATGCCGGTAGGGCGTTCAGCCCAATTGGGGCGGTAATCGGGGGCTTTGTCTTCGGGAAAATCAATGTTGTCGGGACTAAGCCATTTGCCCTGAGCCGCATCCCACCAGACATACTTTTTGCGCTCCGACCAGGGCTTTCCATCCGGGTCTGCCGCCGCCCGATTGTACAAAATGCGGCGGTTGCTGGGCCAGGCAAAAGCCCAGTTCAGGTGCGTCCCTGGGCCATCGGGGCCATCCGGCCTGCGCGAGCGAGCCAGATTGCGTTCTTGGGGATAAACGCCGCTATAAAGCCAGCAGCCTGAGGCCGTAGAGCCGTCATCTTGCAAGTCGGCAAAGCCGTCTACCTGCTTTTTGTCGGCCCAGGTGTAGCCATTGATTTCGCGCAAAACGGCCGCAGCGTCGGCCGTTTCTTCACCGTAGTCCCAGGTTAGCTTCTGGATGGCTTCATCACGAGGGTCATTGCTGTCGGCATACAGCGCCTTAAGCCGCCGCCCCAGATCGTAGACAAAATCCAGTTCCGAACGGGCCTCGCCCGGTGGGTCTACGACCTTGTCATGCCACTGGATCAGCCGATGGGTATTGGTGAAGGTGCCTTCTTTTTCCCCGGCCAGGGAGGCGGGCAGCAGAAAAACCTCGGTTTTGATGTCGGCCGGCGTAAGGTCACCATTTTTCACGGCTGCACCTTCATACCAGAAAGCGGCCGTTTCCGTTTCGGCCACGTCGCGCACCACCAGCCATTCCAAATTGGGCAGCGCTCGCTGGACCAAACCGGCGTTGCTTCCCCCAACGGCTGGATTTTGCCCATAGAGAATCAGGCCGCGGATCGTGCCGTCGCGAATGGCCAGCGTCATTGGCAGCTGTGAGTGGTCCCCCACCAATTTGGGCAGCCATTGGTAGCCCCACTCGTTTTCGGCCGTGGCGCTCTCGCCATACCAGGCGCGCAGCAGGCTGACAATATATTTGGGAAAGTTATGCCACCAACCGGTGGGCACCTGTTCCGCTTCTAGATAATCTGCCAGCGTGCTGTGAGGTTTGTAAGCATGTGGCTGCGGCAAATACCCTGGCAGCATATTGTACAGGGTGGGGATGTCGGTGCTGCCCTGGATGCTGCAATGGCCGCGCAGGGCCAAAATCCCGCCACCGGGGCGGCCGATATTGCCCAGCAGAGCCTGGATAATGGCCGCCGCGCGAATAATTTGCACGCCTGTTGTGTGGTGTGTCCAGCCGACCGCGTAGCAAATAGCGCTGGTGCGCTCCCGGCCCGAATTTTGGGCCAGCGTTTCGGCCACTTTAATAAACGTTTCCCGGGGGCAGCCGGTGATTTCTGCAACCTTTTCTGGCGTGTAGGCAGCGTAGTGACGGCGCAAAATCTGGTAAACGCAGTTGGGGTCTTGCAGTGTGGGGTCGGTGGGAGGCTCGCCTTCGGTCATGCGCTGCATCTGGTCGCTAAACGATTCAGTTGTATTGACATAATGCTCTGCCAGCGAAGATGGCACTACCTGATCTTTATACTGCCAGGAATCGTACTTGTATCTTCCTTCATCTGCCTGCCAGCCGGAAAAGAGCCCATCTAGCTGGCTGGCATCCTGAAAGCCTGGTTCAATGATGGCGGAAAGATTCGTGTAGTTAAGGGCATACTCTTTAAACCATAGGTCATTTTCCAGCAAATAATGGATTATGCCCCCCAAAAACGCGATGTCGCTGCCAGCACGTAGCGGCGCATAGATATCTGAAACGGCCGATGTCCGCGTAAAGCGCGGGTCGGCATGAATGACGGTTGCGCCCCGCTCTTTAGCCTGCATAACAAAGCGGAAGGCGATGGGATGATTTTCCGCCATATTGGAGCCCATGATGAGCACGCTGTCCGCATTGGCCAGGTCCCATTGGGCTGTAGTGGCCGCGCCACGGCCGTAGGTAGCGCCCAAACTGGGCACCGATGAGCTGTGTCAGATACGGGCCTGGTTCTCTATCCAGAGCATCCCCAGGCCAGCATTATGCAGTTTCTTAATCAGATAATTTTCTTCATTGTCTAACGTGGCCCCGCCCAAAGCCGCCATGCCCAGCGTATGGTTTACCGTTGTGCCGTCGGGCAATTTCTGCACGAAGGTCTCGTCGCGGGTTTGCTTAACGCGCTCGGCAATGCGGGCCATGGCCCATTCCAGGGGCTTTTCTTGCCAGCTGTTGCTATACGGGGCACGGTACAGAACTTTGGTCAATCGCTGCGGGCTGTTGAGCCAACCAAGGGTTGCTGCCCCTTTCGGGCACAGGGTTCCCTGGTTAATCGGGCTGCGAGGGTCTCCCTCTATGTGGATGATTTTATTATTCTGGGCATAAACCAGTTGGGCGCAGCCGACGGCACAGTACGGACAAATGCTGGTGCCAATTTTATCGGCCGTTTCCAGCCGGGGACGCATTTTGTGGGAGAGTGTCGTTTGCGCAGCACTGCCTTTACCGTCTTCACCGGCCAACTGCCGGGGCAGCGACCAATTCTCAACAAAGTAGCGGAAACGTTCACCAAGCGACTGCTTTTTGGGCAGGTGGTCTTCGACAGCCATAACTCCTCCTACTTTTCTTACACGATGCGAATACGGTGGGCGGTGTTCGTAGTAGACTTTTCTTGCTTGACGTAAGCCACTGAGACCAGACTGCCCTGTTGCTGGAGGTCAGGTAAGCTAATGGAAGGCAAGGTAGCATTATGGGCCA
This sequence comes from Promineifilaceae bacterium (SeqCode), assembly GCA_041987425.1. Lineage (GTDB taxonomy): Bacteria > Chloroflexota > Anaerolineae > Promineifilales > Promineifilaceae > Leptofilum. The sequence goes on along the minus strand of JBHIWP010000022.1, from coordinate 20,087 downwards.
GGGTGAAGTGATGCGCCACGCCCAGCTCATCGCTCAGCCAGAACCGTTCTTCCTGTAAGATAGTTATCCTTCCAACGATGAGGGCCATTGAAATTAGAAAATTTGATTGAAAACTGAAATTAGAAAACGTGGCGGAATACTAGAATGCTGCCCTGCCAAAGAAAGCATCATTACATCTTACTATCTAGTTTAGACAATAGACTACCGCATTGTCCATGTGCCTGGTCATAAGTCGTGGTAGGTAAACCTGTAGAAAAGGAGCAATTATTCAGGACAACAATCTGCTATTAGAGGGGGCTTCAAAAACTACAGCATGCCTATATTATGTTCGTGATGCGGCTGTCAGGTTCTTCACAAAATCTTCACCTAAAATTGAAACCTGAATGACACAAAAATGCCACGCAGTTCGTTAATCTTAACATAGCTGGCTCCTTGTGGGGCAAAGGCGTTTATTTAGTAGATTGAACAGCATCGTAAAAGGTAGCAAAATGTCTAGAAACATTTACTTGAAAAGGAGATTCATCATGAACGAGGCAATGCAAAAGCGTGCCCTCTGGTACCCACCGGGCATGCTCATTGATCAACCACCATGCTGCGGCTTTCGCCGCCCAGCCAGTGTGATCAACCTCTAGTAGTCTCCGTCATCGCCAGGATGCGGGGGAACGGCTAGAAGTTGCCCACACCACACTTCTAGCGAGAGCCCAAGTCATTTTTATCACCAACTGAATACTTTAAAAAAGAGACAGCCTGGTTCAAATTGAGTCCAGTAAAGCATCGTGGTCAGGTTAAGTCTTGGCCAGGATGAGGCGGAAGCCGTAGCTGCTGTTTTGGTCGTTGGGGCTGCGGCGAGCGCGAAAGGTGCTGTTGGCCGCCCGCGTGTCGCTCCAGTAAGCGCCACCGCGCAGCACGACCTGGTCATACAGCTTTACATCTAGCGCTTCACGGCCGTCTCCCGCTTCATAGGGGTACGGCCGAAAACGGCTGCTGGTCCATTCCCAAATGTTGCCGCACATCTCCTGGCACCCCACTGGCGACGCCTGTGGGAAGCAGCCAACGGCATTGCTGGTGGCGATAGCCGTGTCGTTTACGTTGGCGTTTTGTGGCGTCAGGCTGGTCTGGCCGGGATACGGCCGTTGCGGAGCCGGATTATCCGTAAGCGCTGCCGTTGGCAATGGCTGGCGCATTGCCTGGGATATGGGCAAAATGACGGGCTGCTGTGGAATTTGCAGTCCGCCGCGTGCCGCCTTTTCCCAGGCCACTTCTGTAGGCAGCTGCACCTGCCAGCCATCTGGCAAAAGCTGCTGCTGCCGCCAGCGCTGCGTGAGCCAGCGGGTGAAGGCCAGCGCCTCGTACCAGGTGATGCCCACCACTGGATGATTGGGCAGGTCGAAGGGACGGCCGTATCCAAACGGCCCTGAACGCCAGCCACGCTGCGCCCAATCCTGCACCTCGCCGGGCCGCCAGCGCTCTACGGCGGCTGCTTCCGCCCAAAACTCCGCGTGCACATAGCCCCCCGCGTTTACAAATTGGGCAAACTGCGCCTGCGTCACCGGGAAGTGCCCCAGCCAAAATGGCTCCGTCAGCTCATCGTATAGCGCAGCCTGTTCTTTGCGCCCCAGCCAGAACGGCCCACCCGGCACGAAGCAAAATTGCATTTCATCCACGAGCAAAGCGGCCGGGCGTGGGTCGCCGAGCTGTCCCAACAGTACGCCAGCCTGAACGCGCTCACTGGCTGACAAAGCAGGAGATGCGGCGGTTTGCACCAGGGCCTGCGGAACGGCCGTTTTCAATCCGAGGCTCAACGATTCCGGCCCAATCATAACCGCCGCTTCCCCCAGCAGCAGAACCGTGGCAGCATCTTCCTCCGGCACGGCCGTATCCAGTAACGCCTGCATGAGCGTGCTCGCTGCCTCTGGCCGGAACTCCACCAGGGCCAGAATGCCCAAGGCCAGCAGGATGACCTCATGCCAGCCCGGTTGTGCCAGCCTTTCTTGGAGAGCCGTTTGCAGCGGATTGAGATTATTATCGCCTAGTCGCACCAGCGCCAGTGCGGCCGTGTATTCTTGAAAGGTAAGGTGCAAAAAGCCGAGGGAGTCTGGGCCGATAGATACCAGCAGGCCAATAACCGATTGCAGCTCTTGCAGAAACGTCTCGGCCGATTTTTCAGGAGCAGCTTGCCCGGCGGCGGTCATCAGGCTGATGAGCTGCCGCCTGAGCGCGCCGGTTTTAACCAGGCTGCGCTGCGAATTGAATTCATGCATCCACAGCGCCAGCGGGGCCAGGATTTTCAAGATGGCTTCCACGTTAAAGTGGCTGCCAGGGGGGCGATCCAGGCTGCGGGCGATTTGCCAATGATGCAGCAGGGTACGCAGATACACGTCATACAGGGTTACGCGGCGCTCGGGAAGCAGCACGCCCTGGCGCTGAATGAGCAGCAAAATCGTGAGCAGCAGCGGAATGGCAGCCAGCTCTTGAACTGCCTTATTTTCAGCCACGAGGGTCAGCAGGTGCTCTTTTTGAGTCACGGCCGTTTCTGCTGCGTCGCTCGTTGTGGAGTGCCGGGTTGAAGCGGCCGTCCACTGCTGCACAAACAGCTTAAATTGCGCCTTGTCCAGCGGCATGACGGTACATTCCAGCAGCCCGTCGGCCAGCAGGCGTACGGCCTCGTACCCGGCGGGGCGGCTGGTAATCACAAATTTATTGCCCAACTGTCGCTGGATGGTGAAAAAGTCAATGAGCCGATTGCTGAGCAGGTGGCGCATATTCCGGTCTGCCGCCTCATCTAATCCGTCTAGCAGCAGCAGCGCCTGGCCCTGAGCCAGCGCCGCCTCAACCATCCCGGCCACAGGCAAGGTGAAGCCAAGATTCTGGTAGAAGTCGGCCAAAAAGTGATTGAGCGGAACGTCTCGCTCTGCCAGGGCGCTGGCGTAGGCAGAGAGGGAGAGCACCAGCGGCAGGCGGTTGCCCAGGCCGAGCATTTCGCCGTGTCCGCGGGCCAGCTGCAATGCCAGATATTTGAGCCAGGTCGTTTTACCTATGCCCGGCACGCCCAGCACAATCAGGCCCTCATTGTCTTGCAGTAAAGTGAGCAGCGGCTGGACGGGCGGGGGCTGGTCGGGATCTGTCTGGTCGGTGGGGAAGGAGGTGCGGTTGATGCGGCCGTTTAGCGGGACATACACTGCTTCCAGGGGGAGGCGAAGGGGCTGCTGGCTGGCCTGCCCCATGCCGCGGAAATCCAGGTATTGGTAGCGGCTGATGAGGTGCTGACGATACTGCTGAGCGATCTGGCTGGCGGGGTGGATGAGCTGATCGAGCGTCCAGGTGCGGAACGGCCGTTTTTCGCGACAGTATTCTAGCAGCAGTTCCAACTTTCCGTGCCGGGCGCAATGCTCCACCAGCGCCAGCGCCTTGGCTTCTCGGGTTTCGCCGCGCACATTTTCATACTCAATTTGCAAGTCGTAGCAAAGGCTGCGGAGTTCTTCTACATTAAAGTGCTGGCTTATTTGGTCCGGCAGGCTGCTGCCTGGCTGTTGAGACATCGACAAAACTTCCTTATTAGGGAACGGCCGTTTCTGTGGCGGTGGCTGTTGGAGTCGCTGTGTCGTCCGGTGTGCTGCTTGGGGTAGGAGAATTGGTTGGCGGCGGCGTGGCCGAAGCGGTAGGTGTTGCTGTGCTGGTTGGCGAAGGCGTGTTCGATGGCGTTGCGCTGGCGGTGGGCGTGGACGTTGGGCTGGCATCTGGCGTGGTGGTCACGGTTGGTGTGCTGCTGGCAGTCGGCGTGCCGGTAGCCGTTACCGTCACTGTGCTGGTGGCCGTGAGGGTAGAAGTGGGCAGCGGCGGCACGGTGCTGGTGGGCGTGCCGGTGGCGGTGGGCGTTGCTGTAACCGTAGTGGTTGCCGTGCCTGTTGGCGTGCCGGTTGCCGCCGCTGTAGCGCTGGGCAATGGAGGCGCCACGACGCCCGGCGGCAAATAGAGACGTTGGCCCGCCTGAATATTGGTGCTTGTCAGGCAGTTTGCTTTCAAAATGGCGTTAATGGTGGTGCCATAGCGGAGAGAGAGCCGAAACATATTGTCTCCAGGTTGGACGGTATAGAATTCCCAATCTGGCGGCGGGCCACAGTCGGCCAAGGGCACGGGCGTGGCCGCGGCGCCGGGCAGGTAAAGCGCCGAAACATCAGCCAGCGGTCCCGGCTCCAGGCAGTTGGCCAGCCGTATCTTTTCCTGAGAAATGTTGTAGCCCAATGAGAGAGACAGCAAGGTTTCATCGGGTGCTACGGCCGTAAGCACCCAGTCTGGTGGCGTGGCGCTGCAGGTGGGCAGAATGGCAACGGCCGTATCTGAGTTGGAGAGCGTGGGCGTGCTGCTCGCAGGCGGTGTTGGCGTGCCGGTAGCCATGGGAATAGCAGGCAGGGGCGTGCTGGTAGGCGTTGCCTTCAGGTTAGAGATGGCCTGCGCAACGGGTGAGGGCAAAATCTGGCGCTGTAAGCTGTCTAGCTGCGCCAGCAGCAGCGCCAACGACAAGGTGAACATGACGCTGGCGGTTAGAATCAGATGGAGACGCCAGCTTCCTGGAACAAGGTTCTCCTGATTCATGGGCTGCCGCTGCCGTTGCTGTTAGTTAGCCCCGAGGCAGCTGGGAGCTCCACGGCAATGGGAAATAACAGCGAAAAGGTGCTGCCGCTGCCCGGCTGGCTTTCTACCCACAGCCGCCCGCCGTTGCTGTTGGTCAGCTCATAGGCCATGGCCAACCCAGCCCCCGTGTCGCCCAGGCCAGCGATTAACGGCCGTTCCGCTTCGTAATGGGTAGTGAAAACGCGGGGCAAATCTTCTTGCCGAATGCCGCTGCCGCTGTCGCTGATATTTATCTGCAAAAAGCGAATGGGTTCGTTGGCTTTGAGGTTGTTATTGTCGGAGATGCTTTGGGCATGAGCAGTCGCCACGACGCGGCCGTTTTTGCCGGAGGCCAGGCAGGCGTTGCTCAGCAGGTTGCTAAAAATTTGGTGCAGCGCACTGCGGCTAATGGGCAGCGCCGGTAAATCTTGATCAATGTCCAGGTCTAGCTGAAGGTTTTTGTCGCGCATGTGGCTGACAACGCCGTTTACGGCCGTTTCCAGCACCTCGCGCACGTTGACCAATTCTTCTTCTGGGGCGCTCTGGGGCTCCTGAACCACCGTTAGCTGCAAGATTTGCTCCAGCAAGCTTCCCATCCGCTCAGCATTGGCCTGAATGCGCTGCAAAAAGTCTCGCTGCTTTACGCCTAAAATGCCCAGCGTCTCACCCAGCAGCAAATCTGTAAAGCCGCCAATGGAGGTCATCGGCGTGCGCAGCTCTTGAATGAGCGACACCAGCACTTCGTCTGACGTGCCGCGATCGCGTTTGGCAAGCTCCGCCTCTAGCCGGGCAATACGAGATTGAGCTTCTTCTAGCTGGCCAGAGTAGCGGGTAATTGTCATCATTACCCATTCCGTGCTCAGCCCACCCTCTCCGGCGGAGGCCAGGGCCATGGCTTCTTCTGCTTCAATGAGCGATTCGCGCAGCGTGGCAATTTCATCTTCTAGAGCAGTAACGCGTTCGTCTCGACTTATGTTTTCGAACTCTTCCAGGGCGGCGGCCAGATCCTGGGCGCGCTTGGTGGCCGTGGCGGCGCGGGTCTCAGATTGCAGCAGGCGATTATTGGCGATTTCCAGGTTTTGCACCAGGCGTTCTCGTTCTTCTTCCAGGGCGATTAGACGGCCGCTGATGGCGGCGCTGGCGGCGCTGTCCGGTTCGGCTGGCAGTGGAGCCAGCACGGCCGTTTCCTCCGCTGGTGGTGGGGTTTGGCTGTTGCTAACGGCCTGGGCCACAAATTGAGCCAGCCCGGGCAAGATGGCCTGTTGGGCGGCTGACCATTGAATACGGCCGTCTGGCAGCGCCAGAACCAGCAGCCCCAAAAGCTTTTCTTTTTCTCGCAGTGGCTCCAGCAGAAGCCCGCCCAGGGCGCCAATGCCCAGGGCCTCATACAGGGCGTATACCTGCCGCGCGCCAGAGCCGGTTAGCGGCAAATGACTTCCCTTGCCCGTTTGAACCAATCTCTGAAAGGGCTCCCAATCTGCCAGGTGAAGCTGCCAGGTGCGCGGTGAATTTGTTTGCGGCTGGGGCAGATTACTAATGAGCCGGATTGTATCTGGTGATTCCTCTGGCAGCAGGCCGATGCCCACAAAGGCAGCATCGGTGAGGCGGGCAGCCATTTCGGCGGCGGCCTGCAGGCGCCCTCGCGTGCTGTCTGGGTCTATAACGGCTGCGGCCAGCGACAGCGAGCGATTGAGCTGCTGGTGCGCGGGCAGGGTGGAAAGCTGTAGCGCCACGAGGGGAGCCAGCGACTCGCGGTAAGCCATGATTGCCCACAGGGGCAGCGCGGCCAAATAGCCCAGCCGAATCCAGTAGGGGATGTCGGTACCGGAAGGAATGAGTTCAGGGTAGTTCCAAAAGTGGGCCAGATGGGCCAAAAGCAGTAGCCCGAGAATGACCGGACGGAGCGTAGCTCGCAGACGGCCGTTAATCAATACAATGATGAGCCCCGCAGCCAGCAGCACAATTTGCACGATTCCCCAGACGGTAGCCTGCGCGGTGCCGTTGTAGGGCAGCTGGGCGGGCAGCGGTGCAGCGGCTACCTGGGCAGCCCACGTCTGGGCAAACGAAAGCGTCATAATGAAAATAGTGAGCAGCGTGAAAACGAGCAAAATATGGCCCAGGCGCGGCATGTTTTGCGGGGAAGGAATGAAAGCCCACAGCAGGAAAACGGCCGTAATCGTGTTCACGGCTTGCTCTAGCGGCGGCAAAATGGCCAGCGAGGATACGGCGTTGTTGACAATGATCAGACTAGCGATGAGAATTATGAGGCGACCAGCAACCAAAAAAGCAGCGGCCAGGGCAGTACGCACGGCCGTTTTATTCTGTCGGTTTCGCAGCCAATGGCTTAAAGAAACGCCCAGCACGGCCTGCAAGGCAAATAAGGTAACCAGGTGGTACACAATGTTGCCAGGTGATTCAGTTAGCAGCTGTATGATTTGCGGTAACAACGTCATGGATACGCAGTTGTCTGATTGGGAGCGAAACAGCTCACCCTTGATGTACGCTTTCTTATGTAAGGTGTAAATTATAGCATACCAGAAAGCAAATCTCCTGGCAGTAAATTAACAGTTAATGGTAGGGTATCGCATATTTCGCTAATCGCCGGAGGCTTAAGCCGTCCGGCTAGTAATGAAAGCCCAAACGGGCTGGAAAAACAGGCCCTTGAGGCCTTCTTTAGGTAGCGGGGCGTTTACGCCTCCGCGTATGGGCAGGTAAACTTGAGAATGTTCAATTCAATCTAAACAAGGAGGGCTATATGCCAGAGGAAGAGAAGCAACCCGAGCGTGATGCGGCCGTTTCATTGCGCGAGATTACAAAGGAGACGTTACGGCCGTTTCTCATCATGAAAGTCGACGAGTCACAAGCGAATATGGTCGCCAGCAACGCCGTGTCCATTGCCGAGGCCTACTTCGACGACCATGCCTGGTTTCGCGGTATTTATGCGGGTGATACGCCCGTTGGCTTTATTATGCTGTACGATGCTCCAGACGAGCCAACCTACTTTTTGTGGCGCTTGATGGTGGCGCAGGAATATCAAGGTATGGGATACGGCCGTAAAGCTGTGGAGCAGCTTGTGGAATACGTAAAAACGCGCCCTAATGCCTCGGAGCTAAAGGTGAGCCACGTGAAGGATGTGCCTGGGAATCCAGGTCCATTCTATAAAAAATTGGGCTTTGAATACACTGGTGAGGTGGAGGATGAGGAGCTTGTAATGAGCCTGCGCATTGCGTAGGCAGAGCCCTTAGCCAGGATTATGGCACAAGGCGAGCTGAGGAAAAACGGCCGTCTGACTTTTTTCTTATGCCGCCAAGTTTGATAAGATTCAGGAAACAGGAGTATTTATGACCCAACGCATCATATCCGTTTTTGGCAGCTCCGCGCCGCAGCCGGGCAGCGCGCCTTATGAAGAGGCGCAGCAAGTGGGTAAATTGCTGGCGGAAGCCGGTTTTGCCGTGGCGACGGGCGGCTATTCTGGGACGATGAGGGCCGTTTCCCAGGGCGCCTGTGAAGCAGATGGGCACGTTATTGGCGTGACGTGCGACCAGATTGAGCGGTTTCGGCCGTTGGGCCCAAATCAGTGGGTGACGGAAGAAATTCGCTATGAGACGCTGCGCGACCGTCTGCTGCATCTGGTGACCAAAAGCGACGGCATGATTGTGCTGCCTGGCGGACTTGGCACTTTATCTGAAATGGCGCTGGCCTGGAGCCTGATGCAGGTGGGTGAGGTGCCCGCGCAGCCGCTGGTGCTGCTGGGGCCGCTGTGGCGGCGTACCATGGAGGCATTTTACACGCCAGAGTATGTGCGCAAGGCGGACATAGAGCTGTTACTGTTTGCCGATGAGCCACAAACGGCCGTGGCTCATATTACCAATTTTCACCAACGAAAGAATTAAGATTTGAGAGTAGAGACTGGAAATTAAAGATAGCCAGTTTCTACTCTCCAGTCTACAGTCTCTAATGGTTTCAAATATTATTTTCCTCAAACTCGGCGGTTCACTCATAACTGATAAGACCAAAGTGGAGCAGGTGCGGCAGCAGGTTTTGGCCCGGCTGGCGGCCGAAATTGCTCAGGCGCGGCAGGAGAATCCGGCGCTGCGGCTGGTGCTGGGGCACGGCAGCGGTTCATTTGGGCACGTGGCCGCGGCCAAGCACGGCACGCGCCAGGGGGTGACCGATGCCGCTGGCTGGCTGGGCTTTGCCGAAGTCAGCGATGCGGCGGCCCGGCTAAACCGGCAGGTGCTGGGGGCGCTGCTGGCGGCGGGCGTACCTGCAGTGAGCTTATCCCCCTCGGCGTCGGTGGAGTGTGCAGACGGCCGTATCCAGACGATTGCCGCGCATCCGATAAAAGCTGCCCTGCAAGCTGGCCTGGTGCCCGTTGTTTATGGTGATGTGGCCTTTGACACCGTTCGTGGCGGCACGATTGTCTCTACAGAAGAGGTGATGATGGCGCTAGCGGGTGAGATACGGCCGTCCTGGCTGCTGCTGGCCGGGGAAACGCCGGGCGTTTTTGATGAGGCAGGGCAAGTGATTCCCGCTATCAGTCGGGCCAGCTATGCCGAAATCGAGACTGCGCTGGGCGGATCGCGCGGTACGGACGTAACGGGCGGCATGGCTAGCAAGGTGCAAAGTATGTTGGTTCTGGTAGAGCAGTTTCCCCAACTCTCGATCCGCATTTTCTCTGGTTTAGAGCCGGGCAAACTGGCCCAAACGTTATTTAATCCCGCTGAGGCAAATGGCACTCTGCTGCACGCCAAAGTAGTTCAGTAGGTCAAGACGGCTATCTTGACCTACGTGTAGGGAATTCAAATACCTCAATCAGGCCGCTCTCTAGCAGGCACCCTAATTAACCTTTATGAGCTTTACCACGAACTTGCCATTCACGGGCTCGAAAGGGACATTAGAGCGGAGCTCGACGGTCTTGGTTTCGTTGACGTAGGCGGACATTTCCATCTGCTTGAAGGGATTATTAGCCGATTCGGTTTCATAAATTGGCACCGGCAGAGACATGTTATAGGGGCAGCTTACGGAAGCAGGCCCCAGCAGAAAGCGGACGTTGAAATGCAGGGTGTACGTTTCTTCATCGAGACGCCCTTCGGCACGCCAGGTTACCGGTACAACCGAAGTCTGGTCGCAGCTAATGACTGATTGCAAAGTGATGTGCATTCGGCGATTGGCCGTTACCTCGCCGGTGAAGGTGCCATCTTCCTTAAACGTAATGGGTATTGTTACATTGCTGTTTCCGTTCCAGGTTATCGTGGCTTCTTCGCTGACTAGCTGAGTCGAGATCGTTTCGTTAATCTGAATGGCGTATTTCTGCGGTTCGCAGCCACACGACTCATCGCCCTTGAACTCGCCGCCGTTGGCATCCACCCAGGCCTTGGCCATGCTGATAAGGGTGGCATGGGAGCCGGGTGGTGGTTCAGGCACGGGCAGCTTGTCGAAAAGGGCTTCGTAATAGTCAATTCCTTCCTGGTTGAGGCCACGCATTCCGGTAAAGCCCGCTTCAATAAACGGCGTTTTGCCCCGATCGCGGATGATGTGGTCCATCCAGCGTTCGGCCGTTCCCAATTCGTTTTTCATCTGTTTGCACAACTCAATCGCGTCCCTATCAACAAACCAGACATCGCTCGTGGGCACTTCCCAACCTGGCAGCTCACCATGGCAATTCTGACATTCACCAAACGTCTTCTCAATGAGGATGTCGCCATCCGCATCCAGGGCCAGGTCGAACTTTCCACCCGCGTGGTTTGTGTTGGCGCTAAACGGCCGTACGCCACCGTGACAGTTAAGGCAACGGGGATGCTGGAAGGTAGGCATCATCTCCGAAAATTTAGCGATAGAATCTGTCTGCTGCTGCTCTGTCAACGGGCACATCGCCCCCGGCGACTCAATATAGGCCGCGAAAGGTGATAGAGCAGCTGGACTCGCCTGAGCCTGCAGCCGGTTGGTAAAGCCAAGCAAAACCAGCATAACGCCCAATGTTAGAGCGCCCAAGGTAAGAATTGTTCTTGCTTTCACTGAGAATTCTCCACTAATGCAAAAGAGTTGATAATTGCCAACGCCAGCTCCTCGATGGCCTCAAAGCTATCTGCGGCCGTTGCTACTGTAATCATGGCCGAAGCGGGTCCCCCGGCGGAGGCATAAAGCTGGATATAGTGGACGCCGCGCCTGGTGTCCTGAAATTCGTATAGCAGATAGGGGCCACCTGGCTTGTCCTGCCCTACTTCCGTTTCAGAGAGCTGCTCGCCGTCGGCAAAGAGAGGGAATACGTCGCCGTAAGCGAAGTTTTTCCAGTGGTCAACATAGGCCCGGGCGTTGGGGAACCGCCTTTCGGTCGTTTCCCACCGCTGGGCCTGGACGCGGGCAAAAGCTGCTCCGTCCGGGCTTTGGGCCTCAAGCTGGTATCCGGAGTCAACGGTGATGATCCAGCTGTCGGGCAGCGCTACCTGCCAGCCAAAATCGGGATGGGCCAGCATCATTTGGTTGGACACGATTTCGAGCGTGGTGCCAGTTGGGGTTTCGGCCGTCGGCAGGGTTCCTGGCAGGCCTATTACCGCGGTTTCCGTCGGGGCGGGGGTGGGGCTATCCGGCGTTGCTGCCGCTGGTGTTCCAACGACGGTTGCTGCCTGTTCCCCCTCCACAACCGAACCCGTAGCTGTCGCTTCATCCGGCTCAATTTGCCCAGGCTCTTCCGCGAAACAAGCTGCCAGAATTAGCGCCAAGAAGAGGAATAATAAAGTGGGGTGTTTCAATCTCATAAGGGGCATGCCATCCTCAATACACCAAAACAGCCCGGTTCGAAAAAAAATCTTACGAACCAGGCTGTAACAAGGTGAAAATTATTCGGGAAATTATAGTGCCTTTTTAGGCAATGTCTATCGTTTTCTAAAAATAGGGGGTTTTAGGAGAAGTGCTGGTTGTTGCTCAGTTCGTCCGGAGAGATGAGCTTGAGGGGAATGCTGCCTTCCGGTAGCTTGCCCGGTTGGTAGACGATCTGCGATTCGCCGATGAGCGCATCCCAGACGTCGCCCATTGTGTCGGCCAGAATCACCGGTTTGCCAAGCTGATTGGCGATGTCCTGCGGCGCAATGTCATCGAGAGCGATGCGGTCGGGATGGTCGAACATGACGCGGGGCAGCAGAACCAGATCACCCACCTCGGTAGCCAAGAGTTGTTCCAACACGTCTTTGCCCATTAGCAGCCCGGCCACGGTAATTGTCCCGCCTAGCCGCTCGTTTTTAATTTCGCGCACGGTGATGTTGGTGCCGGTGAGGGTTTGGAACTGTACGGCCGTTTCTCGCAAAGTTGGCGCAAATAGCTTTCCCGTTACCAAAGTTAGCGATTGGCCCTGAGTGACTGGTGTGTGCTCTCCATTAGCTAACCGCCAATCGCCAATTTCTTTTTTCACCGCTTCCCACTCGTCTAGAAAGTTGCGCACCATGCCCAGGCCGTTTTCGTGCAGCTCCTGGCCATCATATGCTGTTAAAGACGGCACAGTGCGGTTGGTGACCAGATACCATTCATCAGTGGGGTAGACAAAGCGAACGCCAAACTCGTCCAGGAATTTTGACTGTAGTGACTCGACATAATCTAATGTTACGGCCGCTTCTTCCGGCGTATGCGTGCGCATCTGGTATTTGTGCTGCCTCGTCAGCCCTACTGGCACAACGCTCACCGACTGAACCGTTGGCCACAGCTCGGCTAAGTCAGCGATAGAGCGTGTCAGCCACTCCCCGTCGTTTACCTCTGGCGTCACTACGATTTGCGTATGGACCTCAATACCCCGCTGGCCCAGCCAGCGAATCTGCTCCAGAATGTCCGGCGCATTCTGGTTGCGAAGATAGCGTCGGCGCGCTTCCAGATCGGTGACGTGCACCGAGACATATAGTGGCGACAAACGCATCTGTTCGATGCGCCACCAGTCGTGCTCGCTCAAGTTGGTAAGCGTAACGTAATGCCCGAACAAGAAGCTGTAGCGGTAGTCGTCATCTTTTATGTAAAGCGTGCGGCGAAAGCGCGGGGCCATTTGCAGCACAAAGCAAAATTCACACAGGTTGTTGCAGCGGCGAATATCGGTATCAAATGTGGGATGTGAAAATTCCAGCCCCAGCGCTTGGTTATATTCGCGCTCTGCCTCCAGGGTGAGCAGTTCGCCCCCGCGCCGCACCAGCAGCGTCAACGCTTCGTCGGCGGCATAGAACTGCACATCGATAATGTCCTCTACCGGGCTGCCGTTGATAGCTAACAGTTCATCTCCGGCGCGCAGGCCGATCATTGCGGCTACGCTGCCCGGCTCAATGGCCACAATCTGGCCCCCGGTATAGGTTGTGAGATCAATTTCCTGGAAGAGAGGCATATTTCAAATTTAGTTTTCAGTGTTCAGTCGGTCAGTAATCAGTTTTCCCTGCCGGGCACTGAACGCTGACTCACTGATTACTGATTACTGACTCGTGAATCATCTGCATTATAGCGTTTACAATCTCCGCGGGCGGCTGAATAGTACTGTCGATGAGAATAGCGTCAGCGGCCGGGCGCAAGGGAGAGTGTTCCCGGGTGCTGTCGATTTGGTCGCGGCGCTGCACGTCGGCCAGGATGTGATCGTAGTCGGCGCTATGGCCCTGGGCCTGGCGGTCGCGGGTGCGGCGGCGGGCGCGCTCCTCGGCGCTGGCGGTGATGAAAAGCTTTAGCGGCGCATTCGGCATCACAACGGTGCCGATGTCTCGCCCTACCATGACCACGGCTCCCCGTTCGCCAAAGGCGCGCTGCCGTTTGACCATCTCTTGCCGCACGCCCAGGTAGCTAGACACCAGCGAAACGTTGGCATCTACAGCAGGAGTGCGCAGCTGCCAGGTGATATCTTGTCCATTTACGTGAACGGTGTAGTGACGACCGTCTCGCTCCTCGCCTACCGGAAATATCTCAATCTGAATATCGCGGGCCAGTTGGGTAACGGCCGTTTCGTCCGCCAGGTCTACCTGATGCTGCAGCGCTGCCCAGGTGATCGCCCGGTACATGCAGCCAGTGTCTAAATACAAATAGTTCAACCGTTCCGCTAATAATCGCCCTACGGTTGATTTGCCAGAAGCCGCCGGACCGTCAATGGCTATTAAGGCAACTGGTGCTGTAATTTTCTTTGCCAATACGTTTTCCTCAAGAATCATTTTTAGGCAGAGCGGAGGCTTTGCTTAGAAATCCTTCTATTAAACAAAGCCACCACTTCCAAAGTATACAACTATTTTTTCGATCCCTTACTGCGCGGGGCGCGGCGGCCAGATTTGCGCGAGCTGGATTTGGGACCACTTTGAACATTGCTCGCTCCTCGACTCACTTTTTTGAATGAGCGATTGTCTGGCTTGCCACCCGTTTTGCGGCGCGGCCGTTTTGCTTTGGAAGAAGCAACGACCGCTTTCAGGGCTGCCACCTCTTTATCGGTGAGGTGCCGCCAGTCGCCAGGCTTCAGGCTGCCCAGCGTAAGCGGACCAATCTTCTCGCGGACGAGCTGCCGAACCGGAAAGCCGAGCATGTTGGCCACGCGCCGGATCTGCCGTTTTCGACCCTCGCGCATGACGATTTCCAGTCGGGTGAAGGAGACGTCTTGCTGAATAATGCTGATTTTGGCAGGGATGGTTTTACGGCCGTCCAGATACACGCCTTCCTGCCATTTCGCCAATGCGTCCTGGCTGATGCGCCCTTCCACCACAACTTTATACGTTTTTTCGTGGCCGTAGCGGGGATGAGTCAGCTTGTGCGCCAGGTCACCGTCGTTGGTCATCAGAATGAGGCCAGTACTTTGCTTGTCTAGCCGCCCGACCGGGTAGAGATGCCCCGGCAGCGGCACCAGATCGCGAACCGTGGTGCGATCCTCTTCCAGCTCATCATCCAGCGAGGAGATGACGCCTTTTGGCTTGTGTAAAGCCACGTAAGTTTTCTCAGTTTTGTGCGGTTTAATGGTACGGCCGTTTACCACAATCGTGTCACTTTCCGGGTCGGCTTTATCACCCAGCGTGGCGCGACGGCCGTTGACCGTCACACGGCCGTCGGCAATCAGCTTTTCACACTCGCGCCGGGAGCCAATTCCGGCCTGGGCCATTAACTTTTGAATTCGTTCTTCCATTTGTTGTTTTGATGGCTGAGCGACGGTGGAGATCGAGTAATTAGGTAATTTAGTAATTGGGTAATTGCACCCATTAAATTACTTAATTACGCAATTACCCAATTACTTTTCACTTATTACTCTTCATCGTCTTCAGCTTCATCCTCATTATCTACTTCTTCCAACTCCGGCAGCTCCGCTACGCTGGTGAGGCCAAAATGCTGCAGAAACTCCGGGGTGCTGCCGTAAAGAATCGGCCGTCCAGGGGTTTCCATGCGTCCGACTTCTTCGATGAGGCCCTTGCTGAGCAGCGTGCGCAGCGAACCGTCTGAATTGACGCCGCGAATCTGGTCAATTTGGGGCCGGGTGATGGGCTGCATATAGGCCACAATCGCCAGCACCTCCAGCGCCGCCTGGCTGAGTCGGCTGGTGAGTTCCAGCCCCAGAAAGCGCTCAATGACGTCGCTGGACTCCGGCGCCGTGGTGAGCTGCACATCGTTGCCGCTCCACTGCAAGCGCAGGCCGCGCGTGGCATACTCGCTTTCTAGCGAGTCGAGCAGGTTTTTTACAACAGCGGGCGTGGTTTCCAGCGCTTTAGAGAGACGATGCAGTGAAACCGGTCCGCTGGCGACAAACAAAACGCTTTCCAGCAGCGCCGTCAGGTTAACCGTCTCGTTTTGTATTGAATCTGCTGTTTCCATGGTGGTTAATTTTGCCCTGTTGCTACTATAATCCAGCTTCGGGCTGCAACTGGCCCAAAACGACTGGATTATACACCTAAAGTGGTAATCGACCGATAAGAATATTTTTAAACGATCTTAATGCTGGCCGGTTGCCTATGCAAACCTGAACGGAGTTTACATGTCTGACCCTATTGCCTATGCTCATGAGCACCAAGCAGACCACTTAGCCGAACTGATCGATTTTTTGCGCATTCCCAGCATCAGCACGCAGCCAGAACGGAACGAAGATACGGCCGCTGCCGCCCAGTGGTTGGCGGATAAGCTGGCGCAGGCTGGCCTGGAAAACGTAGAAATCATTCCAACGCAGCGGCATCCGCTGGTGTATGCCGACTGGCTGCACGCTGGCGATGCGCCCACGGTGCTCATCTACGGCCATTACGATGTGCAGCCTGCCGAGCCATTGGAGCTGTGGGAGTCGCCGCCATTTGAGGCAACGGTGCGGGATGATTTTTTGTATGCGCGGGGGTCATCTGACGACAAAGGGCAGGTATTTGCTCACGTAAAGGCGGTAGAGGCCATTTTGAAGCGGAACGGCCGTCTCCCCGTCAACGTCAAATTTATTGTAGAAGGCGAGGAAGAGAGCGGCGGCGAAAGCCTGGCAGCCTTTATTCCCCAGAACAAAGAAAAATTGGCCGCCGATATTGCCCTGGTGTCCGACACGGCCATGGTGAACGCGCAGCAGCCAGCCATTGTTTACGGTTTGCGCGGCCTTTGCTATGCGTTCGTCGATATTACTGGGCCAAAGCGGGATTTGCACTCCGGCAGCTTTGGCGGCGGCATCAACAATCCGCTGAATGCACTGAGCCATATCATTGCCAAATTGAAGGATGAAGACGGCCGTATTCTCATTCCGGGCTTTTACGACAAGGTACGGCCGTTGAGTGACCAGGAGCGCGAAATTCTGGCCCAGTTTCCGCTGGACGAAGTCGCCTGGCTGGCAGAAACCGGCGCGCCGCAGCCTTGGGGCGAGCCAGAATATACGCTGGTAGAGCGTCTGGGGTCACGTCCCACGCTGGACGTGCATGGCATCATCGGCGGCTACACGGGGGCCGGGGCAAAAACGGTGCTGCCTTCTAAAGCACATGCCAAGTTGAGTATGCGATTGGTACCTGATCAGGAGCCGGGGGAAATCGGCCGTTTGCTGAAGAACTACATTGCTGAAATTGCGCCACCAAGCGTAAATGTTGAGGTTAGCGTGGGGCACGGCGGCAGGCCCAGCATCACCGACTTCAACATTCCGGCCGTACAGGCTGCGGCTAAGGCATACGCCGCTGCCTTTGGCAAAGAACCGGTTTTTATGCGCGAGGGGGGTTCTATCCCTGTCGTTTCCGCTTTTCAAACCCACCTGGGGCTAGAAACAGTTCTGATGGGCTTTGGCCTGCCCGGCGACCAAATTCACGCGCCCAACGAGCGGTTTTATCTGCCTAACTTCTACCGGGGTATCGAAACCAGCATTCATTTTTTGCAAAACCTGGTGTAAATCTATGCTGGGGGGGAGCCATGTTTACCGCTGTAACGATCCGTCTGTTCACGCGTTTGCTACGTCCCTTGATGCGCGAGAGCTTGCAACTTGATTTGCATTGTAACTTGCACCGTAACCCCCGTCTTTTACCCTCCATCAGCGGCCGTTTTCGGCCTCCCGTTTATAAATTATTTCCCTAAAGCCGAAACCGGCTCAAACCCTTCCACTGGAGGATTTCATGGTTGTTCGCAAACTGTTTCGCCTTTCTCTGCCTCTGCTCGTTATCTTGCTAGGCTTTTGGCTGGTAACTCACAGATCAGAGCCAGCCCCAGAATCAGTGGCGCGTCAGCAAGCGCTCCGGGCTTTTGCCCCCAACGGTAACGCAACTATTGGTGGCACGCCTATCCCGCCTGGGCAGTTGTCAGAGCCCGTCATGGTCAATCTTCGGGATATCCCGGCAGGTGTTATCGACCCCGATAATCAGCTCGCTCGCTGGGAGCGGGGCGAAATTGATATTTTTGAAAATGACAGCATAGTTGGTGGTGCAGAGCAGGCGGCCTTGCGAGCCGAATCTGCCAGCCTGGCACCCAGCGAGCAGATTCAGCTGGCTCAGTCCGACCCTGGCCTTTCTGCACCAACGGTAGGCGTTAATTTTGACAGCATTGATTTCACAGAATGTTGTGGCAGCGGGGGCAACATCCCGCCGGACCCCGAATTAGCTGTGGGGCCTGATCACGTAATTGCCGTGGTCAACGTGGCCCTCGAAATCTACGACAAGACGGGCACGTCTTTAGCTGGTCCAATCACCTTTGCCAGCTTCATGAGCAGCAATCCTAGCTGTACCGGTGTTTTCGACCCCAACGCATTATATGACGAATCGGCTGACCGCTACATCCTGGCAATAGATGCTGAGGGTACTGACTACTGCATTGCCGTGTCCCAAACCGGTGACCCGACTGGGGTATGGAACATTTATGCCTTCCAGACGGGCAGCGCCAGCCTCTTCTTTGATTACCCCCATGCCGGCGTGGGGCGCACCGCCATTTATATGGGCGGCAATATTTTTAGCAATTCGACTGGCCAATTTGTCGATTCGCGCGTGTGGGCTTTTGATAAAGCAGCGATGTACAGTGGCCAGTCTGCTTCATCTGTTATGAAAAACCTGGGTAGCAATGAAGACACCCCCCAACCGATTAAATTGCATGGCTGGAATCACAACACCTGGCCTACCAGCGGTCCTCACTACATCATCACTGAAACTGGCTACAATGGCGCTAATCATACGCTGTGGGCCTGGACCGATCCATTTGGGGCAAACACGTTAACGGCCGTTGGTTCAATAAACCTCAACACGGCAACGGGCGTAACGGCCGGGATGCCTGTTGCTTCCGTGCAGTCTGGCGGCGGTACGCTGGATGGCGGCGACTGGCGTCCTCTGGACTTTGAATATCGTAACGGCTACGGCTGGACCACCATGACAATTGCCTGTAATCCCGGCAGCGGAACCGTAAACTGTGTGCGCTGGGCGCAAATTAACCTGACGAACGCAACGGTGGTGCAGTCTGGCGTTTTGTCCAGTAATGGTGCCTATCGGTACCACCCAGACCTTGCCGTGAACGCATGCAATGACATGGCAATTGGCTACACCAAGTCCAGCAGCAGCATGTTTCCGGCCGTTTTTGCCACCGGGCGGCTTTCTACAGATCCGGCCGGAACGCTACAGGCCGAAACGCAGCTAAAGGCGGGTGAGATTGCTTACACTTCATTTGAGACGACTACGCCTCGCCGCTGGGGGGATTATACCGGTATGACCATAGATCCTGATGGCGTGACATTCTGGTATTTGGGTGAGTACAGCAAGGATACCGGCACCACGCAAGGCCGTTGGGGCACCTACATTGCGGCCATGACCCTAGGAACCTGCAACCCGACGTCTCCTACCCCCACCAGCACGCCTGTAGCCACGGCAACCCCTGGTGCAACCCCTACCGTTACGCCTACCAACGATGAAAACCTGATTTTTATACCGCTTCTCATTCGCTAGAAGAAATTAGTTAGCGTTTACCGCCTGGGGCCAGACTGATCTAAATCAGACTGGCCCCAATTGCCCAAATTGCAGCCTTCTCCGCCTTTTCGAGATGGTTTGTTAATGTCGCATGCGCGATGGATTCACGTGAGGCTGCACACCCTGTACCATCGTACAGGGACGGTCTAGCCTCGAGTCGGATGCGGGAAAACGGCCGTTTCCGCCACAATATGCCTACCTCAAAATAAGGAGAAGGAAATGAATTCTATTACTGCTGAATCAACCTTTGTTCGGGCTATCTCTCTGGCGGAACTGGAAACGGCCGCGTGTAAAACCATCACGCTCAACGGGCACACGCTGGCCCTGTGGTATGTCGGCGGTCAAGTGTATGCCGTAGACAATCGCTGCCCCCACATGGGCTTTCCCCTGGATCGCGGCAGCGTGAAGGACGGCATCCTGACCTGCCACTGGCACCATGCCCGCTTCGACCTGGAAAGCGGCGGCACCTTCGACCAGTGGGCAGACGACGTGCGGGCATTCCCCGTGGAGATCCGCGACGGCGAGGTGTGGGTGGACCTGGCCAGCCAGCGCGACCCCAAGGCGCATCAGCGAGATCGATTGCAGGTTGGCCTGGAGCGCAATTTATCGCTGGTGATTGGCAAGGCGGTTTTAACGCTGGTTGATGGCGCAGAAGTGGATACGGCCGTCGAGCCCTTCCGCATTGGTCTGGAGTTTGGCACCCGCTACCGCAGCGATGGCTGGGGGCAGGGGCTCACCATTCTGGCCTGCCTGATGAACATGCTGCCTCACCTCGACAAGGCAGATCGCCCTCGCGCTTTGTACAACGGCCTGTCCGCCGTGGCGGCAGACACCTTTGGCAGTTCGCCGCGCTTCATGGTACGGCCGTTGCCAGACACAGCCGCCGACATCCCCACGCTCAAGCGCTGGTTCCGCCAGTTCATTCAGGTGCGCGACGACGAGGGCGCGGAGCGGTGTATTATCTCCGCTATCGAAGCGGGCGCTACGCCCCAGCAAATGGCCGACATGTTGTTTACGGCCGTTATCGACCATCGCTACATTCAGGTTGGCCATCCGGCCGACTTTACCAACAAGGCATTCGAGGCGCTGGACATTGCGGGCTGGGAATATGCC
>JBHIWP010000021.1:0-33218 GCA_041987425.1 Promineifilaceae bacterium (SeqCode) | reverse complement strand
TGGGCGCGCTCTCCGTGGGCATCAGGCTGTAGGCGCGATTGGTGCTGGAAGAGAAAAATTTGAGCCTGTGTGCCTCATTCTCCTCAATACGGAAACAGGCGGTGTCATTGGCAGTAATCTCTTCAATGACATCCCAGCCCAGCATTTGGCCGTCGGGCAGACATACACCTTCAGCTGATAGGGTAAACAAAGCCAAAGTAAGGCCCAAATCCGCTGAGCTTTCAACCTCTTTCTGTCCTTGGCCCCTGGCATGTAGTAACGGTCTGGCCTGATACGCTGACAAGATCACCAAATTACCCATGCGCCAGATTTAACCATGCCGGCTTGTTTTGGGCAAAAAGCCAGGCTGTACATATCTCTAACAGATCGGGTAAATTGTTACACTGCCCAAAGGACCTGGACCAGCACGGCCGTTACCACACCCACTAAAACGGTCAACGGTAAACCGACTTTTAAAAAGTCCGAAAATTGGTAATCGGCCGCGCCGTAGATGAGCAGGTTGCCATGATGACCGATCGGCGTCAAAAACGAGGCCACGGCCGCCATCGCCACCGTCACAATAAACGGCTCCGGCGGTTGGCCCATGATTTGCGCCAGCGAAATGGCCACCGGCCCGATGAGTGCCGTTGTGCCCGCGTCTGACATGAGCTGCGTGATGAGTGCGGCCGTAACAAAAAGCAGCACCAGCGCCCAGGCCGGGTGCCAGCCACCTATGAGCTGCTCCAATCCGCTGGCGAGCAAATTAGAAGTGCCCGTTTTTTCCATCGCCAGGCCCAGGGGAATGGCCCCGGCAATAAAGACAAAAATGCGAGTGTCTATGGAGCGGTAAGCCTGTGCCGAAGATAAACAGCCGCTCAACACCATGATCACGGCCCCGGCCAGCAGGGCAATCTCCACCGACAAAATATTAAAGGCTGTCAGCAGAACGCTAACCAGCATGATGAGCCCGGCCAGCGGCGCTTTATGGCGCATAATAGTTTGGCTGCGAAAAGGAACTAGCAGCAAGAAGGAGCGATTGTCGGCGGCCCGCCGAAAGGCTTCATTGTCGCCCAGCAGAACCAGTACGTCTCCAGCCCGCAGGCGTACGCGCGCCAGCTGGGTGCGCAGCCAGGACTTCTGCCGCCAAATGCCCACTACAATCATGCCGTAATGCTCCAAAAAGTTAACCTTGCTAATGGTGCGCCCCACCAGATCAGACCCTGGTGCCACAACGGCCTGCACCAACTTTTCCGACTCTTCATCTCCGTTTTCCCCAAAGGCCATCGTGCCATCGGCAAATTTGCTGATGGGCAGCAGGTTGAGGCCAGGAGTTTGTTCGATGGTGGCAAATCCCTCGTTGGTCGTGCGCACCAGCAGCACGTCACCCGCTCTTAGCCGCTTCATGCCGTAGGGCTTGCTGCGTGGACGGCCGCGTCGTAGCCAGCCCACCACCTGGAACGGCAAATTCTCATCCGCTTCTATCTCATCCATTTGCTTATCTACAATGGCAGACTCTTCAGAAACGAGAATCTCCGTGTAGTAACCTTCCAGGCTAAACCTGTCTTTGCCATCATCGTCTCCATGGCGCTCTGGCAAAAGAAAACGCCCAACGAGCAGCACATAAAGCACCCCAACAAGCGACAGCGCCAGGCCAATAGGCGCAATAGAAAAGATGCTCAGGCCAGAGTGCCCCGCCTGGCGCAGCAGGCGATCGGCAATGAGAAAGGCCGGAGCACCAATAATGGTAATAGTAGTACCCAATGAGGCAGCAAAGGACATGGGCATGAGCAGCTTGGAGGGAGGGATGTTGTGCTCGCGGCTGAGCCTGAGGGTGACGGGCAGCATCACGGCCGTTATAGTCAGGTGGTGGGTAAAGGCAGATAGGGCAGAAACGGCCGTCATCACCACCGCGATCATCCGACTATAGCCTTCGCCTGCCATCTTGCCGATCAGGCTGCCCAACTTTTCTGAAAGGCCCGTGTAATACAAGCCGCCGCTCAACACAAATACGGCCGCGACCACAATGGCAGGTTCGCTGCTAAAGCCAGACAATGCTTCTTCAGGTTCTAATATTCCAAACGCCGCCAGGGCAACAATGGCCAGAATGGCCGTAATATCAATGCGAATCTTTTCGGTAAACAGCAGAAGAAAGACAATCAACAGGATTAGCAGCAACACTATTTGTTCAGGTGTCAGACCAGCAAGCGTCATGATACTTCCTTATTATTCAATTATTTACACTCGTTATTATGTAAACATGCCTGACTGGCTTCGTCTAGGTTAAAAACCAGTCAGGCAACAACTATGGGGAGGGAAAACAGGTTGAAGGGTAGTTTTAGGAGTTTTTAGACAATAGATTGGGCACAGGCTCTTTTACGCCGAGCGTAACAACATCCTCTGCCAGGCTGTCGATCTCGTGCGCAGGGACTGTCTCGACCTCAGTAAAGACCAATCCATGACGAACAACGAGACTGCTAACTTTACGATCAGGTGTATAAACGTTTACGGCATGTAGCTTGCCCAGCGAGGTACCGTCATTTTCTACGGCCGTATGCCCAGAAAGAATCTTCATCTTAGGCGAAACGCCTTCTCGAATCGTTTCATGAACCATTGGCACTAGCTGAGCAGACGTCATTCCGTCTGGCGAGGTGAAAGAGCCGCTCAGCGCGTTTTCAGCGGGCCTTTCCATATGCGTCTCGCGGTATTCTTGCAGGCCCAGCATTTCATCCTTGGTCAGGGTGAGAAAGATACCATCATCGGCAATGGAGGACACCTTGTCCAAGGGAATGACACGAGCCCGCTTAACTATTAAACCATTCTCGGCAATGAGCTCTACAATCTGAAGGTTTTCTGGCTCAATCACCAATTTGCTTAGCTTACCAAAATTATCATCCAGGCAATGAACTTCTGCACCAAAAACAAATGTTAACTCGTCCATAATATACCTCCACTTACTTGTTTGTATAGGGTGGTTACTTAGCCGTGATTATTCTGCTTCAGGGAGGTAACCTGCCCGACTCTAACAGCCAACAATAAACAAAAACAACCAATGGTCAGGCCAGTAAATTGATAAATTTGAGCATGCGGAAAACGAGCAGCTCAATACCGCTACACCTTAGCAAAAAAGTAAGTTTTTGGGGTTGTATCTGGATACACAGCGTGGATATAACTTGACCTGTGTACTCGGGCAAGCAGGTTATCCTCTGTTAATTGGCTGAATCCAGCGCAGCTCTAACGGTTTGGGCAAAGGAGCGGGCACGCGTAACGGCCGTTCCCACATGCCCCTCTGCCTTCATTAACTCTCGCACCTGTTGCCCGGCCAAGAAATGCGTGACTCTTTCGTCATCAGTTAGCAATTCAACCAGCGGATTAGAACGGCCGTCACGCATGGCTCCCCAGGCCCGCAAGCTGGCTTCACGAATCCACTCGTGCCCATCCTGGCGGCTGGCCCCGGCGGCTACCAGCGCCATCAGCACGCGCTCTGTAGCGGCAAAAGGGCCATAAATCGCCATGTTGCGAGCAATCGCTTCCTCATCAATCACCATCTCAGCCACAATGCGCGTGCCCCGGCGCAGCAGTTCGTCGGTTGCTAAAAAGCCCTCCGCCTGAAACAAGCGCCGGTTGGCTGAATCGTCCAGGCTGCGCTCCAAAATGGCCTGGCTGGCATTGTCCCAGGCCACGGCAGGCAGCCCGGCCACGTAGCGCGCCAGCGAGCAGATGTTTTCCGTGTTAATCGGATTGCGCTTGAAGGGCATCGCTGAGGAGCCTACCTGCTTTTTGCCAAACGGCTCGGCCCATTCGCCAAACGGCGGCGACTGCAAGACGCGAAAATCCAGGGCAAACTTGTGCAGCGAGGCGGCAATGCCAGCCAGCACCTGCTGCACGCGCAAATCCTGCTGGCGCGTATAGGTTTGCGTCGCAATGGGGAAGTAAGGCAGGTCCAGCACGCCCATCGCCGCTGCTTCCATTTGCAGAGCATCCATCTCTGTGCCGTTCAACAGCTCATCGTAGCCAGCCTGCGTACCTACCGCGCCTTTAAGGCCTTTGCCACGAAGATTGGCGATTAAAGATTGGAGACTTTGATAGTCTTCTAGCAAGTCCTGGGCGTAGACGGCGAAGCGATAGCCAAGGGTAGTGGGTTCGGCTGGCTGAATGTGGGTGTGGGCCATGGTGGGCAGTGCGGCCGTTTCCTCAATGCGATCTGCCAGGTGAGTGAGTAATTGCTTAAGCTGCTCCTGTAGCAAAACGGCCGCTTCGCGCAGGCGCAGCACGTCTACATTGTCCGTAATATCGGCGCTGGTGGCCCCCCAATGAATAATGCCGCCGCCCACCGGACACTGCTCGGCAAAGGTGCGAATTTCGGCCATGACGTCATGCCGCGTCTCTTTTTCAATTTCCAGAGCGCGCTCAATGTCGATCTGCCCGGCGTGGGCCTGCAGGTCGGCCAGCTGCGCCTGGGAGACCAGCCCTGCCTGGTGCTGGGCTGTAGCCAACGCCACCCAGACGCGCCGCATCAGCCGCCGCTTGTTTTCTTCAGACCAAATGTGGCGCATCGCCTCGCTGCCATAGCGCCAGGTGAAAGGTGAAATGAAGGTGTTGTGTGTAAAAGTCATGATTTATGCTGAGATTGGTCCAATTTTGCAGGCTTTTCCTGAGCATGACTGAAGGATTGGACCAATCTAAAAGCTAACGTCTAACGTCGCACCTGGTAATTTGGCGCTTCTTTGGTCACCAAAACGCCGTGAGGATGGCTTTCCAGCAGGCCCGCGTTAGTAATGCGGATGAAACGAGCTTTTTCGTGCAGCTCCTTTAAATTGGCTGCGCCAACATAGCCCATGCCAGAGCGCAGGCCGCCCATGAGCTGGTAGGTCACGTCGGCCAAATTGCCCCGGTACGGCACCTGCCCTTCTACGCCTTCTGGCACCAGCTTGTCCCGGTCGGTGCGCACGGAGCGACTGGCAGGCACGCCGCTGCCGTAGCGGTCGGCCCCGTGCCCCTGCATGGCGCCCAGGCTGCCCATGCCGCGATACACTTTGTAGCGCCGCCCCTCATACAAGATAATGTCGCCGGGGCTTTCTTCCAGCCCGGCCAGCATAGAGCCTAGCATCACCGCATCTGCCCCGGCAGCCATGGCCTTTACAATGTCACCGCTGTATTTGATGCCCCCATCGGCAATGCAGGGCACGTCGTGCTTGTGACATTCGGCTGCGCTTTCCAAAACGGCCGTTAGTTGGGGCATCCCCGCGCCAGCCACCACCCGCGTGGTACAAATGGAGCCAGCCCCAATGCCGATCTTTACCGCATCGGCCCCGGCATCTACCAGATCACGCACGCCGTCGGCCGTAGCCGCATTCCCGGCAATAATGGGCAGGTTGGGGTAGCGATTTTTGGCCTCGCGCACGGTTTGCAGCACCAGGGCCGTGTGGCCATGTGCCGTGTCGATGACGGCGACATCAACCCCAGCCTTCACCAGTAAGTCCAGACGTTCCAGCCCGGTATCTCCCACCCCAATGGCAGCGGCACAGAGAAGACGGCCGTTTGCATCCGCCGCCTGCATGGGATAGTTCAGCTTTTTTTGAATGTCCTTCACCGTGATCAGGCCCTTGAGGTAGCCGTCTTCATCCACCAAAGGCAGCTTTTCGATACGGTGGCGGTGCAGAATCTCTTTGGCCTCTTCCAGCGTGGTGCCCACCTTTGCCGTAATCAGCCCGTCGCTGGTCATAAATTCAGACACGGGCTGCGGACCTGGCTCCACAAAGCGGGTGTCTCGGTTGGTCAGGATGCCCACCAGCTTGCCCGCGTCATCGGTGATGGGCACGCCAGAAATGTGGTACCGGCTCATGAGCGCTTCGGCGTCGGCCAGGGTGTTGTCGGCGTGCAGGGTAACGGGGTCCACAATCATGCCCGCTTCAGAGCGCTTCACCTTGTCCACCTCTTCCGCCTGCTCCTCTGGCGACAGGTTTCGGTGGATAACGCCAATACCGCCCAGCCGCGCCAGGCCAATCGCCAGCCGCGCTTCTGTCACCGTGTCCATCGCCGCCGACAACAGCGGTATATTCAGATACAAATTACCGGCCAGGCGGGTTCTTAAATCCACGTTGGCCGGTAAAACTTCAGAGTATCCGGGAGTCAGTAGGACATCATCAAACGTCAGCGCCAAAGCGCCTACTTTTTCAGCAATTACCATCTTTTTTTTTGCTCCTCGTGTTCTTGCCTGGAGACCCTAAGGGTTTTTCTTTCTCATGGTTTGGGTCAACAGACAAAACCCTTAGGGTCTAAATGCTTGCAACATGCCATAAACAAAAACCGAGCTTGCTAAATGGGGCCATCATCTAATGCGATGACCTGATTAACAAGCTCGGCTGCAAAGGTACAAATTTGTCTGAAATACGTCGCCGTGGGAGGCCGGGATCGGTTGTCGTTGAGCCGCGGTCGGTATTCGGTAATCAGTTACTGCTTACCGAATGCTGAATACTGATAACCGAACTAGTTGCGGCGTGGTTTGGGCTTGATGGGGCGCTTACGCCTGTTGCCAACCGCTTCTGGCAGCCGATCCATTTTCTTGAGCACCAGCCAAACGCCCACCAGTGCCAGCACAAAAGCGGCCAGCATAGAATAAGTAATGAAAGAATTGCCGATGGTCGTTTGATCCGGACGAAAGAATTCGATCCAGGTACGGTTGCCGCCCCACCAGATGAGGAAGAGGCCAAACAGCGTTCCTGGCTCCCATTTGTGGCGATAACGGCCGTTTAGCCACGCCAACAGTAAAAAGCCTAAAAACAGCGCAATGGATTCATATAAAAACGTGGGGTGAAAGCGGGTCGTATCGGCTGGATAGACCGATAAATCACTGTACTGCGCTATCCGAAACTGTGGCTCGATGAGTATGCCCCAGGACGAATTTGTCGGGGGACCGTACAGCTCCTGATTGATAAAGTTGCCCCAACGGCCCACTGCCTGAGCCAGCAGCAGCGCTGGGCCAGCCACATCGGCATAGTGCCAAAACTTGAGCCGCCGCCAGGTAACGTAGATCCAGCCAACCAATGCTGCCCCAACAAAGCCCCCCAAAATATTGACGCCACCGGCCCGGAAATTAAGCACCTGCCCCAGCGTGCTGTATTGCGCCCCGTCAATAACGTCTAAAATCACATAGGTCAGGCGGGCGAAAAGGTAGCCAGCAAATACAACAATAATCAGCCCATTGTAAAACTCGTCAATTGCTTTAACGCCTAGCTGGCGCTTTTGCAGCTCGCGAGCTGCCCACCAGGCGCCCAGAGCAATGCCAATAACGATGATGATTCCGTACCAATAAATTGGCAAAGTTGCTCCCAGGTTAGGAAACCAATTTTGCATAAATTGGGGCAGCGGAATCTCAAAGGCGACCCGGTTAATATTGATTGCATCAAACATCTGTATATTCCCTCTCTGTTTAGAATGTTAACTTCGTTGTTTTATCACGAATTAGACAAATCCACGAATTACGCAAGTCTGGGCCAATTCTATATTTTTGTGGCTCACTTTAATCAATGTACCCCAGAGCCCGCAGACGGCGCGTCATGTTTTCGTCGAGCTCTACCTGGCTGCCAGCGGTCACCTGTGCTTTTTGTTGAGAAACGGCCGTAATCATTCTGCTTAGCTCTTTCTGCATGGCTTCCGTGACGGACGGCCGTTCTGCCAGCAGATTCTCTGATTCTAACGGATCATCGGCCAAATCGAAAAGTTCGTCCAGCTTTTCATCCACCTGAATCAGCTTGTGCGGCCCGCTGTCAGCCAGGACATTTTGTTGCACGACAGCCCGCCGCACGGCCAAACAGCGAAACGCTTCCAGCAGCTCTGGCTGGCGCTTTTCAATGGCCCGCACAAAAGTGAGCGGCGGATACACTTCACTGTAGGCCACCTGCTCCGGATCGCGCCCTGCCACCGAATTGGCCAGCGTCAAGCCGCGCACCTGCACCGGGTCCACAGCAGCCGTCTTGGGCAGGCGCCCAGCCGCATCTAGCATGGTGTGGAAGACGCGACGCGTGCTTACGGGCGCTTGAATGCGAACCGGCTCTTTGAAGCGGCGCGGCCACTGCATCATCAGCGGCACGTGCAGCAGCTCCTGGTACGCGACAAAGGCGTGGCCCATGTAGCCATGCTCGCCCAGCCCATCGCCGTGATCAGCCACAATAATCGTCAGCGTGTTCTCGGCGTTGGCCCGCTTGCCCAATTGTGCCAGCAGCTGGCCTAAATAAGCATCCTGGTAGGCCACCTCGGCATCATACAGATCGCTGAGCACCTGCGCTTCTAAATCAGAGAGCGGCTCAGACAGCGGCGCAGCCCAGCGATACGCCTCCCGATTCCAGCGGCGCATGATGGTGCGCGCCTCTTTGCTGCGGCGCAGGTAGGGCGCGACCTGATCAATAAAGTCGGCCGGCGGGGTAAAGGGCAAATGGGTTTCCATGAGGTTGAGAAACAGGAATAACGGCCGTTCCTCACCCTTCTGTTCCCGCGCCTGGAAATAATGGGTTAAATCCCGCACCGACCGTTCATTTTGCCCCTTAAAGTTGGCCACGCGCGACCAAATGGGGGTAAACCAGGCGTTGAGCGATAGCCGAAAGGCCAGATCGGATTGACCGAAAAAGTTTTGAACGGGATAGGAGATGCGGCGCAAGAACTGGGTGTAGCTTTCCAGCAGGCGACGTAAGGGCCGGGGCAGCGTAGAAGAGTCGCCCGGCACGCTGGGGATAGCGCCCCCATAGTTGTAAAATGTCTGAAAACCGCGCTTGAAGCCGTTATTCAAAATGCCGACTAGCGGGTTATTGCAAAAGGCAACCGTCTGGTAACCGGAATCACGCAATAGTTCGGCAAGATGCGGCCGTTCTGCCGAAAGACTTTGCGAAGATTGGGTTACCTGATGGGCCGTAGGGTATAGACCCGTAAACATGGAGGCGTGGCTGGGAATAGTCCATTGAGCCGGGGAGATTGCCTGTTCAAACAACACGCCACCAGCGGCAAACTGATCGAGATTGGGGGTGATTGCTTTGCGATGCCCATAACAGCCCAACCTGTCGGCCCGCTGGGTATCAAGGACAATGAAGATAATATCGGGTTGCTCCATGGCCCTATTCTATCCCTTCCGCAGCCCAGAACCAACCAGAGTTACCCACGAAATACAGAAATTTGTCCAACACAAACTGCACGCTAACCCAAGTCCAGCGTAGTTCTGGCTTAGGGCTCGGCAAAGCCAAACCAGGTGAGCATGTTAGCCAGCAGCGGCTCCTGTACATCTTCTGGCAAAAGGGAAAACGGCATCAGCAGAAAAATGGACTGCTGGTCGTTGTTTAGCTCATCAAACGAGGCCAGGCCAATCACATTGCCGCTGTCGTCGCTGTTGGGACCACGGACCAAAAAGGCTGTGGAATTTGCATCCAGATCCTCTGCCAAGAAGTCGGCGAAGATGAAGTCGTGGGGGCCATCTAGCTCAATGGCAATACCAGCGGTGAAGCCCTCTAACAGAATCTCGTCGTCGCCAGCAAACTCCAGGTCGGACACAGAAGAAAGCCCAATATCGCCAAAAATAGTGGGGGAAGAGCCTGTCACCATGATGGGGCGACCAGTGTCCAGGTATTCGAAGATAACAATTGTATCTTCATCGAAGAAGCCTTCCGCTTCCAGATAGTCGCCGGAATCCCAAATAAGCAAGTCAGCATCTTCCAATGCCTCCAGCGTTAGGGGGCCATCAACAGTAGAAACCCAGGTTTGTACCGTGTATGTCTCTTCCAGCAGGGTTTCCAATTCGGTCTGGCTGGTAAAACCACTTTCTATTGGTTCTCCATCATCATCCACAAACAGGAAAATAGTAACATCCTCGCTGCTTTCATCCTCTTCGTCATCTTCTTCGGCCGGGGCCTCTTCAGAAGCCTCCACAGTCAGAACAAACTCACCGCCATTATCAAAGAAATCGCTCAGCACGATTGTGTAACTCCCATCATCAGGAATTTCCACACCAATAATGGCTTCATCCTCACCGGTAAAACCTGAATCAGATGAGGCCAACAGTCCATTTTCCGGATCGTAGAGCTCCAGCACGGCGTCTAAATCTTCACCGCTGGTTATGGTGACGTCAATCACGGCCGGGCCATCTGAGAAGGTCCAGCTATAGGCTTCATTTTCCGGCAGGGTACCTTCTACCGTCTCGCCAAGACCAATGCTGCCCTGGTCCGTCGCCTCGATATCCTCGCCAGAGGGTTCTGCTGGCTCGTCTTCTTCCTCTTCTGCTTCGTCTGTTTCGTCTGTTTCGTCTTCTGCCTCATCTTCTGCGGCCTCTAGCTGACCACCGGTTATCAGCTCTGGCTCTACCTCTTCGTCAGTAACTCCAGTCGGGCAGAGGGCCAGGTTGTCTTGCAGCAAGCAGTCGGCCAGGGCATAGTCGGCGTTAATGGGGATGAGATCCAGCAGGCGATTAACAGCGCTTTCCAATCCTTCTTTGCTGGCGGCCAGCACCAACAAGCGACGCTCGCTGCCGCTTTCGTCTAGCAAAATCAGGGCGGTGCCAGACATTTGCACGTTACCCAGGGCAGACTGAATCAGCCGGTCGAAGCTTTCTGCTGCTGGTTCGTCTTCAGCATCATCAGAAGCTTCTTCGTCCGTATCTTCATCTGTTTCTTCGGCCTCGGCTTCCTCTTCACTTTCACTGTCTGCCTCGTCGCTTTCCGCATCTTCCAGCACGGCCGTTTCTGCTTCGGTCAAAATCGGGGGGTCAACAACAAGCGTAATGCCCGCATCGGCCAACAGTTCGGCTACGTCATCAGCCTGATTAAACAGACCCAGGTAAATGGCATCCCCGCTCTGGCTTTCGACAGTAGAGAGGCTGAGCTCTTTTTCCGCTTCGCGCAGGCTGGCCTGAAGGGTAATTATTTCATCGAAAGCGTCTGGGCCTAGCTGGGGTGAACCCGTGTAAACCAGGTCAATCTTCTGGCCGAAAAAGTAGGGGAAGTCGGCGACGGTATAGTCTCGCTGTACAGGTTGTGTGAGGAAGTCGGCAATTTCGGCGATGAAACGGCCGTTGTCCAGCACGGTAAAATAAGGCTCCATCAAAAACTGAATGTCACCAACGGCCAATACCTGCCCATTGACCGCTGTAGCTGCCATGGTCAGGCCGCCGGGCCTGTCGGTGGCCGAAGACCAGGTATTGTCATCGCCAGCGAATAGCGACTCTGCCCCAGCGCCTACCTGTAGCGAGTGCGCGCCGTACAATACTACCTGCTCTAAATCGGCCGTGAGCGCACTTTCGGCAAAGCCTGCTTCATTGACAATGATGTTGCGAAAGTTGCCTTCGTTTTCGCTGGTGTTGTAGAGGTAATCGCCGTTAAAAATGATGTCGAACGTGTTGGCCAGGCTGTTCAGCGGAATCTTGTCTGTTTCGATGAAAACATTCAGGGTGAACAGATCTTCTTCAACAACGACATTATACCTTGTGGGATCGCCCAGCAGCAGCAGGCGACCGCCGCGCCGCACGAAGCTTTCCACCGCCTGGATTTCTTTTGGCGTGTAGGGCTCAAGCGGGGTGATAACGACATAGGCATTGACTGCGCGCAGTGCCGTAGCCAGATCGCCCCCAGTATAGGAAATCATCTCGGCACCCCGCGCGGCAATACGGCCGTCCAAATAGCCAATCTCGTCTAGGGTAAAAGCGTTGTCGTGAGCCTGATCGAGCAGCACCAGCCCCCCAAACGTTTCCGGCGTATCTACAAAGGAGGCAGAGGCAGGCGTAGGCACGCTTTCTACCGCAGCGGCCACATCATAGCTGGGCGGCTCGGCCCTATCGACCCCTCCCAGCCTGTAAAATTGCAGATAGCGAACGGCCGTTGGCCCCAGGAGCAGCAAGACAAAAACAAACAGTAGAATTATTCCTCGGCGCATATTTAAATCCTAAAGAAGAAGGTTGGTAATGGAGTAAGTGAGAAATTTCTTTTGTTTCAGCACGATGACTCGATTACAGTATGACAGCATCTTTTACTGATTGGCGGGCAGTTCCATATAGCGGTAATAAATGCCCGGCGGCAGATCAGCCGGAGTGGCCCACAGCTTCTCCTGATCAATAGCAGGAACCTGATAAGTGCCCAAACTTACTGGCCCGTCTTCACCAAACGTCAGTGGATAGAGCTCTACCACTTCATAATTACGGATACCGGCCAATTCGGCCGCTTTGTCAAACGCCTCGCTGGTTGAAATAATGCCATCGATCAGCCCCATTTCCAGGGCGCGTACGCCGTCAAATATCTCGGCGCGTGACAATAAATCGAGGTCTACGTTTAGGTTTTCACCCCGCCCGTTGGCTACAGCCTGTAGAAAGGCAAACTTTAGCGTTTCAGCCCGGCGGATGGTGCCGTCGCGGGTTCCCCCAAAGGCTTTGTACGGGCCAGTGGTCAAGATTTCTTCTTCCAAAAAGGGCTCATCTGGCAAGGAGCTTATCACGCCAATGCTGCCGATAGCGGAGCCGGGCTTGGCGTAAATGGCATCCGTTGCTGAGGCGATGTAATAGGCACCGCTGGCAGCCAAAAAGTCTACGGTTGCCACAACGGGCAAATCATGCCGTGCCGCCAGCACGTCCAAATAGAGATCTTCGCTATCTGAGGCGGTGCCCCCCGGGCTGTTGATGATGATAACAACGGCCTCTATGGCCGGGTTGTTTCGGGCATAGGTGAGCTGCTCACGAAACTCAAAAGCGGTGGCATTGGAGATTTCATAATTAAGCCGAATGACGCCAATTTGCGGCTTGGGGACGAGCCGGGGCGCCAGGAAAAGCCCTACCGCGAGCGGTAAGACGATTACAACAAGAAAGAGGAGAATTAAACGCAGTGGGGAACGGCCGTTACCGTTATCTTGCACCATACTGACTCCTTGTGAAACGCAAACGATATTTGGAGCACGCAGTTGAAGGCAAACGGCCGAAACCACCTGTAAAGAATTGACCGCTGCCGCCTACGCGCCATGCCGCTGTAGGATAGCATGATGGGATAGGCAAGGCAACCAGCCAAACAGCACTTTGGTACGCTCATGCACAAATTGCGCAGCCTGCGGAAATATCATCAATCTGGGACCCGTCCTTTATGCTTTGCCGGGGCCTTATGTTAAAATTCATCAAATTCTACTGTATTGACATTGATAGCTCATAGATAAATGTGAGTAGTCGTAACCACCTGGAAGTGAGCAGTAATAAGCACGCATGCATATCACCCATCTATCATTGACCAACTTTCGTAATTACGGCCGTTTAGAACTCTCGCTTCCGCAAGGGCCTGTTTTGTTATACGGCAACAATGCCCAGGGCAAAACCAATCTTCTCGAAGCTATCTACTATCTTGCCACGACGCGCTCCCCCCACGCCGACAATGACGCCCAGCTGCTAAACTGGACCGCGGCCCAGGCAGAAGAGCCTGTAACCGTAGGGCGTCTGGTAGCCACGGTGGCAACCGCTCAACAAACGCATCACCTGGAAATGCGCCTCATTCAAGAACAAAAAGCCGTCTCTTCCCGCAATCGCAACTACAGCTTTCGCCGCGAGGCTTTGCTAGATCGGCGCAAGGTGCGCCTGATGGATTTGCTGGGCGCGCTACGGGTCGTACTTTTTCTGCCCGAAGATGTTCAGCTGCTTACTGGCTCCCCCGCCAATCGCCGCCGCTACATAGATATTACACTGTGTCAGATTGATCCGGTTTACTGTCGCACCTTATCCAATTACAATAAGGTATTGGAGCAGCGTAACGCTGTGCTTCGACAAATTGCCGAAGAGCAAACAGGCCGAGACGTACTCCCTATTTATACGGAAAAGCTGGTGACTTTGGGCAGCGAAATTTTTTTGCGTAGGGCCAAATTTTTGGACAACATTAGCCGGGAAACGCAGCGGATTCATTACGAAACATTAACGGAAGGGCGAGAGTCAATTCGCCTGGTTTATTTGCCCCGGTTCAATATAAAGAAGAGCAAGATTGCTTCTAGAGATGACCTTAATCCAAGGGCGTTAGGTGAATGGTTGGAAATTCATCAAGGACAGTCAGAAAGAGTTACAGAACGTTTTGCTAAACTGTTGGAAGAATCTTTAGCAACGGATATTGCACGAGGGGCAACAACAATTGGTCCGCACCGGGATGATTGGTCTTTTCAGTTAAACGGCCGTTCCTTAGGCAGCTTCGGTTCGCGCGGCCAGCAGCGCACCGCCATCCTGGCCTTAAAAATGGGCGAAATCAACTGGATGACAACGGTTACTGGTGAACGCCCAATTTTACTACTCGATGAAGTAGTGGCAGAATTAGACGAACAGCGGCGTAGTGCCTTGCTCAATTCCATTACTGAAACGACACAAGCCATTTTAACAGCAACAGACCCAGGCATGTTTACAGAAACATTTTTAAGACAGGCTACACGCATGGAAGTTGAAAACGGCCGTATCAATGTAATGTAACTAACAAGAAACTTGGTGTTTCCTAAAGGGTACCCGTTCTATTCCGTGGGTTTTCTATAACCTTTTTTGCCGATTACATACATACGTCGTAGTCGCCTTTAATCAAATGAACAGTATTGTGAACCCTAACCACTACGAATCCTCTGTCGTTCTTATTATTGACGACATGCGCGAAAATCGGCTGCTTCTTTCATCACAGCTAAGGCTAGATGGGCACACTATCCTAGAAGCCAGCGGCGGGCAAGATGGCATCGCTATGGCCCAGGAACACGATCCCGACCTCATCTTGCTGGACGTTATGATGCCAGACATCAATGGGTTTGAAGTCTGCAAAATCCTCAAAGGCGACCCCAGTACGCATCTTATTCCCATCATCATGATCACCGCTTTAAGCAAAGTAGAATCCCGCATAGAGGGTAAAAAAGCCGGTGCCGATGAATTTCTCTCGCGCCCCCACATTCGCGAGGAGCTGCTAGTGCGTGTGCGAACCCTGATCCAGCTCAAGCGGGCTCGCATGAACTTGGAAGAAGAGCGGCATCGCTTACAGTTGCTATACAACATTAGCCGCGCTGTTAGCACCCAGCTAGACCTGGAATCGATGATGTCTACCATCATTACCCAAACCCAGGCGGCCGTCGGAGCAACCAAAGGCAACATCATGCTGCTGAACGAACAGGGGCAGGTGTACCACAAATTTATTGTTCGGGCAGGCTCCCCCATCGAAATAAGCGATCGCGTTACGCAAGAAGTGATGACCCGAGGTCTTGGGGGCTGGCTGGTAACCCACAAACGAAGCGAAATCATTCACGATATTCGCCAGGATGCCCGCTGGGTGACGCTGCCGGATGATGAAGGGGAAGCCGGATCAGCTATTGGCGTGCCGCTGATTGGCTCTGACCGCATTGTGGGCATCCTCATTTTGAACCATCCCGAAGTCGGCTATTTTACCGAGGAACACCGTGAATTGCTGATTGCCCTGGGCAGCACTGTCTCTACGGCCATTGCCAATGCCCATCTTTTCACTGAAATCAGCGAAGAGCGGCGCAAGCTAGAAGCCATTTTAGGCCAGGCCACAGACGCCATTGTTACCACGGATGAAAACTGGAATATCTCCTTGATTAATCAGGCAGCAGAGCGGCTTTTTAATCTGAAGGCAAAAGATGTGGCCGGAAGGTACATTGGGGACGTTAAGCCCCTTAGCGTGCTGCTGAAAGCCTATAGCAACGGCAGCCATCATGCCAACGCCCAAGAAATAAGCCTGGAAAATGGCAACACGCTTTTCACCAGCGTTTCGCCGATTCAGGGGGTGGGATATGCGGCCGTATTGCAGGATATCACTGAGCTAAAGAGAATTGAAGAGTTTCGGCTGGCAGAAGAAAGACGCAAAAAGCAGGAAATTAAAGAAACCTTTTCCCGGTACATGGGCCCCAGCCTGGTAGATTACGTACTGTCGCACGAGCCAGGGCTGATGGCCAGACGAGAGCGGCGTCATGCAGTTGTGATGTTTGCCGATCTGCGCAGCTCTACCCGCTTTATTCGGCTGGTGGAACCAAATGAGGTGATTGCCCGCCTCAATGAATTTTTCACCCAAATGACGGAGGTCGTCTACAAATTCGAAGGCACCATCTTTGAATTGACGGGGGATGAAATTCTGGTTGCCTTCAATGCACCTTTTGATCAGGCAGACGCTTCTAGCCGCGCACTGGAAACGGCCGTTGCCATGCACCAACGCTTTAACGCGCTGCGCGTGGAGCTATTTGAAGGCTTAACGTCCAGCTTTGGTATGGGCATTGGCATTGATCAGGGCAACGTTATTGTGGGCAACGTGGGCGCAGAAACCCGGATGACGTTCCGCATGGTAGGCGACGCGGTGAACACTGCCCACCGCCTGGTGGATATTGCCACCGACGGACAAATCGTTATTTCAGAAAGCGTGTACGAGAATCTAGAGATCGATTCAAACTCGCTTTTACAAATCAATCCTCTTGTACCGATGGGGGCTGTAGAAATTCGGGGCAAAGACGAGCCAGAAAGGCTGTATCGCATACAAATCCCTCGCGACCAAATGCGCCATGAGTAATTACAACGGCCGTTTACCCGGCACCCCAACACGACGGGGATATTTCGCTGGCGTATCGGCCAGCTTGCTTATCACCACAAAATAGTGCGGCTGCTCTTTTAGGGGCAACATTACCTGGCTCAACTCCGGCTCTCCCCCTCCCAAGAGCTTGATGGCCTCAGCAGCCTTCTCCACCTCTTCGTGAACGCCTTCCCCTTT
Source organism: Promineifilaceae bacterium (SeqCode) (assembly GCA_041987425.1). Classification (GTDB taxonomy): domain Bacteria; phylum Chloroflexota; class Anaerolineae; order Promineifilales; family Promineifilaceae; genus Leptofilum. Next base: position 16,515 of record JBHIWP010000021.1, on the reverse strand, counting down.
TTGGGCCAGCACTTTCCCCCCAACGCGACACAGTGGCAATAAATATTCTACCAACACCCGCAGCTCGGCTACGGCGCGCGCGGTAGCCCAGTCATACTGCTGCCGGTGCTGCGGCTGCTGCCCCAGCAGTTCGGCGCGTTCCAGCAGCACATTGACATCGTCCAGAGACAGTGCATCAATAACGGCCTGCAAAAACTGTCCCTTTTTGGCGACGCTTTCTACCAGCGTGAGCTTAAGCTGGGGAAACAATATTTTGAGAGGCAGGCCAGGAAAACCGGCACCCGTGCCAATATCGATCAGGCTACGGCCGTTCAGATTTCCCATCACCCTGGCACAACTGAGGGAATCCAAAAAATGACGAATGCGTATCTCGGCCGGTTTACGTACGGCCGTTAAATTCATGCGCGCGTTCCACTCTAAGAGCAACGCCTGGTAATGGGCAAACTGGTCCACCTGCTGCGGCGTTAGCGTCGCACCAAGCTGCTCTGCCCAAACGTTAAACTCCGTCCACTCGTCAGACATTATCCTGAACGACTCCGCTCTAGCTCTTTGCGAGCCACATCAATCTCATAGCTGTCATACTGTTCGCCGCCAAACGAGGCTGGTTGGAAAGTCAGCCAGTTTTGCACCAGGATCGTATCCCCCCGCACGTACAGCGGCGCTACAGGGAATATCCCCTCATTATCAAACAACAGATTTTCAATTTGACGGTAAAGCGCCTGGCGTTCTGCCGCATCAACCGTAGCCGCCGCCTGCTCAATCAGAGCATCTACCTCGCTACACGGCCGTCTTTCCCGGTTCTCGCTTTCCTGGCAGTGGATCAAATCACCCATCCAGTTATGGGCATCTGGATAATACGAAGCCCAGGCCAGTTCCCAAATGTCTGGTCTGGCAGCCCCAGCATCGGCGCGGGTATTAGCTAAAAGCGTGCCAAACTGCACTTGTTCAACGATAAATTGATCCTCAGAACAGCCCAATTCTTCTATCCACATTTGTATGATCAGCTCCGCCTGCAGCAGAGAAAGATCAGACGACGAAACCATGAACCGAATTTCTGGCATGAGTCGACAGCTGCCAAAGCCGCTTTCTGCCATTTGAATGCGGGCAAAGTCAGGACTATAGCCAGTTCCAACCTGGTCCACGGGCAGCGCCCCAAACGTCCCCGGGGGAACGAGGTGCCGCAGGGGCAATGCATCACCACCGGCCACCTGCTCTACCAGCGCTTCACGATCAATTGCTGCGCTAAAGGCCCGCCGAATTGCTGGCTCTCTAAATACGCCGCTTTGAAAGTTGAAGTTTAAATAGAGTACCGTTTGTTGGTTGACCACCTGCGCCTGTTGCGCAGTTGAATTCGCCACGTTGGCCAGATTAATATCGGTCGCATCAATTACGTCCAGCGACTTGGCTTCCCACAAACCCAAGGCAATAGAGTCTGTGTCTACGTAGTTGATTTTGACAATTTCTGTGTTTCCCTGAAAGGGAATCGGCCAGAGGGTATTGCGTTGGAGAGTAGAAAAATTGGCATTCAGCGGCATAAAGGGACCGCTGGTCAGCAAGGGAGCGTCTCCCTGAACGGCCGTCTGCCAATCATCACCATAAATTTCTTCACTTTCAAACAGTTCACGGGGCAACGGCCGCATAAACCAGAGGGTAGTAATGGTCAAAAAGTGAGCGGCCGGGCGATTTAGCTGAATTTGTAAGGTGGTGTCGTTTAGCGCCTGAACACCGATGTTCTCTAAATCCGCTGGCGTAGCGTTCGCCTGGCGGTTCACTTGCTCACATCCTTCAATGAGAAAAAGCACAAAAGCATCAGGTGTGCCAGTCTCGCGGGCGCAGGCGCGCTGAATGGCAAACACTACATCACTGGCAACAACAGGGCGAACCGCCTCCGCGATCACGTAGCCATCAACAACTTGCCGGGACGGCCGTACCCAGGAAATATCGTCACGCAGATGAAAGGTCCAGATACGGCCGTTTGCAGATACTTCCCACTCTTTCGCCAACACCGGCTCCACCTGGTCACTCTCATGATTGTATCGCGTCAAGCCCACAAACATATTCTCGATCAAATCAATGCCATCTGGATCGGCCGTTGTTTGTGGATCGATATCAGGCACAGACTGGCGCACAAAGGCCAAGTCTAATATAACGGGCTCGCTGTTTTCGGCCGCAGGTGTGGGCACGGTTGTAGGAGTGGGGGTTGGCTCTAAGATTCGCGTGACTACTAGCTCCTCACCAGCAATAGTAAAAACCTCTGTCACCACAATGGGTGGTACTTCTTGGCTATTCTCACATGCCGTAAACAAAGCAATTCCGCATATAATGGATACGGCGACGCGCAAAATAAAAGTTGTGCTGTACTTGTTGCATTGTTTATCTATCACGGCGTCATGCTATCCCATGCAAATCGGGGTGACAAGTTTTTTAAGCAACTATTGGGAAAATTGGTTACATCTTTCTGGCCTGAATTTTGTAAAATGAGGTAAACTTCTATGGTTGCATGCTTATGGCGCGAGTAGTAATATAGTAAAATTGACTCATCCAGTTAAGGACTAGAATTATATGTACGAGCGCGTACTGATCATTGATGATTCACAAGAAATTCGTGACTTCCTTTGCGAATATATATTGCAGCCGAAAGGCTTCGAAGTTTTACAGGCTTCCAACGGATTAATGGGTCTGGAAATGGCTATTGCTAAAGAACCAGACCTGATGATTGTGGATCAGCAAATGCCTCGTCTAACTGGGCTAGAAGTATTAGAGAAGCTGCGCGAGCGCGGCATAGAAATTCCCTCCATTTTAGCCACGGCCCACGGCTCTGAGGAAACGGCCGTTGCGGCCTTCCGCCTGGGCATCCGAGATTACGTCATTAAGCCATTCGACGCCGATGAAATTAGCGAATCTGTAGACCGTGCATTGCGCGAAAGCCGCCTTCAGCGAGAACGCGACCAGTTAGTGCAGCAGCTGATGGAAAGCAATTCGCAGCTACAGCGTCGTGCCCAGGAATTGAACGTTTTGTACGGTGTGGGTAAGTCAGTTGCTTCTTCCTTAGATTTGGAAGAGGTGCTGCACCGCGTTGTGGAAGCGGCCGTTTACGTTGTTGGTGCAGAAGAAGGGTCGCTGATGCTGCTGGATGAGGAACAGGGCGAACTTTACATTCGCGCCTCAAAAAACCTGGACTCCAAAGCCCAATCCATGCGCAAGCGCGTAAATGACAGCCTGGCGGGCAAAGTGCTGCAAACCAAGCGTGCTATTGCCATCGGCAACGATTCCCAATGGAAGCGCACGCACACGGCACTGCTGGTCAAATCGCTCATCTACGTGCCGCTCATTCTGCAAAACAAACCGATTGGCGTGTTGGGCGTTACCAATCGGCTGAAAGAAACTTCGTTTGACAGCAACGATACCCGTGCCCTCTCTGCCCTGGGCGGATACGCCACAATTGCCATCAACAACGCCAATATTTATACAGACATTGAGCAGCAGCGCGTCACCCTGTCGGTTGTGGTGGATCAGATTGATGACCCAGTCTTAGTAGTTGACCATGAGGATAAGCTGCTGCTGCTGAACCAGGCAGCCCGCGACGTATTTGATCTGCCAGATGCCAAAGTTGTGGGGCACCCTATCAATAAGCTGTTGAAGGATCAAGAAGCGATTGACTTTATACTGCAAGACCCTGGCAGCGAGTTACGCGTTAAGTCAGAAATACAGGGAGCAGATGGCCACACGTATCTGGCACGAATGACCCTCATTGAAGGCGGCAGTCGCTCTATTCTAATGGCTAAAAAAGAGGACAGTTAAGTCAGCTAGTCTTCATCCCCAACCAAAAATGATGGGGCAAAATATTAGCAATTGGCTGTACGTTAACCTTCCCCACCCGCATTTCGGTTTCAAGCATCCCCTGATTAACCAGGCACATTTCTGGCATACGGCCGTATTTCTCACGGTAATACTCCGCAGCTCGGCTTACTTTTTCATCCAGGCTCCGTTTGCGATCATCATCTAGCCACAACATGCCTACATTCATTTTATTCCTCCTCTAAATCGCCTTCATTTTCAATATCGTCGTCATCGATCTTCACTGGCGCACTTCTTCGTTTTACGCTGCCTTCATCTCGCTGCCAGAGTATTTCTGCCTCGTCCGGCGCATCCAGCATTTCCAGCGGTTGAGCTAGCAGCGGGCGGGGGCGATTGCGGTGAATTGTTTCCAGCGTCAGATGCAAATCATAATTGCCAATAAACGCCGCCTGAAAATGAACCTGGCTGCCGTCTGCCGCCGCCAAAAAGTCACCCTCACCTAAAAGATAGTCAGCTTCGGCACCCACAACGGCCGTTGCCGCCAAAGACTCTGCCTCATCCCGAACTTGCCCTACCAGACGCAAGGGCAAATTGGCTCTCATGACGCTGCTCAGCCAGTTCGCCGCTGGGTCATTGGTGCTTAGAACGAGGTGAATGCCAGCTTCCGCGCCACGCTGTAGCAACGCCGCAAGCGCCGCCTGTACTGGCTCTGCAGCCGACTTAAAAATAGCCTCTGCGTTATCAATTAACGTCACAATTGTTGGGCGCGTCGTTTCATACCTTTGACGATGCTCCATCTCATCGACCAAAACCTGAAGCGTTTCCGCCGCTTCTTCGTGCTCCACAATCACCTGGCTAAGCAAATGCGGTAAAAACATGAGTGGCGCCAGCTGGCGATTGCTCTCTCCAGGCCGGTCTGGATCGATGATCAAAAGCTGTAGCTTAGACTGCCGATTGTTCATCGCCAACGAAACGGCCAGCGTGCGTAGCAAAGCTGTTTTGCCAGCGCCTTCAGCCCCGACAAGGAGCACATGCGTAATGCTGGGATCTGTAAAAGGAAGCAGAAGAGGCGCTCCCTCTTCATCCATGCCAAGAACGGCCGTACTTTCGGGGAGTTCTGGCAAAAGAGGCAGCAAATCCAGCAGAGCAACTGGCGGCTCGTGCGGACGCAAGATATCCAGCCGCCATTGGCCGCGCTCATCCTTCACCAGCGAAACGTCCGCAACGCCCAGCACAGAAAGCAAATCCCGCTTTAAGCCGCGCAGCCGATGCAGGCCAGACTCCAGATGGGATTGCAGATCAAAACGGATCGACTGTGTTTCTACCTGCCCGCCTGCCACTCGTGCGGAAACCTGGTGTGTAGAAAACACGCGCTCAATCTGCCTGGACTGAAGTTCCAACTGATTGCGCAGCCGCGCTTCCTTATTCATCTTTTGCCAAGTTTCTTTTTCACTCATGGTATCATCCCACGTAAACCGCACAAGGCAATTGCAAAATAAATCGCCTAAGACTGGTTTACGCTAAGGAGAACAAAAACGTTAAGAAGTTATTCCTAAAGAGTTTTTGTTCTCCGCACAAGCGCCCGCAAAAAGCACATTTGTTCTAGGAAATTGGTAAAAAAAATGGACGGCAGAAACGGCCGTCCATCAACTACCAACTATCGGTGCTAGGCAGTCTGCCGCAGCACCATCATCACCTTCCCTTGAACCTGAACCTCTTCCTGATCTACATAAATAGGTTCCATCGTGGGATTGGCTGGCTGCAGGCGAATCTTACTGCCTTCGCGATAAAAATACTTTAAAGTGGTCGTATCGTCACTTAGCCAGACGGCAACCATATCCCCATTTCTAGCGTTATTCTCCTGGCGCATAATGACGATATCACCATCATTTACCATAGCATCAATCATGGAGTCTCCGCTAACGCGCAAGGCAAACAAATCATCATGACGTCCGGGAATCATTGAACTACTCAGTTCAATGGCATCTTCTTCATCGTAAACCGAAAAATCACCGCTCCCCACTTCAATAGGAGAGCCAGCCACAATGTTACCCACGAGGGGCACGCGGAACATATTGCCAACGACCGTACTTACTTTTTCCGCCGCCTGAGCCGCAGACTGCAACACCTGGCCCGTCGTCTTGGCAACTTTGTCCGTTAAGCGCAAACCGCGCGACACTTCAGCATCCCGCTCAAGTAAGCCGCGCTCTTTAAGCTTTGTCAGATTGTAATTAACGACGGAAGTAGAGCTAATATTGACTGCGCCGCCAATTTCCCGAATGGTTGGAGGCCGCCCAAACTCAGCAACATATTCTTGAATATATGCCAAAATTTTCTTTTGGCGTTCGGATAAACTCTTCTTGGCCATAATGCCTGTCTCCTAAATTGCTACAGTCTGGCGAAAATTTAACTATTAATGAAACTGTCCTGGGTTGCCAGATAATTAAAGTATTGCACCTGAGCATTGCCTGATATGAATTTAAAATGCAATACTGTCTGTTATGTTGTGATCTTGCTGAATCTGTTAAACTACTTTGGAGAAGTGTTATACAAACACTTTATGACAATCGCTCATTTGTTCTGGGTGGAGTATACACGAACACCTGTTCGGTGTCAAGACAAAATCGCCGGTCTCCTCTGGCGGATTTTTTAAGGATTTTCCAATGAAATTTGAAGACTTTCAGTTTTGCAGCAGACGCTCCAACATAATTGCGCACAATGGCCTGGTGGCTACCAGCCAGACGCTGGCAGCTCAGGCGGGTCTGGACGTGCTAAAAGCGGGTGGCAATGCTATTGATGCCGCCATTGCAACGGTGGCTACCCTTTGTGTCGTTGAACCATGCTCTACGGGCATCGGCGGCGATGCCTTTGCCCTCATCTGGTTGGCCGAGGAGCAAAAGCTGTATGGTCTGAACGCCAGCGGCCCTGCCCCAAGAAACCTGACGGCCGAATTCGTCCGCAGCCAGGGGCATGAGCAGTTTCCCCCCATTGGCGGCCTGGCCGTTACCGTACCGGGCAGCCTGCGAGGCTGGCAGCTGGCGCTGGATCGCTTTGGCAGCATGGGGCTAGACACGCTGCTGCAACAGCCCATCGCCTATGCAAGAGATGGCTACCCGGTGAGCCAGCGCATTGCCCAGGCCTGGGAACGATCCACCGAAAAAATGAGCCGTCTGCCAGATTCTGAGCGCGTATGGTTACCAAACGGCCGTGCGCCACGTGCGGCCGAACTATTCCAAAATCCTGAGTTTGCCCGCACGCTGCAAACTATTGCCAACGACGGCTATGATGCCTTTTACCTGGGCGATATTGGCCGCCAAATTGCCGAGGCGGTCCAGGCAGACGGCGGCGTGCTTTCGCAGGATGATCTGGCCACCTACCAGGCCGAATGGATCGAACCGATCAGCATCGAGTATGGCAACGGGTTTGTATTTCATGAGATTCCACCCAATGGCCAGGGGCTTACCGCGCTGTTGGCGCTGAACATCGCCAAACAATTCGACTTACCTGCCCTCGGCTACGGCACCGCCGATTATTATCATGCGCTTATCGAAGCAACGAAGCTGGCCTTTGCCGACGCCCACGCTTACATTGCCGATCCGCGCCTGGCAGATGTACCAGTTGAGGCATTATTAAGCGACAGCTATACGGACGGCCGTCGCAGCCTCATTCGGCCAGAGTGCGCCCTGCAGCCTACACCCGGTTCGCCCCAAAAGCATGGCGATACGGTTTACCTGACCGTGGCAGACGGCCAGGGCAACATGGTGAGCTGGATTCAAAGCCTTTATATGGGCTTTGGCAGCGGCATTACGGCGGGAAGCACGGGCGTGCAGCTACAGAATAGGGGGGCCAATTTCAGCCTGGAGCCGGGGCACCCCAATGAGGCAGCACCGGGCAAACGACCGTATCACACCATTATCCCAGGCTTCATTACCAAAAACGGCCAGGCGTGGAGCAGCTTTGGCGTAATGGGCGGTTTCATGCAGCCACAGGGCCATTTGCAGGTTGGCATTAACATGATTGATTTCGGGATGGACCCACAAACGGCGCTCGATGCGCCTCGCTTTAACTGGCTAGAGGATAGGCAAGTGGCTTTAGAAACGGCCGTTCCCGATGAAATTCGCCAGGATTTGCAGCAGCGCGGCCACGAGCTTTGGGAAAAGGACAAGCCGCTTCACTACGGCGGCGGTCAGGTCATCGTGCGCGATCCGGAAAGCGGCGTGCTTATTGGCGGGAGTGAGCCGCGAAACGACGGAACGGCCGTTGGCTGGTAATTGCGCTTGCAAACCTGCCATCTCGTACTATAATTCTCATCCGATTCGGAGAGGTCGCATAGTGGCTTAGTGCGCACGCTTGGAAAGCGTGTATACCGGAAGGTATCGCGGGTTCGAATCCCGCCCTCTCCGCCAGAAAAGCGCAGCTTATGGCTGTGCTTTTTTCTTGGCTGCTGCGTACCTCAAGGCGACTGCCGCGTTGAAAATCACCACTTTATCCCCAAACGACAGTTGGGGTAAGCTGGTACACTGGTCCTATTCTACATAAACCTGCTTTGCCACGGGGTATATCAACCATTACAATAGACACCATCTTACGATAAATTTCCAACCAGCAAACAGTCCTTGACTGTGCTGGCAGAAAAATAGCTTGTGCTTATGGCTGCATATCAAGCAAATCTTTACCTTCCACTCATTGCTGCAAGCCTCTATTTGGGACTATTAGTTCTGCCCCAAATACGACGCCGTCCTGAAAAAAACCAGGCCGCCTGGCTGGTGATAGCCCTCGTGATCTCTATTGCCTGGGAATTTTCCATCTTTTTCGCCGACGATATTCCAGTGGCAAATCTGCCGCTGCTTATGCTGCTGCTGTCGCTTGGCGCCCTGACGGTCACTACCAGCGCCTATTTGGACTGGCGGCCAACGGCACGCTATCTGGCTCTGGGGGGAACGGCCGTTTTGGCAGCTATTGTTGTCAATTTGGTAGCGCCTAATCGAGTTTTTGTGCTGCCAGGGGGGCAGGCCATAAACATTACCAACGGAACGCTGACAGCCTACCTGGCCTGGACAGGGCTGGTCGGTACATTACTCACCATCACCTGGCGCGACTACCGCAAAACGCGCTTCCCCTGGCACGCCAATCGGCTTCTCTATTGGTTTTCTGTGCTCAGCATCCTCTTCCTGGGTGAGTTCCTACAATTTTTCAACGCTTTGGGTTTAATTATTATCGGCCAGATCTTGCGCTTCTTCGGGATGCTGGGATTGGCCTATGGTATTGCTTCCTTCCGCATTTTTGACGTACGCGCTCGCGCCCAGCGGGCCATTGCCTTTATCATCATCAACACCCTCTCGGCCTTGCCACTTATTTTGTCCGTCATTATTGTTTTCCAGTTTGGGCAAGCGCTTTACCAGGGTGATGACATTATCACTTCTAGCCTTATTGCACTGGTCATTACGCTGGGCTTTTTTCTGTACCAACCGTTTCGCAGGCTGATCGGCCGTTTGGTTTACCGCTATCTGCGCGGGGAGGGGGTAAATGCTGGCAAAGTGGTGCGCAATTACAGCCAGGCCATCTCCCGTACCCTGGACGTTCAGCAGCTATCTCTCTTGATCATTGGCACTCTGAGCGAGCTGCTGGAAACTAACCGCGGTGCCTTGATGCTTGTGACCCAGCTAGAAGACGGAGGATATGAGGTCGATCCGATCCCGGCAATGGGCATGTTGCCGCGGCACCCTATCCGCTTTGCGCACGATGATTTGTTCATCAACGCTCTCGTAGACCAGCACCAGCCTCTGCTGCAATACGAGCTGGACTTCAACCCTGCTTTTAAGGAACTGAGAGATGAAGAACGCCGCTGGCTGGCTGAGATGATCATGGAAGTATATGTTCCTGTTAGCAGCGGGGCAGACATTGTCGGTTTGATTGCCGTGGGTCCTAAGGTTTCGGCCGTGCCTTATCAGCCAAACGAGCTTGAGCTGATGCAAACATTGGCCGACCAGACGGTTGTGGCCTTGCAAAATGCCCGTCTCTATAGTGAATTAAACGATCAAAACGAACATATTCGCTATTTGAATATTGATCTGGTGGAACAAAACGAGAAGCTAGAAATTATGGACCGCGTAAAGTCAGATTTCATTACCATAGCCTCGCACGAACTGCGGACGCCACTGACCCAGGTGAAAGGCTATGCCGATATTTTGTCGGCTATGAACGATGAAAGTGCCTTGACGCGTGAGCAAACGCGGGAAATTGTGGGCCATATTAACCGGGCTACCCTGCAGTTAGAACGGCTTATCACCGCTATGCTGGATGCCAGTCAGCTAGATGTAGACGGTATGCAGCTAACATTTGTAAAAACGCAGCTAGATACCGTGCTGCGGCTGGCTATAGAACCCCTTATCCAGGCCATGCGCGAGCGTCGCATCCATCTAGAAATAGAGGGAGTAGAAGATTTACCACCTATTTATGCCGATTTTAAAAGACTTGTGCAATCGTTTAACAATATATTGGGCAATGCCGTAAAATATACGCCAGACAGTGGTCAAATCTATGTAAAGGCAACGAGCGTAGCGGGGCAGTTTGAAGATGAATATTTAGAGATCGTGATTCGAGATACAGGCATTGGCATTGATCCTAAATTCCACTCGCTCATTTTTGAGAAGTTTTTCCGCATTGGCGACCCACAGCTACATTCCACCGGTAACACAAAGTTCAAAGGGGCTGGTCCGGGCCTGGGATTACCTATTGCTAAAGGGGTGATTGAAGCGCACGGCGGCCGTATCTGGGTGGAATCTGAAGCTGAAGATGAGGAACGTCTACCGGGAAGCAGCTTCAACATTATATTGCCTATTCGCCCGCCTGGCTCTGAAGATATTGTAAGTGGCGAAACGGCCGCTCGCCCCGCTTATCTCGTCGGCTAGCTGAGAGATGATGAAAACAGCTGAGATTGGAAACTGGAGAGTAGAAACTCTGGTCTCCTTAATTCAGGAGGCGCATGATGCCAACCGAAAATCGTAAAAATGCGCTCATTCTTTCCGGCGGCGGCGGGCGAGGCGCTTACCACGTCGGCGTTATGCGCTTTTTGGAAGAGCATGAATGGTTCCCGGACATTGTTGCTGGCACCTCAATTGGCGCGGTAAATGGGGCAGCGCTTGCCTCTGGTCATAATGCCCATTCCTTGTGGGCCCTGTGGCAGCGACTGACCACTGACGATGTGCAGAAACATCACTGGAACCTGCTTGAAGGCAACTATCTGCTGGACACATCTCCCTTGCGAAACACGCTGCAAAAAGAGGGCTGGGTCAACTTCGACCGGATCAATTCGGCTGAAGCGGCCGTTCACCTGCGCGTTACGGCTACCGAAATCAACAGCGGGCAGCTTCACGTCTTTGGCAACAGCGAGAACGTCTACCCCAGCAAAATGCGGCGCGAAAAGATCGAGCTCAACCACATTATTGCCAGTTGCTCTATCCCCATTGTTTACCCCGCTACCCAGCTCAACGACACGCTGTATTGGGATGGCGCCACCGTCGCCAACACCCCGCTCGGCCCGGCCATTGACGCCGGAGCAGAAGAAATTGTCGTCGTCATCATGACACCCTGGGAAGGAGATGAAGAAGACAGTGTGGAGCTTCCCACGCCAAAAAACATCCTTACCGCAGCCAGCACCATGCTGGAGTGGGCGCTGCTCGCCTCCTTTCAATCTGACCTCAAAATGTTCCGCCGCATCAATGAGCTGGTGCGCCTACAGGTAGAAAACGCCCGCCTTCAGGCCACCGATCGGCTGCTAATGAGCCAGCTTCGCGGCGAAGAAATCGATTTGGAAGATAAGGATAACAACGGCATCCCCGACATTTTTGAGGACAAATTTCACGCTCTGCCAGAACCCATCATTGTTGCGCCCCAAAAAGCGATTCCGGTGGACCGTATCATTCGCTATACGCGGGAGGGACATGAAGAATTATTCCAGTTGGGATATGAGGATGCCAAGCGGGCCTGGAAAGCGGCGGGCAAAGCGGTAGAAGGGGAGTCGTAAATCTAAACTAAAAGGAGTGTGCGATGTTAAGCGATGACCCGAAACGAGCTTTGGTGCTTTCTGGTGGGGGCGGGCGCGGCGCATATCATGTGGGCGTATTGCGTTTTTTGGAAGAGCATGAATGGTATCCCGACGTGGTTGTGGGTACGTCGATTGGCGCAGTGAATGGTGCGGCGATTGCCTCGGGGCACAATGCCAACTCGCTGTGGGCCTTGTGGCGGCGTTTGCGCACCAAAGACGTGCAGAAACCAAATTGGAATCCGTTTTCGGCCGTTTCCCTGCTAGACACCGAACCCCTGAGAAACACGCTGCTGAACGACGGTTGGATCAATTTTGACCGCATTAATGACCCCAAGAAAGCGGCCGTTCACCTGCGCATCACCGCCACCGAAATCCCTACCGGGCAGCTGCACATCTTTAGCAACAGCCTGAAAAACAAAACAAAAATCACCATCGAACACATCCTTTCTAGCTGCTCTATCCCGCTCATTTACCCCCACACCAGTCTGGGCCAAACGCTTTACTGGGATGGCGCCGTGGTGGCCAATACCCCGCTTAGCGCAGCCATCGCCGCCGGTGCCGAAGACATCATCGTAGCCGTCATGACGCCGCTGCCGGGAAGCGGCCGTACCATCCCAGCACCACCTACCAACCTGTACGAGGCCGCCAGCGTGACCCTGGAGTGGGCGCTGCTGGCCTCCTTCCAGGCCGATATGAAAATGTTCGATTTAATCAACAGCCTGGCCGCAATTCGCGATGAGTTTAACCGGCTTCAGGCTGACTACCCCGACATTGTGAACCAATATATGCAAGACATGAACAACTTTGTGGGGGCCAACATCAGGCAGGATTACAAGCGGCTGGAAATGCCCATTATCGCCGCGCCAGAAGATTTTATTCCTGTGGAGCAAATAGTCAGTTACACCAAAAAATGGCACGAAAAACTATATCAGATGGGATATGACGATATGAAACGTGCCTGGAAAGCGCGTGGGCGCACTGTGGAGTAAATAATTAATGAATCGCACTCGCATCATTTTTTTTGGCATTTTGGCAGCGACCGCCTGTGTTATCCTCTCTGTCGTTGTCTATCAGCTAACCAACCAGCAAAGTGGCGGAGAAACGGCCGTTACCGGCCTCACTGAAGTTGAAGTGCCCTCCGGCTCCGTGCTGGTAAGCCTGGCTTCTTCCAATACCAAAGAAAGCTGGCTCAATCAGGTCGTAGAAAAATTCAATTCAGAACAGCTAGAAACCGCTGGCGGCAGCCCCATTGTTGTTAGCGTGAGCCACGTGACTTCGGGCGGCTCTATGAACGCCATTTTAGACGGCACCAGCCAGCCAACCGCCTGGAGCCCCGGCGACCAATCGTGGGTAGACCAGGCCAACGACACCTGGCGGCAGCGCACCAACAAGCCACTGGCCAGCCAGAGCTGCGCTCCAACCATATATGCGCCGCTGGGCTTTGCCATGTGGCGGCCGATGGCCGAGACGCTGGGCTGGCCCGAAACGCCAATTGGCTGGGACACGATCGTGGAGCTGGCGGCCGATCCTGAAGGCTGGGCCAGCTACGGCCGTCCGGAATGGGGCCAGTTCCGCTTTGGCCATACACACCCTGCCTACGCCAACTCTGGTCTGCTCTCGATGACCAGCTTTGTCTACGGCATTGCGGGCAAAACCGACACCCTAACCCCCGCCGAAATCTATGCGCCCAACGTGGAAGAGGCCATGCGCCAGCTGGAAGAAAACACCTCGAAATACGGCCGTCAGGCGCCCGCGCTGCTGGAGGCAATGGCCCAGCAGGGCCCCAGTTACCTCCACGCGGCGGCCGTGCCGGAAGCCGACGTAGTGCGCTTCAACATTGAGCGGGGCGATGAGCTTACCTTTCCCCTGGCGTTCATTTTCCCCGCGGGCGGCACCATCTGGGCCGACCACCCCTACTGCATCCTGGATAATGCCGACTGGGTAACGGAGGAGCAGGCAGAAGCGGCCCAAATCTTTCTGGACTATTTGCTGGCACGTGAGCAGCAAGAGATGGCCATTGAAAATTATTTACGGCCGTTAGACACCGCTATTCGCCTGCACGCACCCATGAGCCTGGATAACGGCACCGATCCCGCCATTACGCCCGATACGGTCGCCCCGCTGCCCAGCCCCAATGCCGAAATTAGCGCCGCCGTTATCGACCTGTTCAATATTACCAAGCGCAAGGCCACCATATTCATTGTGCTGGACGTATCTGGCAGTATGGAAGGCGAGCGCATTCGCACCGCGCGCGACGCCACCATTGAGTTCCTCAGCCGCCTGGATCCCAACGACGAAGTCGGACTGCTGATCTTTAGCGACGGCGTTACGGAGCTGGCTGCGCCCGCGCGCGTAGGGGATGTGGTTGAAGGCCTGAACCAGCGCGTGGCCGGGCTGGTGGCCGACGGCAACACGGCCCTGTACCAGGCCGTTTGCGATGCCGTGAAGCAGGCCACGAACTTACAGGCGGAAAATACGGCCGTTGGCGAAACGCGCCTTTACGGTATCATCTTACTCTCAGATGGCGAAGACACCGTGGGCAACGTCACCGAAAACCAGATGTTTGCCACCTGCCTGCCCGCCAACGCTGAAGCCGACGGCGTAAAAATCTTCCCTATCGCCTTTGGCGAGGCAGCTGACCAGGACGTGCTGAGCCGCATTGCCAACGTCACCGGCGGGCAGCTCTTTTCCGCCGATCCAACCTCTATTAGCAACGTCTATCTATCTATCTCCGCCGAGCAATAGAGGCAAGGTGTTTTTCATATCAATAACTGCTTTGCACTGATTTATGCTTCCTAACTGGCAAGTACAGGAACTCATTCAGCTCATTCGGCAACGGTACCCGGATTGGGAGGATTTTGCTCATCCTGATTTTATGGCCGATGAAATTTCCTATAAGCAGGCGACCATTAATAAAGCGCAAAACTGGCTGAGCCAGGCCGCGCTAGACCAGCTGCTGGCGGAAGGCGCTTACAACACATTTATTGACCGGCTGAACACGCTGGCCCAGGACAATAATCTCCTGTGGCGGTCGGTGCCTTCTTCGGGGGATACGGCCGTTCTGCACCACCCCGATTTAGACAAGCCCACTTTCTGTACCCAACTGCGCAACCTGCTCTATGGCGACCGCCCCACCCCCGACCGGCTGCAAACTTTCTCCGACTACCTCAGCGCCAATGCCCTGCCCAACAAATGGCCCTTCCCCACCTACTTTTTGTTCGTTTGCCACCCGCACAAAGAGCTGTTGGTAAAACCGCGCACGGCACGCTGGTTTCTCAAGTTCATTCAGCCAGATGACGACAGCAATCCCACCTTTCCCCAAACGAAAATGTTCATCACCCTGGAGCCCTCCGCCAGCAGCTATGCCCTGCTGCTTGAACAGGCGCACGCGCTGTATGAAGCCCTGGCCAGCTACGGCGTGCGCGACATGGTGGACGTGCAAAGCTTTATCTGGGTGTGCGAGCAAATTAGCAAAGACCAGACAGGGCGCTTGAACTACAAAGGGCAAATTGAGCTGGACGTGCCGTCGTCTCAGGGCGTCAGTCCAATTCGGTATGCAGCAGCGGCGCCAACGGCCGTTCTCCACGAACCCACCGACGACTACCAACCGCCAGCCGAGCCGTACACACTTCAACAATGCGCCGAGGACACAGGCCTACCCGTGGGCGAACTTCAGCGCTGGCTGCGGGCCGTTGAGCGCAAGGGGCAGGCAATATTGTATGGGCCGCCGGGCACGGGCAAGACCTTTCTGGCCCAAAAGCTGGCGCAGCACCTGACCCAGGGGCAAGATGGGTTCTGGGAAATGGTGCAGTTTCACCCGGCTTATGCCTATGAAGACTTTGTGCAGGGAATACGGCCGCTCACCGACGACAACGGCACGCTGCACTACAGCCTGATTCCCGGCCGCTTTCTAGACTTCTGTCAGCGAGCCAGCCAGCACAACGGTGTTTGCGTGCTGATCATCGACGAGATCAATCGAGCCAATTTAGCGGCCGTTTTTGGCGAGTTAATGCTGCTTTTGGAGTATCGTGACGCCACCATTCCGCTGGCCAGCGGCGGCAGCCTGCACATTCCGGCCAACGTGCGCCTGATCGGCACCATGAACACGGCCGATCGCTCCATTGCCCTGGTGGATCACGCCCTGCGCCGCCGCTTCGCCTTCATCCACCTGCCACCCAACTACGACGTATTGCGCAAGTTCCACAGCCATACTGGCTACGATCCTGAGCCGCTCATTCGGCTGCTTCAGCGCCTCAATCGTCAAATTGACGATCCGCATTATTTTGTTGGCATTACTTTTTTTCTGGAACCTGAATTGAACCGGCAGCTTCCCGACATCTGGCAGCTGGAGATTGAACCGTACCTGGAAGAGTATTTCTTTGACCAGCCAGACCAGGTGGAAGCGTTCCGCTGGGCTAAAATTGCCGGTCAGCTCCCTGCCTAGCCTGCCTTACAGTGCTGCCAGCAAACGGCCGCATCCCCCACAGTACACCTTGCGGCCCTCGTCTACCTCTTTCACCTTATTAGCCGATACCGTCGTCTGGCAGCCCAGACACATATTTATGCGCAGGCCAACCACCGCCAGGCCGTTCTTCTGCTGACGTAATTTGTCATATTCTTGCAAGGTGGCGGCGTCAATGCCTGCCGCTTTGCTTTTGCGCGTCTGCATC
>JBHIWP010000020.1:0-33318 GCA_041987425.1 Promineifilaceae bacterium (SeqCode) | reverse complement strand
TCAATTTGGGGCAGCAGGCTGCGCAGCGTTAGCAAAGCGTCGCCAATAACGGGGGTGTCGATGGTGATGTTTTTGCCCATCTCGGCCGGGTCCAGGTCCACATGAATGATTCTAGCTTTGGGGGCAAAGGTGTCGAAAGCGCCGGTGAGCCGGTCGTCCAGGCGCGCACCAACGGCAAAGAGCACGTCACATTCTTGCAAGGCATTGTTACAGTAGGCCTCGCCGTGCATGCCGCCCCAGCTGATGGAGAGGGCATGGGTAGCGGGAAATGTGCCGATGCCCAACAGGCTGGTGGCGACGGGGATGTTTGCCTTTTCTGCCAGTTGGCGCAGTTCGGCTTCGGCCCGGGCAATAGAAACGCCTTGCCCGGCCACGATGACCGGCTTTTTGGCTTCGTTGATGAGCCGAGCGGCGCGGGAAACGGCCGCAGGGTCCGGTGCGTTCATGTTTGGGTTGTAGCCGGGCAGGTGAACGGACTCTGGATATTTAAACGGCATAGATGCCTGCTGCACGTCTTTGCACACATCGATCAATACAGGGCCAGGGCGGCCGGTGCGGGCAATATAAAATGCCTCCTTGATAGCATCCGGCAGATCGCGTATGTCCGTAATCAGGTAATTGTGCTTGGTGACGGGCAGGCTGACGCCCTGTACGTCTGCCTCCTGGAAGCCGTCACGCCCCAGCAGCGAGGTGGGCACCTGGCCCGTGATGGCTACGATTGGCGTTGAGTCCATGTAGGCCGTGGCCAACCCGGTGATGAGATTCGTGGCTCCAGGCCCAGAGGTGGCAATGCAAACGCCCACGCGTCCGGTGGCCCGGGCGTAGCCATCCGCCATGTGCGATGCGCCTTGTTCGTGCGTCACCAGCACGTGGTGAATGGGATAGTCGTATTTGGCCAGATCGTCATATGTGGGAAGGATGGCACCGCCGGGGAGCCCAAACACGACTTCCACACCTTCGTGCATGAGGCTTTCCCAAATGATTTGTCCGCCGGTTTTTATTTCGCTCATCGTTCTCCTCCTTTTGGAGAGTAGCGTGGCGTTCTTCGAACGCTGGA
This sequence comes from Promineifilaceae bacterium (SeqCode), assembly GCA_041987425.1. Taxonomy (GTDB): domain Bacteria; phylum Chloroflexota; class Anaerolineae; order Promineifilales; family Promineifilaceae; genus Leptofilum. The sequence goes on along the minus strand of JBHIWP010000020.1, from coordinate 32,261 downwards.
GTTTGGAGCCTGAGTTTTCTCCAAGCTCGCTGCCTTGCCTTTACTCAGAACTTCTCGTTCTTTAAAGAAAAAGGCAGCAAACAGATTTTCTGCTTGCTGCCTGGGGTGACGGTTGAATGATGCTGCGCGGTTTGCTGGCTGCAGGGCGTGGCGGGGGAAACGGCCGTTTGCCCCTGAGTGCTCATATGGTGCTGAAAATTCGTTTTAAATGTTGGCATGATACGGTCGTTTCCTAGCAAAATTGCAAAAAAAAAGCCGCCCTGCTGGGCGGCTTGGTGTTATCCAAAGAGTGGTTACTTTCACTCATTCCTTACCCAACAGGCATTTTCCCCTTATTAATGACAATAATAAGGACCAGGCTAAGAAGGATAAGGCTAATAATGATGTGAAAGAAAGTAAACATATTAACTTTTATGTTGCAGCGCCAAAATATTGCATAAGTGTACAGGCTGTTTCTAGTTCGTCCAGTGACAAAGTGATACAAAGAAACAAAGTAATAATTGTACTGTTTGCACAATTCTTACAATTTTTTGTACAACTAGTTTCATTATACTGAACCCGCCTATCTTTGCCAATCGCCAATTACGGGTACATAGTCCTATGTTTGTACCTTTGGTTTGTAACCCAACATGCGCAGGCCGTTTAGCGAGACCAGCACCGTCCCTCCTTCGTGCCCCACAACGGCCGCAGGCAGCGCCAGGCCCGAAACAAAAATAGTACCCAGCATGAGCATAATCATGAAGAGGGCAAAGCCCAGGTTTTGCAGCAGCGTTTGCCGCGTTTTGCGGCTGAGGCCAATGAGATAGGGCAAGTTGCGCAGGTCATCGGACATGAGAACGATGTCGGCCGTTTCCAGGGCCACGTCGGTTCCGGCAGCGCCCATGGCTATGCCGATATCGGCCGTTGCCAAAGCCGGGGCATCATTGACGCCATCGCCCACCATCACAACCGGGCCGTACTGTTGGCGCACTTTTTTAATAGCGGTGACTTTATCTTCCGGCAGCAAATCTGCAAAGTATTCGTCAACGCCCACCTGTGCAGCAATTTGGCTGGCTACGGCATCGTTATCACCGGTGAGCATGACCACGTGCGCCACGCCGTTGGCGCGCAAGGCACGCACCACATCAGGCGCATCCGGGCGGAGGACGTCGGCGTATGCCAGCACGCCTAGCATAACGGCCGTTCCCGCAGCATCATCCACCTCAGCAACCAACACGCTGGTTTTCGCCAGCTTTTGCAGGCGCGCCAGCTCTGCCTGAGCTTCGTCCAGGCCGCGAGTTTGGTAATGTGTGAAGAAACGGCCGTTGCCAATGCGAACGTGCCGACCGCTTACCGTAGCGGCAACGCCCTGCCCGGTTGTAGCCTGGAAATTTGTCGCTTCCGGCCAGCTGAGATTGCGCTCTTGCGCCGCCTTGACTGTGGCCTGGGCCAAGGGGTGTTCTGATCTTGCTTCAACAGCAGCGGCCAGCGCCAGCAGTTCGTTTTCAGTGATGCTGTTGTTGAGGGGAATAGTATCGGTTATTCGTGGTTCACCGATGGTGAGCGTGCCTGTTTTGTCCAGAGCTATCACCTTTACTGTGGCCGCGTTTTCTACGTAGACCCCACCCTTAAACAGGATTCCCCGCCGCGCTCCGTTGCCAATGGCCGAAAGCACCGTAGCGGGCGTGCTAATGACAATGGCGCAGGGTGAGGCTGCCACCATCACGGTCATGGCCCGGTAAAACGCCTGGCTAAAGGCCTCTTGCCAGAACAGCATGGGCACGGCGGCCACCAGAGCGGTCAAAACGATGACGCCCATCGCATAATATTGTTCGGCGGCGTCGATGAATCGCTGTGTTTCTGCCTTTTCGCTCTGAGCTTCCTCTACCATTTGAATTAATTTGGCGAGGGTGGAATCTTTCGCCAGTCTGGTAACGCGAATTTCCAGGCTGCCGTTCTTGTTGATGGTTCCGGCAAAAACACTATCGCCCATGGATTTGCTAACCGGCATGGATTCTCCGGTAATTGACGATTGGTCGACGGTGGAACGGCCGTCTACCACCACGCCATCCAGCGGCAGACGTTCGCCCGGCTTGACGATGATACGATCGCCAACGACCACTTTTTCAATTGGCAGCAGGTAGGTTTTGTCGCCACGGTGTACCAGCGCCTGGGCTGGGCGCAGCTTCATCAGGGCTTTAATGGCGCTGCGGGTGCGGCCCAGAGCGAAATCTTGCAGCACGTTGGACAGTGAGAAAAGGAAGAGGAGCATGGCTCCCTCGAATGGCTCGCCAACGATTGCTGCACCAATGGCGGCCAAGATCATCAGCAAATCCACGTCAATGGTGCGGTTACGTAGGGAGTTGATGCCCGCCTGCAGGCCAAACGTTCCGCCGGTGATGTAGGCGATGACGAACAGGCTGTTGGCGAGATTGGCGGCTTCCTGACCTTCGGCAAGGAGACCGCCAATCATGGTAATAAAGGTGATAACGGTAAAAATAGCTTCGAGACGGCCGAGTTGCTGGTGCAGGCTGTGCTGGCTCATGCCTTCCTGGCCGTTGGCTCCCCGCTGGTGCAAACTGGCCCCGCTTTTTCGCTCGTTCGTTTGGAGTTTTTTATCCATGCCGCTCTCACCCTTGTTAAATTTATAATTAACGTAGGTTATAACAAAATTTAACTTATGTGACAATAAAAGTTAACCAAGGTTAATATTCTGCTGTGGCGTTCGCTTGATGTTGCTTCTGCGGGAAAACAGGCTAAGAGCACGTTCACTATTAAAGAGAAGGGAGATATCTATCAATTTGGCTCCTGTTTGTGCTATGATGTAGGTCTAATTGAGGCGAGCGGACCCATCAGTGCCACCATCGTTCAAAGATTTTCGACGTGCATTTGCCAGAATATCACCAAGCGAATTAATTTGATATTTGGGATGATGAGTGGATGCTCGTTCAATGGAGTACCCTTGAATGCTTTCCCCGGAAGAGGTTGCTGTTCGCGTTCCTGCAGACGAGCGTAGTGCATGGCATTCACTGCTAGCGAACAATCAATATGCACAGGTCGAAAACCGTCTGGAAAAGGCGCATGCGCGAGCGGTGGACGGTGCAGAGGTAGAAAAAGCCGCGCTGCTGGCCGCTGCCAGGCAGCTTTGTGCTAGCTGCCAGCAGCTTCAGCAAGAGGTGACGTTCCACCAGCAGGCCTACCAGGAGTCTGAAACACGCCGGGATCAGATGGACGCTGAGTTAAATAAGCTGCTGCAAATTGCGGAAGTTAGGCCAGAGGCGGCAGAAAGTGTTGAACCTCCAACCCTGTGGCAGCGTTTACAATCTTTTTTCAGTCGGGTTAGCAAACTAGGTCCCAAAACGAAAAGGCGCGCTGAGACGGACAAGAAAGGTGAAGCAAAATCAGCGGCGCAGCGCAAAGATGAGCGCATTGAGAAGGCCGCTCACACGTTCAATCAACAGGCCCAGACGGCCGTAAACCCAGCTCAGCTCAATTCCCGGTCGAAAAGCAGTGTGGCCCCAGGTTCTGCCCAGCTTGAACCGGGCAGGCGCAGCCTGATGGTTTATTCTTTTGGGGCGTTTCGTGTATACCTGAACGAACGGCCGTTAAACGACTGGAATGGTCTCAAGAGCCTCCTTATCCTTAAATATCTGGTAGCCAATCGCTGTAGCCCGGTCGCCAAAGACATATTGATGGACGTTTTTTGGCCGGACGCCGATTCCGAAGGGGCGCGACGCAACCTGCACCAGGCAGTTTACTCGCTTCGGCAAACACTAAAGAAACAAGATCCCCACTTCCAGCATATTCTTTATGAGAATGATTGTTATTTGCTGAACCCTGAGATGGCCGTCTGGCTTGATTTTCGCGAATTTGAAAGCAATATTCGCCAGGGAAGGAGCCTGATGCAGGCTGGAAAATACAGCGCGGCCATGGGAGCGTATGGCATAGCCGAAAGCCTTTACCAGGGGAAATTTCTGGCCGAAGACCTGTACGAAGAGTGGCCCCGAGCCGAACGGCAACGGCTGCAGGATCTATACCTGGAGATCGCCGATCGGTTAAGCGCCTATTATGTGGAGCAGGGCGAGTTGATCATTGCGATTACGCTTTCCCAGAAGATATTGCAGCACGATAAATGCTTCGAGCAAGCCTATTATCGACTCATGCTCTGCTATCATGCCAGAGGCCAGCGCCACCTAGCCATTCGAGCCTATTTAAACTGTAAAGACGTGCTAAACGAAGAGTTGGGTCTCTTGCCAGCAAAAGAAACGGCCGAACTTTACAGCAGCCTCATCAACTAACCCCAAATTTTGCCCCAGTTCACTAAATCGAGCTGCATACACTCAATAAATCAGAAAGCAGAACAAAATTGAGTGATTGTTGAGCGGCAATTGAGAACAAAGCGTTACAACTTAAGCGGCCAATGCTTAAGCAGTGTCAATTGTTTGTTCGTTGTTCGTGCAGTTTGTAGCGTTAGTTAAATATAAGGAGAAAAATAATGTCCACAGCAGTAAAAGATCCAGTTGTCGTAAGCCATAGCAATGGCGGTAATGGTGCCAGTGTTGCCAAAGTTGCGGACACTAAAACCACCACTGCAGATTCACCTGAACGATTGAAAAAAGAAACGGCCGCTCAGATTCAGGCTCACTATGAAAAGAAATTGAATGGTATGTTGAAGAAAGCCATGGCAACGCGCCCCGAAACGGCCGAACCCGAAGATTGGTGGGACTTATTCACGATTGGCCCCATTCAGATTCCCACCGGCACGTTTGGCGTCGATCCGGTTGGCCCTTTTGACCCCAGCCGCGTCATTCGCGTTGATGAGCCTGCCTTCATGGTGACGGTTCTGATTCTCAACACGGCGCTGGTTAACGGCATCATTCCGGCAAACATTTTGTCTGGAGCGGCTCTGCCATATGAGGTTCAATACGTTACTTTGAACACCAACACGGGCAGTCCGGCCAGCTTCCTTAATGTCACGCGCCAGTTTGATCTGAATCCAGGGCAGGCAGTTTACGTTACGGTCGAAACGTTTGAATCAGATGAGGCCGCCTGCATCATGGAAACCAACGTTTGCGCTCGCATCCTCAATGCAGACCTGCAAACGCCGCCCCAATGGCCGTTTGCTGGCTTCGCCACCTGGGTCTTCAACACCGATTCACCCAGCTTCCTGGACACCTTAATTGGTGCGCAGACGCCTGGTTTCTCGTTTGATCGACCCGCACGCTACCTGACGTTCGACACGTAAGGGACCGCTTGCAACCGTATTGAAAGGCAATGTCGTTCGGCACGTATGCGGCGTGCGACATTGCCTTTCTTTTTCTGTCAGAGGGAAAGTAAAGGAAGTGTAAAATGAATATTGACCCCTTAACGTTAGCCTACGCCAGAATGGCCAGGCAAGAAGCGATACGCGGCTGGCTCTATGATCCCAACGTTTCTGTAATTGGGCTGGGCTGGAAAGAGTTAGAAGACGGCCGTGTGCTCAAAGATAATTTAGCCATTCGTGTCCACGTGAAGCAGAAACTATATGGCTTTGCCCTGGAAGCCGCCAATACAAAGCCAATTCCAGACAAAATTCAGGATTTTGCAACAGATGTGGTAGAGGGAACCTACCGGCCTCATTGGTTAACAAGCCCCGAAGTTGCAACCAACCAGCGAGCCAGGCGCGCAGAGACGATGCAAGGTGGTATAAGCATCGGCAACGAGCGCAGAAACCACTACGGTACGTTGGGCGCCTGGGTGGTGGACCAGGATGACCACAGCGTTTCTATGATTCTGAGCAACTGGCACGTCTTACGAAGTTCCTGGACCGCACCGGATGGGCTGCGCATTTTCCAGCCCGGCAGGCTGGACGGTGGCCAATGGTCGGATACTGTCGCCGTTTTAACGCGCGATGCGATGGATGCTGATTTAGATGCGGCCGTGGCAACCTTGACCGGGGAAAGGGCGCTTTCTGTGGAGCAAATGGAGCTGGGACCCCCGCGGGGCGTTAATTGGGCCTTGCCGGGTATGGAAGTTGTTAAATCGGGCCGGGCTTCTGAGGTGACGCGCGGTCGCGTCACGGATTTTGATATGGTTGTGAAGTTGAGGTACGACGGCATAGAGAGGCTAATTCGCCACGCCTTTGCGGTGGAGCAAAATGGGCCGCTTGAAGAAGTAAGTCGTGGGGGCGACTCTGGTTCACTTTGGTTGGAGGCCGATACAAATTATGCAGTTGGTTTGCATTTTGCTGGGTCTGATCAGCCGGAACGGGGCCTGGCGATGGATATTCGGACTGTTTTAACCCAGCTAAATGTTGCGCTGGTGGTGCAGCCGTAAGCACAATGCCGGGCGCTGTGATCATATTTTACTGTCCGTAAGGAGGAAAATTTGCTATGGAAGAAAATAGGCTGGATAGACCTAACGATAATTTAACAGAGATTAACGGAATAGGCCCCAAGTTTGCCGAAGCCTTATTCCATATTGGTATTGTTTCGTACGCTCAACTGGCACAGCATACGGCCGTCTCGCTCTCCCAACTGCTTATCGAGGAAGCCGGGCTTAAAGTATCGGCCGAACGTATTAATAGAAACAACTGGCTGGGTCAGGCCAGGCAGCTTGCCGGTTCGCCAGAACACCACACTGGCATAACTGATCAGCCAAAATCAGAAAGCGACACCGAATTAGCTAAGTCAGCAGCCTGGCGGCAGCATGCTGGTTTTTCGCTGTTTTTCGACTATGAAGAAGATTCTCAGGGCAAGCACAATTTGCAGACGCGCATCCGGCAAACGCATGTCTATCATGATGAATCTGGTGAACAGGTGGAACTGGCCGGGTGGGAACCTGACAAATGGGCTGGCTGGATCGTTCAAAAAGCGCAGCTGCCCGTTAAGGTAGCCCAGGGTACAGCCCCCGCCTTGTCAGAAGCGCAGGAGTTGCTTGAATGGCCGGAGGCAAGGTTAGAAATTCTGCATGTTGAAGTCTCTGAAATGGCTCCCTCAATGGCGTTGCCAGAGAAGCATCTGTGCGCCGAGGTGCATTTTAAACTTTCGGGTTTAGATATGAGTCGCCTGGTGGCTCAAGCTGAAGCCAGATCGCTGCGACTCGATGTGCAGGCAATTGATTTGGAAACAGGCAAAACTGACGTGATTGAATCGAGCAAGCTGCTTCTGGAAGACAACGTTTATGAATATGTCGGCCGTTTGGAGCTGCCTTTGCCAAAAATTGGTAATTATCAGCTGCATCATGATTTGTCGCTGAATTTACCAGCCGGTGCCATGAAGGCCCATTTTGAGGGGCCTGAGCTGCAGGTAATACCCTGACGCCTCTAATTGGATTCCGCTTTTAAGCGATTCTTGCGGTTGCGGTACAGGTCGGGGTCGACCACTTTTTTCATCGCTTCCGTGTTCAGGCTGCCGCCCAAGAATTCATTAACCTGGGCTACCTGGGGTGCAGGATTTGCCAGCATGTCGCTGTAATGAATGTAGGTGACTGACACGTTAGGCTGGGCGGCCATCCAATCCATGACGCTGTTGAGATGTTTTTCAAACAGCGCTGAGATTTCTTCGTCAGTGGCCTGATCTGGGTCTTCGCCCCTGTTGATCAGCATCTTCTTCTGCGAAGCTAGAATCTCGGACATATTGCGCCGCATGAAGATGACTTTGTATTCATAATCTGATGGCATGTAGCGCAGCAGCTGAGAAATCACTTTAACGGTTTTGCCCTGGGCATCGGCCATCCATTCAGTATCGCCTTTGTCCATCTGCTTTACGCGCTCGAATTCGTAATACCCTTTGGGGTTGTCGTCGTCGGCGGTACGAACTTTGTCCGTAAGGGGGGGGATGCCGCCTGCCTCCAACATCTTCATCATCATAGAGGTACCTGAACGTGGCAGGCCGCTGACCACGGTGACGACGGGTTTATTGCCAAATAACTTCTTGAAAATACCTTTCATTAAAGAATAATCCTCGTTGCATTTTAGCAGGCACAAACTTTGCTGCTGTTCCGTGCCTACAAGTAAATTCACTTTTTATAATCGTAGCACAGATTCTACATATACCCTTACCGGCTTAAGGCTTGGCTTAAAGATGCAGCCGCGACCAAAGTTGCTCGACGAAGTTTTGCCCTGCCATATCTATGGGTTTGTCCAGGGCAAACGTGAGGGTGTGCAGATGTACATCGCCTATGGTGACGTGCAGCGGTTGGGGCAGCGGCTGCGGATAGATGAGCAGTGCATGGTGGCACCCTTTGGCTTTGGCATAGGTGATTACCTGGCTGATGTCAGCCTGGCCTGGTTTTTCGGGCGTTTTATATTTAGTGTCTAGCACGGCCAGGGGACGGCCGTTTTGCCCATAGAGCGTCAAATCGATCTGAAAGCGAAGCTCATCGTTCGGACCAACTGTCGTACTTTCCTGGGTTTTGATGTAGTACGAGGCGGGTAAATGGGCCTGGAGCCACTTCGCCACGCAGCGTTCGTAAAGATGGGCCATGTTAATTAAAAAGGGCATCATCTGGTGGCTGCCGTCGGCCAGCAGCGGACCGCTGTGTTCTAAGAAGAAGCGGCAGAGGGCGTGCAGCGTGGCGTAATCCTGGTTAAGCCGATTATAGGTGCGGTTGAGACAATCTTCGGGTTGAAACGGCCGTAAAGTTACCAGTGGCTGCAACAAATGAAAGGCGCGACGCACGGCCGTTTGGGTTTCCGGACTGCATTGACCGCTTCGGGCAATCTGATGCAGGGTGTAAGCCACAATTTGATTATCGGGAATGTCGCTTGTGTGTACGTCATGCTGGCAGGCGAGCTGTACTGTGGGGCCTGCCGCTGGCTGGCGGGGCAGCACTTTGCCGCGTACGTAGGGCAGAACGGCCGTTTGCCGCAAATATGCCTGCTGAAACCCCTGCCGCCCGCGACGAATAACGCGCTGGGCCAACACATGGGCCAGCAGGTTAGAAAACTCCGGAATGGAGTCCGCTGTTGTGAGTCCCTCGGCCAGATCAGCCAGCCGCAAATCGTAAGCCATTTCCCATAGCTGAAACAGTCTGGCAATGGGTACTTTTGGCGTGATGGTAAGCGTAAGCTGGCGCGGTACTTGAATTTGTCCCACCCATCCCTGGGCCGTCAACTGCCAATGGTCGTTTGTTTTTGGCGATGGAAAAGAAACGAGCAGCTTTTTGCCGTTTTGGTCCAGCGCGCGCCACAACTGCTCCCCCACGTGCGCCGGAAGCTGGTCGGACGGCACGTTTAAGGTTTCATATTCACTGAGGCTCAATGCCAATTGAGCAGATCTTTTTCGCGCCTGTTGCTGCATAAAGTGGATGGTATCAAACTCTGAACCCGGAGCAAGAAATAGCGGTGTCACTCTTGAGGGGCGGTTGGCAGAATCACGGTAAAGGTGCTGCCCTGGTTGGGAATGCTGCGGACTTTGATACGGCCGTTATGCAGGGCCACGATTTCATGCACAATACCCAGGCCCAGACCCGTGCCCGCAACGTTTTCCCGATCGATATGGGAACCCCGATAAAATCGATCAAATATATAGGGTAAATCTTCTTCAGGAATGCCGATGCCGGAATCCGACATAGTCATGACAATTTCCGGTTGCTCACCCTTGTTTTGCAGATCTGTTGCCACCATGATGGTGCCTTCGGCCGTGTAGTTCAGGGCGTTGTCCAATAAGTTCGTCACAATCTGGGTGATCTGGTTTGGTTCGCCCCAAACTGGTGGCAAAGGAGTGGCCGGGGTAAAGTGCAGTCTAATCTGTTTGTGCCGGGCGCGAGGCTTGTGGGCAACAATAATCTGCTGGATAAGATAGTTAAAATCGACCGGTTGATAAAGATGATGATAGGTGCGATTTTCTAAACGAGACAACGTCAAAATTTCTTCTACCAGGTTAGACAGGCGACGAACTTGCGTACGCAAAATGTTAAAATACTTGGGCTGCTTTTCCGCTTTAGCGTATTCCAAAAGTTCTAAGTAGATCGTCAAATTTGTAATCGGATTACGCAGCTCATGGGAAACGTCCGAGACAAATTTTGATTTAAGCATGTCCAGAGATTGAAGCTGCTCATTGGCTTCGGCCAGCGCCTGAGTCCGCTCCTGCACACGATCTTCCAACTCAGCAGCATAGGCCTGCAAACGGTTATAAAGGCGAATTTTTGTCAGAGCCAGCGCTACTTCCTCTGCTACCATTGCCACCAGGTTATTGTCTCTCGCAGCAAGCGTGTAGGATTGGGGTAAATTCAGCACCAAAAAGCCAATGTTTTGCTCTTCCACAATTAGCGGGTGAATGATTACCAGGCTGTCTCTGGACGTAGCCAAAAACAGCTGCTGCTTAGCCGATAGATTCGCACAGCTCAATGTTTCTGGGGCGGTCGCCGAACAGGCTTCTATGTCTAGCTCAAGCTGGTGGCGCTGTAGCGGCACCATTCCTGGTTGATGATATTCTGCCTGTACGGTAACGAGTGAATCCTGATAACGACGCAACAAAATTATGGTGCGCAAAGCGTCATAAAACTTGCCCAGTTCCAGGCAAGCCAGGTTCAGAATATCTTGCTCGTCGTTGCTGGCCGAAGCAGCGGAGATGATGCGATTAAGCACATTTAGTTCACCGGCCTGACGCGCGTAAGCTTTTTGGCTGGTGCGCAGCTCTTCTTCATGAATGCGTCGCTCTAGTGCATAACGCAAGGCGCGCCACAACGTTAAAGCATCAAGCTCATGCTTAACTAAAAAATCGTGGGCGCCCGCCGAGGCTGCATCGGCGATCAGCTGTTCATCATTGTGGCCTGTTAAAACGATGATGGGAATTAATGGATTTATTGCGTGCAGAGTACGAATTGTTTGTACGCCTGCGCTGTCGGGAAGGTATAGGTCGAGCAGAATAATTTGCACAGGCTGACGAGAAAGCGCCTGGCGAGCTGATTTTACTGAATCTACTGTATGGAGTCGGTAGGTATCCCGGAGCGTGCCGAACATGTGCTCAATACGCCGAACATCGCTAGTGTTGTCTTCCACTAGCAAAATATCAACGTTACGGCCGTTCGGCGCGTCATTTACCACAACACTTTTCCTAAAATACGATTAAGAGGTCTTTTTCTCCGGTAATGTAAACCAGAAGCAGCTTCCTGCTCCTTCTTTGCTATTTACGCCAACGCTACCACCGCACTTATTCACAATTCGCCAACAAATAGATAGTCCTAATCCTTCCCCCCGGATTTTCTTAGAAGTTACCCGTGTGTGCGGCTTAAACAGCCGCTTTTGATCCACCTTAGAAATACCCGGTCCATTATCGGATACCGAAAATCGGATCATTCCATTCCCTTCGCGCGAAGCTCCCAGGTTCAACACCGGGGGCAAATCTCTATTGCCGCCATATTTCAAACCATTGCTTATGTAATTGAGCCACACTTCTTCAATCCAGGGAGCGTAGCCTAAAGCCGTTGGCCAGGAAGTAGGTAGATTGATTTCAGCCTTAGTCTCCCGAATTTGATAGCGCAGGCGCTTCATAACCTCTGCCAGAATGCGCCCACTATCCAACTCGCTAACCTGGATTTCGTCAGAGCGAAGACTAGCCAAGAAAAGTAATTCTGTAATCACGTTATTCATCTTGTAGCCGCTCTGCATAATTTGATCAACGGCCTGTTTTGCAGGCACGCTCAGCTGTTCCTGGTAATGGGAATCAACTAAACTCGCATAGCCGACCATCTGGCTGAGTAACCCCTGAATCTGGTGCGCAACGGTATGGGCAAACTCGTTTAAGGCCAGGTTTTGGCTCTCTAACTTTTCTGCACGTCCTTGAATTTCAACGAGCAGGCGGTGCCGTTCAATCGTGTAATAAATTGTTTTAAGTAGCAGGTTAGCTGTAAGGTCGTTCTTAGCCAGATAATCTTGAGCGCCATACTGTACGGCTTCTAAGACCTTATTATTGGCGATATAAGCATCTAAAACGATGACAGGGGTTGTCGGACGGCTTGCTCTTACTTTTCTAAGGGCCTCCAAGCCGCCACTGCCACTGTCTGGCAGCGACAAATCTAATAGTATAACGTCATAACTATTCTTTTGAAGCTGCATAAGCGCAGACTGCAAACGGTCTGCGTGGAAAAAATTAATTGTTGTCGAAGCGTAATCGCTAAAAGAGGCTCTATGTAGCATATCCCTTACCAGACGGACATCATCTGGATTATCTTCGATCAATAATACATCTATCTTCGGATGATCCATTCGTTAGCTCTGATTTACTACGTTTTTTCTTAACTTAGGCAATTGGCAAACAGTCTCTAAAAATAGATTATGCGCAAATTTTGCCAATTGCTTGAGTAATCGCTCCAAATACCTATCGTTTTATGCAAAATCATTTTGCCGATACATAATCCCCATTTTAAATATTATGTTTCTCAAATTCTGTCAAGACAAATGGCACTTACGTGTTAGAGCTAAAAGGATTTTTGAAATAAATCAGGCTCAAACTTGGCTATTGTTTGAGCAAATCTCTAGAAACCTCCTTAAGTTTGCCAGGAAGTTTGAAAGTAAGGTTTTTGAAATGAAGAAAATGAGGCTTGGCGAAAACAGCCCTTTATTATATACTAGTGGGCTTGCATTTGCTTATGTACCTTTTATGTAAAAGCGTTGACATATTGACGAATACCGATATAATCGCGATACATTTAGTAAAACCTGCCACGACGTTTTAAGAGCGTTGGTCCTGATCAGACCATACGCTCTTTTTCCGTGTTTACGGAAAAGAGTTATTTAACCGGTTCGATTTAAATTACTCGTGTACTTTGTTTCGCTCGATTCAGCAATGGTCGCAGTTAAAGTGAGAGCGGAGCAACATTACAAAAAGTCATCTTAATCCTGGCTTCTTTTGTGGCAGACCGTGAAGAACATTTTTATTTAGGGTTGGAGCTTTATTCTTTTTGGGAGGTCACCTGGTGGAGACAACAGAATTCCGCTCGTTACGCATTAGTTTAGCATCCCCTGACCAAATGAGGTCATGGTCTTATGGTGAGGTCACCAAACCTGAAACCATCAACTATCGCCGCTTGCGGCCGGAGAAGGATGGACTATTTTGTGAGGCAATTTTTGGCCCAACGCGTGACTGGCAATGCTACTGCGGTAAGTATAAGAACGTTCGCTACAAGGGAATAGTTTGTGATAAGTGTGGGGTGGAAGTGACACGTTCGGCCGTTCGCCGCGAGCGAATGGGCCACATTGAACTGGCCGCACCGGTTGCTCACGTCTGGTACACGCGACGTGTGCCGAGCCACATGGGCCTGCTGCTTAACGTGTCGCGGCGTAATTTGGACCGCGTGCTCTACTTTGCGCAATACGTCATCACAAGCGTGGACGAAGAAGCTCGCCAGCGAGCACTGAAACGTTTAGAAGAAGAGCTGGCAGAAGCCGAGCTAAAATTTGAAGAAGATCTGCAATCCAACATTGGTGATGCTACCTCAGACGCGCAGGCGCGCCTGAAGGAGTTGGAGACTACATTAAAAGAGAAAAATGAATCTTTTGATGAACGCCTCTCCACGGCAACAGATTCTGTCGTTAATGAAGCACAGTCTGTTGAGCGTCGTTTGGAGAATCTAAAAGGTTCTGCAGCCAGTGAAGACATTGTGTTGGGCGATACCGTCATTGTAAAGGAAGGGGAGACGGTTGGCCGTGAGCACAGCGTTTTGGTGCAAGAAGTGACCTCAGAGCGATTGACGCAGGTGCAGCAAGAAAGTGAAGAAGATCATCAAAGCGAAGTTGCCACCATGCAGAAAGAGATCGAAGAACTGCGCACCGAGGCAGATGCCGTCGGGGTTGATTTGCGCGATGAACTTTCTCAGAAGCTGACGCGCTTGCGCCAGCAGGCCCAGGCCAATCGTGAGCAGTTAGAAAACCTGGAGCCGATGGTTTTCCTCAACGAGAATGATTACCGTGAACTGAAAAGCAAGTTTGGCAACGTTTTCCGGGCCGATATGGGTGCCGAAGCCTTGTACGATATCCTCAAAAAGATGGATCTGGACAAGCTTTCGCGGGAACTGTGGCGAGAAGTGCGGACCACCCGTTCTAAGCAGGCAGCCAAGCGGGCAACCAAGCGGCTGCAAGTGGTTGAATCGTTGCGCAAGAGCGGCAACCGTCCTGAGTGGATGATTTTGACCGTACTGCCGGTGATTCCGCCCGACCTGCGCCCCATGGTTCAGCTTGACGGCGGCCGTTTTGCCACGTCTGACCTGAACGATCTGTATCGTCGTGTTATTAACCGGAACAACCGGCTGAAGCGCCTGCTGGAGCTGGGTGCGCCCGATGTGATTGTGCGCAACGAAAAGCGTATGCTTCAAGAGGCTGTAGATAGCCTGATCGACAATAGCCAGCGGGGTAAGGCGCTAAGCCGCCGTGGCCGCCGTGAGCTGAAGTCGCTGTCTGATATGCTCAAGGGAAAGAAGGGCCGCTTCCGCCGCAACCTGTTGGGTAAGCGTGTTGATTACTCGGGTCGTTCCGTAATTGTTGTGGGGCCAACGCTAAAGCTGGGTCAATGTGGCCTGCCCAAGACGATGGCTCTGGAGCTGTTCCGGCCGTTCGTTATTAGCAAGCTGGTGGAATATGGTCATGCCAGCAACGTGAAGGGTGCCCGCCGCTTTATAGAGCGCCAGCCACCGGAAGTGTGGGAAGTGCTTGAAGAGGTAATTCAGGGACGGCCGATTCTTCTGAACCGTGCGCCTACGCTGCATCGCCTGGGTATTCAGGCATTCATGCCGATCCTGGTAGAGGGCAAAGCGATTCAGCTGCATCCGCTGGTTTGTGCCGCCTTCAACGCCGACTTTGACGGCGACCAGATGGCCGTGCACGTGCCGCTTTCACAAAAAGCGGTGAATGAAGCCAAAGAGCTGATGATGGCCACCCGTAACTTGCTCAAGCCATCAGACGGCCAGCCCATTGTGGGGCCGTCCAAGGACATGGTATTGGGCGTTTACTATTTGACTTTGATGGTAGACGGCCGTTTGGGTGAAGGCAGCCGGTTTGGCAGTATGGAAGAAGTTGAAACTGCGTACGAATTGGGCTATGTGGACATCCATGCCAAAATCAAGCTAGAGATCGATACCTATTTCAAAGAAGACCATACGCGTTATGCTGACGACAAGCCCCGACGCCGCGTTATCGAAACCTCACCCGGGCGCGTTATTTTTAACATGGCTCTGCCCAAAGAGTTCCATTTTGTGAATCGTATCCTGGACAAAGGTGGTGTGAACTCCCTCATTAATCGCGTTTACCGCCTGCTGGGAGATGAGGACACGATCAAAATGGTCGACGCCATCAAAAATATCGGGTTCCGCTATGCCACTGTCTCTGGTACCACCATTGCCGTGGCTGACCTGACAATTCCCGAAGAACGCCAGGGTATTCTGGATGAGGCCTTGCAGCGCGTCAACGAAATTGATCGCCAGTACCGCCGCGGGCTGCTTACGGAAGAAGAACAGTATCAGCGCACCATCGAGCAGTGGAACGATGCGAAAGACAAGGTAGAGAAAGCTGTGCGCGATGCCATGGATCCTGCCAGCCCCATCGCCGTAATGGCGCTCTCTGGTGCGGGCAAGGGCGGTTTTGGCCCTATCACGCAGCTGGCTGGCATGCGCGGTTTGATGGCGGATCCCCAGGGTAAAATTATCCCGGTACCGATTCAGTCAAACTTCCGCCAGGGATTGGACACGCTGGAGTACTTCATCTCCACCCATGGCGCCCGGAAGGGTCTGGCCGATACGGCTCTGCGTACGGCCGACGCCGGTTATCTGACGCGTCGCCTGGTAGATATTGCCCAAGAAATGATCGTGATGGATGAAGATTGTGGCACAAACAAGGGCATTTGGGTGCGCCGGGTCGATAACTTCGGCAAGCAGACTCTGGCCGAGCGTATTCTGGGTCGCGTAGCGGCTGCGCCTATGGCCCATCCAGAGACGGGCGAAATCATCATTCAGATGGGTGAGTATTACACCGATGCCATTGCTGAGCAGATCGACGAGCTGGGTACGGTTGAAGTGTATGTCTATTCACCGATGACGTGCGAAATGCGGCGCGGCATTTGTGCCAAATGCTATGGCATTGACCTGGCCCGCGGTAAGCCGGTAGAGTTGGGAACGGCCGTTGGTATTGTAGCGGCCCAGTCCATTGGTGAACCCGGTACACAGTTGACCCTGCGGACGTTCCATACAGGTGGTACCGCTTCGGCTGGTGGTGACATCACCCAGGGTTTGCCCCGTGTGGAAGAGCTGTTTGAAGCACGGCAGCGGCCAAAGGGTGAGGCCGTCATTACTGAAATTGGTGGTTCAGCCGAAATTCGCGTTATCGACGGCGTACGGCATGTCTTCGTGACCGACATTCGATTGGTAGATGACGTTTACGAGATCACCGACGGATGGGAAGTGAAAGTAGGCAACAACGACACCATTGAGTCCGGCGGCGTGCTGGCCGAAAATGAAGATGAAGTGATTGTTGCCCGTCACGGTGGGCGCGTGGCCCGCAATGGCGACAATCTGACCGTTACCTGGGAAAGCAAAGATGAGCGGGATTACGAAATTCCTGCCGGTATGCGGCTGCTCATTTCAGATGGGCAGGAGGTGAGTGCAGGTGAACAGCTAACCGAAGGGTCTAAGAACCCACACCGCATTCTGGAAATCCTGGGTCGTGACGCGGTGACGCAATATCTGCTGCGTGAAATGCAGCAGGTTTACCGCCCACAGGGTCAGAACATTCACGACAAGCACTTTGAGGTGATTATTCGCAAGATGCTGAGCAAGGTGACGGTAACATCTTCTGGTGATACCGAAATGTTGCCCGGCGAGCTAATCGAGACCTCCGTTTTCCAGGCCAACAACGAAGAGATCATGGAAGAAGGTGGTCAGCCAGCGCAGGCTGAGCCGGTATTGTTGGGCATTACCAAGGGCGCGCTGAACACAGACAGCTTCTTGTCGGCAAGCTCCTTCCAGCACACCATCAAAGTGTTGGCCAGTGCTGCAATTGCTGGTCGTGAGGATGAGCTGGTTGGCTTGAAGGAAAATGTGATCATCGGTAAGCTGATTCCAGCAGGTACCGGATTTGACGTTTACACCAAGAAGCAAGAAGAGCTGGAAGCAGCTTTGGTTGAAGAGGAAGATCTGTTGGAGGATGCAATGGATCTCTCTGGCACGCTGATTGATGATAATACAGACGATGCCGTACTAGAGGCGATTGCTGCCGCTGCGGCTGCTGAGGCGGCCAAGGAACAGCTAGAAGCTCCCGAAGCCGAGGAAGAAGCTTAGGCAATAACGGCATTGCGTAACTCTTAATCAAAACTAAAAACGGTGTCTCATTTCTGGGACACCGTTTTTTTTGTCAGTTTTCGTTTTCTTGCGCTATCAAAAATCTCGCCGCAGCAGCATGGCAGATAGCTGGTTCAAAGCCTCATAGCCGGGACCTGAAGGTTGGGCCTCTTCCAGATGTTGCAGGGCAGTTTGTGAATAGTAAGCAGCGCGCTGCGTTGCGTAGTCCCGCGCCCCGCTGTTGTTTAGCACTTTAATGGCTTGCTGCACGAACTTCTCATCTGTGGCTTCTTGCTCATACAGCTGGCGCAGGGCACCGTTTTTGTTGAGCCCGTAAAGGACAGGCAGCGTTTTCTTTTTGGTGAGGATGTCTGTAGAAGCAGACTTGCCGATGACGGCCTCATCTCCCCAAATGCCCAAAATGTCGTCAATGACCTGAAAGGCCAGACCCAGATTGAGGCCAAACTCGGCGTAATGACGTACGGTTTCCTCGTCGCATCCCGCAATGAGGGCGCCCAGCTCGGTACAGAGCGAGAGGAGCACGGCCGTTTTCCCCGTAATCATCGCCAGGTATTCATCTACCGTTACCTCATCGCGCGTTTCAAAATCCATATCGGAGTGCTGTCCCTGGGTAAGACGGACGCAGGTTTCATCAAAGCGACGCAGGGCGTGAACGGCCGTTTCTGCCGACACGCCGCGATCCACCAGCCGCACCAGAGCAAGGTGGGCTAAAGCAAACATGGCATCCCCTATGTTGATGGCCTGCTCCTGGCCCCAAATGGTCCACACTGTTTGACGGCCGCGCCTGGTAGGGCTGGCGTCTTCAATGTCATCATGGATAAGGGAAAAATTGTGCAGCAGCTCAATCGCTGCCGCTGCGGGAACCGCCTGCTGCCAACTGCCGCCAGCGGCCTGGCAGACCAATAAACAGATAACGGGGCGAATTTGCTTCCCGGCATTGACCTCGGCAGGATGTAGGTGCTCATCACGCCAGCCCATATGGTAGTGCATCATGCCATAAAAAAGATCTGGCTTTTTCTCCGTGGCCTTAAGCACTGCTTTCATTTCGGCATTAATTGCCTGGCGCATTTCTTGAGAAAGGTCTTTTAACTGGTTCATAAGCTAGAAACTGGAGAGCGGAGGTGATAAATTCTCCACCCTCGAAATTTGTTTTATGTAAGAAATTGGGTATGCAGTGGCGTGGTGCTCAACGCGGCAAGATTTTCTGCTCCGGCGCAGAACATGGCCACGCGCAGTTCGTCGGTGAGGGTTTCGGCCATCTCGATGACCCCGGCCACGCCGTTCTGGTCAGCGGCGCGCAGAAAGTCGCCGGCAAAGCCTACCAGATTGGCGCCCAGGGCAATACATTTGGCCACGTCGATGCCGTTGCGAATGCCGCCGCTGGCGATAATGGGCAGATCGGGCGCAGCGCGGCGGCAGTATTGAATGGAAACGGCCGTTGGGATGCCCCAATCAATAAATGCCCCAGCCACACGTGCATGACGCGCCGTCGGTGCCCGATACATCTCCACCTGGCTCCAGGAAGTGCCACCAGCCCCCGCTACGTCAATTGCGCTGACGCCAGCGTTCGCCAGCTGCCGGGCCGTTTCTTCGGCGAATCCCCAACCTACCTCTTTGGCGATGACCGGCACCGGCAAACTGCGGCAGATTTGCTCGACCTTTTTGAGCAGGTTGGCAAAGTTGCCATCCCCTTCTGGCTGAACGGCTTCTTGCAGGGCGTTGAAGTGCAGAATCAGCGCGTCGGCTTCGCACATTTCAACGGCGCGAAGGCAGTGGGCCAGTCCATAGCTGTAGTTGAGCTGCACGGCACCGAGATTGGCAAAGAGCAAAATGTCCGGGGCCACCTGGCGCACATGGTACGTGTGGGCCAGACTTTGGTCTTCAATGGCGGCTCGCTGCGAGCCAAGCCCCATGGCCATGCCTACGGATTGTGCTGCTTCAGCCAACGTGCGGTTAATTTTGCCCGCTTCTGGCGTGCCGCCTGTCATGGAGGAAATGAGCAGCGGGGTGGACACTTTTTTGCCCAAAAAAGATGTCTGGGTATCCACAGCAGCCAGGTCTATTTCTGGCAGCGCCTGGTGCATAAAGAAGTAATTTTCCAGGCCGGTGGTGAGCTTGTTGAAGGCAACGTTTTCTTCCAGGTTAATGCGAATGTGATCGGCTTTACGCCGCTCATGAATGTTGGCCTCGTTGGGGGCAGCAACGGCCGTTTTGCTTTTGGGCATATCCCTCTCCAAAGGTGTGAATATTGCAGACGAGTATACCTTGACGAAGTTGGTTTTGCGAGAATTTACGGCCGTTCAGATGTTGTGTAAGTGAGAGAAGGGTACAATGGGCTGGTTTTGCCGTACGATGAACGTACGCAAAACGGTTACTGTTTGTACGGCCGTCTCATTCGTCTGACCACCCTGGCTAAGATACAATAGCCGCCACCTGAACAACATCTAATTGAAGTGCCAGCATAAGGACGCAGCCCCGGTTAGCGAACGGCCGTTTTCTCCAAACTCACCCACATTTCGCGTCTCACCGTCTGGCAATCAAGCCCATTTGCCAATCTTTTAGCCATAGCGAATGGGCAATAAAGGAGACACAATGCGCGTATTAATTACCGGAGCAGCTGGCTTTCTCGGTTCTCATCTTTCGGATCGGTTTGTAGCTGAAGGCCATACTGTGGTGGGAATGGATAACCTCATCACCGGCAACATGGATAATATCGCTCACCTGATGGGCCACGAGCGATTCCACTTTATGAAGCACGACGTAAGCAATTACATCTACGTGCCGGGGGAGCTGGATGCGGTGCTGCACTTTGCCTCGCCAGCCAGCCCCAATGACTATCTGGAGCATCCCATTCCCACGCTGAAGGTGGGCTCGCTAGGTACACACAATACGCTGGGCCTGGCCAAAGCCAAAGATGCCCGCTACCTGCTGGCCTCTACCTCCGAAGTGTATGGCGACCCGCAGGTGAATCCGCAGCCGGAGACATACTGGGGACACGTGAACCCCATTGGCCCGCGCGGTGTTTATGATGAAGCCAAGCGGTTTGCCGAAGCGATCACCCTGGCTTACCAACGATATCATGGCCTGGAAACGCGCATTGTGCGTATTTTTAACACCTATGGCCCCAGAATGCGGCTGAACGACGGCCGTGTGGTGCCCAACTTTATTCACCAGGCGCTAACCAATCAGCCAATCACCGTTTATGGCGACGGCAGCCAGACGCGTGCCTTCCAATATTACAGCGATTTGATTGAAGGCATTTATCGCTTGCTGCTCTCAGATGAAAAGCTGCCGGTGAACATTGGCAACCCAAACGAAATGACAATTTTGGAGTTTGCCCACGCTGTTGTAGAAATTGCCCGCAGCGATTCAGAAGTGGTTTTTGTACAGCCCAAAGACGACCGTTTTACCGATGATCCCAAGCAGCGCCGCCCTGACATTACCAAGGCAAAAGAGGTGCTGGGTTGGGAACCAAAAGTGGAATTGGCCGATGGCCTGGCACAGACCCTGGATTTTTTCCGAGATAAGGTGTAATTGCGTGCCTTACGTTTAAGGAGAACAAAATTGGTTTTAGATTGAAAAATATTCTAAATAATTTTGTTCTCCACTCAGAAGATAAAAGCATTTGCAGCAAATACGCACATATCCCCGAACCGTTTTTAAGCAGCTAACTGGGCAGCAGCAGTGGCAGCCAACGTGGATTATCTTGTTGGCTGTGTTGGTGGGAGTAGCGCTTACGCAGCTTCCCCCGGCGGAGTCTGGACTGCTTCTGCTGCGCACGGCCGTTCTGCTTCTCATCCTCGTGGAGCCGCTGTTTGGCCTGTTTGCCGCCTTGCTAACCGGACCTTTGGGCGCGACCGAAGTGGGGCTGCTGGATAGCGGCCAATTTTACTTGCTGCTGAGCCTGCTGTCCTGGCTGGCGCACGGCTTGCGAGCTCGACGCATATTTATCCCCCGCACCTTCCTGGCCGTGCCGCTGGCGTTCTTTTTGGGGATTGCGGCCGTTTCGGTGTTAGGTGCTCCGTCTTACAGCTTTGGCTTCAAAGAGCTGCTTAAGTGGGTAGAGATGCTGGCTATTATGCTGCTGGTGGTAGACCGGGTGACTCACTGGCAGACACAGCACAGGCGGCGAGGTCCTGCAGTGGTATGGTTGCTGGCGGCGCTGTTTGCCGCAGGCGTGAGCCAGGCGTTGCTGGGCATTTATCAATTTGCCCTGCAGCCCGACGGTCCGGAACATTTTTTGGTGCTGGGTCGCTTTTACCGCGCCTACGGCACGTTTAACCAGCCAAATCCGTTTGGTGGCTTTTTGAACTTAACGGCCGTTTTGGCCTTGGGCGTTTTTCTGAGCTATTTGCCCCCAATCTGGGCGCAGATTAGAGATTGGCGAGTAGAGATTAGGTCTACCCAATCTTCACTCTCCACTCTCCACTTCCTTAAATTTCTGCCAGCCCTGGCTGCAGGTTTGGTAACGGCCGTTTCCCTGCTGGGGGTCATTGCCTCCTGGAGTCGGGGGGCCTGGCTGAGTTTAGGGGTGGCAACGGCCGTTCTGGTCTTGTTCTGGCCCCGGAAGCTGTGGCAGGGGGCTTTTTTGCTGCTTCTGGGGGTGGCCGTGCTGCTGGGCGGTATGCAGGTGGGCCTTGTGCCCGCGTCGGTATCAGAGCGAATTACCAGCTTTAGCGAGGACCTGCGCTTTGGCGACGTGCGCGGCGAGGACATTACCGATGAGAATTATGCCGTGCTGGAACGCCTGGCCCACTGGCAGGCGGCCCTGGCCATGGCGCAGGATCATCCCTGGCTGGGGATTGGGTTTGGCAACTACGAACCGGCCTACGCCGACTATGCGCTAATTAACTGGCCGTATCCTTTGGGTCATGCCCATAATTACTATTTAAATTTATTGGCCGAGACGGGTATCATTGGTCTGTTGGCTTATTTGCTGCTGTGGACGGCCGTTTTCTGGCAAACCATTCGCGTGGTTCGGCAAACGGATGGTTGGCGGCGCGGCGTGGCCCTGGGCCTGCTCGGCGTTTGGGTGGCGCTGACCACCCACCATTTGGTCGATAAGCTATACGTCAATAACATTTACATCCAGCTGGGTGCGCTCTTTGGCCTGCTCCAGCTGCTGGATAAACGATATTCATAGAAAAAAATGTATAAGGGGAATGGTATGGTTTCTATTGTTGCCGGGATGGCTGGCCGATTTGGGGTAAATGAGCGGGAGGCGGAACGCTTCTTTAAGTTTGCCGTGGTTGGCGTCATTGGCTTTATTGTTGATTTTGGAATTTTTAACCTGAGTCTACGGCCGTTTGAGCTGCTGCTGGATAACGGAACGGCTTTGCACAACCTGTTTATTAATCTGGGGCTGGATGATGAACAAACCATCTCACTGGCCCGCACGTTTGCCTCCACGCTTTCCTTCATCGCGGCAATTCTTAGTAATTTTCTGTGGAACCGCTACTGGACCTATCCCGATTCTCGCTCGCGTTCCGTGCGGCGTCAGCTGGCGCTGTTCACGGTTGTCAGCGTGGCGGGAATCATTATTCGGGTGCCCATCATTACCTACACGCATGGCATCTTCACTGATCTGGTTGCTACAATTCAGGCTCTAGAGCCCTACAGCGTGCGAATTGGCGATAACCTTGCATTGGTTTTGGCCGTCGTTATCGTGATGTTCTGGAACTTCTTCGTAAACCGCTACTGGACTTACAATGACGTCGAGTAATTGCCAGGAGTATGGCTGAAAAGCAAGCTGTCGCGTAAGCGATCGCTATTCCTGCTATATGAAAATTGGCATTGACATAACGGCCGCATTAACGCAGGGTGGGGGCATTGGCCGCTATACGCGTGAGCTGGTGCAGGCTCTGGTAGCGGTTGATCAGACCAATCGCTACCATTTTTTTTCGGCAAAGCCGCCGGCCACGCTGCCCGTGCCCGAGCCGTTGCCGCAGGCTGCACACGTAACCTACCGGCCAGCACCGCTAGACGAGCGCTGGCTGTACCGTTTGTGGTATCGCTTACGGCTGCCGCTGCCGGTGCAGTGGTTCACGGGCAAGCTAGACCTGTTTCATTCGCCCGATTTTGTGCTGCCGCCGGTGGACGGCCGTATTCCCACCCTCCTCACCGTTCACGATCTATCCTTTGTTCACTATCCTTACGTTTTCCCCGAGCGGCTGGTGCGCTACCTCAACCAGGTGGTGCCCTGGTCCATTGCCCGCGCCACGCACGTGCTGGCCGATTCCGAAGCGACGCGCAATGACTTGCTGGCTATCTGGCAGGTGCCGCCAGACAAGGTGACGGTGCTGTACAGCGGGGTGCACGAGCGGTTCCGGCCGGTGCGTGATGCGGAGAAGATTACGGCCGTGCGCCAAAAATATCAGCTGGCCGAGTGGCCCTATTTGCTCAGCGTGGGCACCTTGCAGCCGCGCAAAAACTACCAGATGCTCATTCGTGCCTTTGCTCCGCTGGCCGAAAAAGTGCCGCATCATCTGGTGATCTCCGGGGGCCGGGGCTGGCTGTATGACGAGATGCTGGCCGAAGCGGCTCGCCAGGGGATTGCTGAGCGTGTCCATTTTATTGGCTTTGTCGACGATGCCGATTTGCCCGCTCTGTACAGCGAAGCCTCCCTCTTTGTCTTCCCCAGCCTGTATGAAGGCTTTGGCTTGCCCCTGTTGGAGGCGATGGGATGCGGCACGGCCGTGCTTACCTCCAACAGCTCCTCGCTTCCCGAAGTGGCTGGCCGGGCCGCCCAGCAGCTCCCCCCCGATGATACGGCCGCCTGGACCCAGGCCATAGAGAAATTGCTGAGTGATGCGGATCACCGCCAGCAGTTAGTAACCGCCGGGTTTGCTCAGGTCAAACAATTTTCCTGGCAGGAATCAGCAGGCCAATTGTTAAAAATTTACGCTCAGCTCTTATCTGGCAATTAATAAACCCATTTTTTAGTACCCATTCCCTATATTCTCGAGTGAGGTCTAGTACCAACTTCTTATTATGTGAACTATGCTTTTGTCCTAGTACCGGGCATAATGAAGGCAATTATTAAAAGTTTGTTCATGGAGTAGTGCCTAAATTTAATAGCGAGTTGCACAATAATGTGAACTCAAACGGCCGTAGCATGGTCTGCCGTTTGTTCTCATCGGCTAGGGATACATTAGCCCGGTAGAGACTTCGCCAAAAAAGTGGGTCCCTGCATACCCAGGCGAGCGGTAACTATTACAGGCGCGCATCTGAGGAGGATCAGACGTGACGATGACATCTGGACTTTTCCGTGGTGTCATGAAACTCAAAACGCTTTGCGTTGCTGGTGCATTTTCCCAGCCGCAAAATTCGCAACCACAATCCATCTTCCCAAGCAATGTTTTGGTTCATACCCACATTTTTAAATTTTACGTCGAAAGCGCCTTCGACAAAGCGCTGGACGTTGTCAATCTCAATCGAGACATCGATCTGATCTTTATTGATGCGGACAATGATTCCCTGCCTGAGATCATGATGTTTATGACCCAGGCGCGCGAAATACGGCCGAAACTACCCATCGTCGTCTTCACCAGCCGGTCCGATGATCGCATGAGGTACCTGATGCGCGCCGGGGCCACCTGGCACTTCCTTAAAGAGTCGCCAATCGTCGCCAACCTTGTGGAGCAGGTGCAGGCTCATGTTTTTTCACCGACCAAATGGCAGGAATTATTCAACCAGTATGCCAATGAAACCCTCAAGCCCCGTATTGAACCAGGACTGAGCTATACAGACCTGGAAGCCCTGGCCCAGAACCCGGAAGAGCGGTATATCATCAAGCGGCTGTTTGCTGGCAGCGATGTTGTGCAGATCTTTCGTATGGATGAAGGGTTTAGCGGCTCTCGCATCTACACCGTAAAACCCGCGCACCAGCTCAAGCGCATCCTTAAAATAGACGTGGCCGACAGGCTAGAAGCCGTGCAGGAAAAGCAGGAAAGGCTTATTCAACCACGACTCAACCGGCAGGTAGGCCAGATTCAGGGCAAACTGATTCGCGGCGAGCATCTGGCTGGGGCATGCTACACGCTGGCTGGCTCCAACAAGGATGCAATTACCCTGACACAGTTCCTGCGCGACCAAAACCGCGTGCGCAAGGAGTTAATAGATAAGGTCTTGTCGCAGCTGCGCGTAAGCCTGGAGCAGCTCTATGCTGGCAGTTCCGATACGGAGCTGCGCTATTGGGCGCCGCTATATGCCCGCGTGCTGCCCCCCAGCCTGACGCTGGATGAGGCCGAGCTAATTGACCCCGATGATCCAAGCGCAGACTATGTGATTGCGGCTGAGGAGCTAACCACTTTGTCATCGGTGCCGGGTAATCCGGCACTGCGTGCCATCCACAAGGCGGTGCAGCATGGTGAATCGCCCAGCGTGGCGCTGCAGGGGTTTGAAGTTGCCGAGCTGGATACAAAAGAGGGCGTCCTCTATGTGCATGACGACCTGATCTCCCGTTACCCCATTTCTAACCTGTTAAAAGACAAAAACCATCCGATTTTGCGCTTCAAAATTCGGCTAAAGGCATCTCAAAGAGAGATGTTGACCCACCCTGTATTCCGTAGGGGCAAGCGGATTAGCGTGCGGGGGCGGGTGACGGCTACAGACGAGACGATTCTGGCCGAAAATATCGAGAAGATTACCGGCAAAGCCTTTGATTTTGAAAACGATTCATTTGAATTTGCTTCCGGTCGCTTTTTGTCGCCCATTACCAACGTGCGCTGCTTGCTTTGGGAAATCGGCCGTGAAGACATGATTGTGCCCATTCCCCAGGTTTCACCCGTCGTCCACGGCGATTTGAACACCAGTAACATATTGGTGGAAGTAAGCGACGAGATGCCGGTTTGGTTTATCGACTTTTCTGACGCCAGGCCGGGGCATGTCTACTTTGATTTGGCCAAGCTGGAAGTGGAATTTCGTACCCACATTTTGTACCGTCTTTACAAGGAGATGGTAGACGAAGGGATGTGGGACGAGACGACCGCCACGCAGTTTGCCATGCTGGTGGAAAATGTGCTGCTGCAAACGGCCGAATACAGCTTTGAAGAGTTTCTAGCCAGCCTGAGAGACTACCAACCGGAATGGTACGACAATCTGTATACTCACTTCCCGATGTATTCGGAAAATCTGCTCTATTTTCTCTTTTCCCTGCGGCAGATTGCCGAAACGTATAGCCCAGAGCGATTTAAATATCATTTTCCGGTAGCGGTTTTCTTCCACAGCGTGGCGGCGCTCAAGTTCAAAGGGCTCGACTCAGAACCCTGGGCCAAGCGTCTGGCGCTGTGCTGTGCCCTGGTTTCTGGCAAGCAGGCAATTGAGGGCGGGGAACGGCCGTTAGACCTTGCAGAGGTGTTGGGTAACCTGCGCCAACGCAGCTCGTTTGCGGCCGTTACCGTGGGCAGCGGCGAAGACCGCAAATACCTGCTGCAGTGGAACAGCAACTGGGGCATGTTCAACCTGATCGGCGGCAAGATCGATAACCAAAAGGGAGACCGTGACTCCTTTGCCCGGGCTATTCAGCGCGAGCTGCACGAAGAACTGGGCATTCGCAACCCCAAAGATTACCGCATTGTGCATGAATTTAAACCCGTGAAAAAGCGTCAGTTCTCACGGCGCGAATTTGTCTTCAAAGATTACGAATTCCGCATCTTCCAGATCGAGTTCCTGCCGCGCCATCCGCTCTCTCGTGAGGAATTTGAATGGTATGCTCAGCGATTCTCTAAAGATCGCGAAAACCTGCTCGTTTCCCGAGCAGAAATTGAGCGGCTTCGCACTATAGACAACCGGCCAATATCTGAAACCACGCGAATGATTTTGCAGGAGCTGGGTGAGATCACCGCAACGGAAGGCTCCGATTTGATGATGGCGCTGGACTTTGAGTTGGAGAGCGAGGACGTGGTTGTGAGTCGAGGTAGAGCCAATGTGGTGGGGCGTTTGGTGAACCCGCTGTTTGGCAGCCTGGTGGAAAATGCAACGCTAGAGGTGCTGCCATCAAACGGATATGAGACAGAGCGGGATTCGGCCGTTTTGTCCATTGGCACGCTGGACGCCGGGCAAGAATGTCCGGTTTCCATCTGGTTGCAGCCGCGCGAGAAGCAAACCAGCCTGACCGTGCGCCTCACTTACTATGACGTGCGCGGCCATGAATATCGCCAGCTCATGGAAAAGCAGGTTAATTTCCAGGCGCAAGAGCGTTCACTATTCCACATTAACAACCCCTACGTGGTGGGCAAGCCGCTAACCCCGGCCTCTGAAGAGCTGTACAAAGGGCGTGAAGATGTGTTCATGTGGATCGAAGAAAACCTGCTGGGCAAAACGCAACCGCATACGCTTATTTTGTACGGACAGCGCCGCATGGGGAAAACCTCCACACTTTACCAGCTAGTTGGTGGTAAGCGGGGCAAAACCATCCGCGAATATCCCGGGTATCCGATATTCCCTGTTTATATCGATTTGCAGCGCCTGGCTGGCTGTGAGATGCCAGAGTTCTTTGCCCGCTTTAGCCAGCACATTATTCGTAATCTGCATAAGCGAGGCATTGAAATTGTGCCGCCAGAAAATTGGTCTAATAATGGCACCCTGTTCAGTGAATTCGATCAATTTTTAGACCAGATTGAAGACCGGCTGCCGCCCAACGGCCTGCTGGTGCTCATCATTGACGAGATGGAGCAGCTTCAGGAGAGTGTAGAACGCGGTCGGCTCTCGCACGACATCTTCCCTTACCTACGCTCTTTAATGCAGCATCGGTCGCGCATCACCTTTATTTTGGCGGGAACGAACCAGCTTGTTGAAGATTACTGGAGCATTATTTTTCACGTGGGCATTAGCCGGGAAATTGATTATTTGAGCCGTGAAGAGACGGAAACATTGATTCGTGAGCCGGTGGCGCCCATGATTCAGTATGATGATCTGGCGGTGGATCAGATCTGGTTGACAACGCGTGGACAGCCTTACTTTAGCCAGCTCATTTGCCATCGCCTGGTTAGCTCAACCAACCTGGAAGGGCGGCGCAGTAAGTTGATCACGATTGGAGACGTGCGTGAGATCATCAATTTGGTCATTGAAGAGGATGACAGCCACTTGCAGCATCTTTGGAACGAGAGTACGTCTGTAGAACGGTTTGTTATGGCCTCGCTGGCAGGTACGCACGACATTGGCGAGGAAAGCGTATCGCGCGCTGAAATCTCATCGCGGCTGCGGGAAACGAGCTATTCAGAAGATGCCATCAATATGGCTCTGAAGCAGCTGGAGGTGCGGCGATTGCTGACGCGCGTACCTGTCGAGCGGCAGATTCAACGGCGCCTGGCGCAGCCAAACGGCTGGGAGCCCACGCTGATTAGTAAAGATTACGCCTATTCGATTTCCTTTGATTTGCTGCGGCGCTGGGTCGCCCGCAAGCATCCCTTGGGGTCACTTTTATCGACGGTGTAAGGGGGGAGCTTTATTGTTATGTCATACATAGTTGGACACCCAATCAAACATCCGGCCGATTTTTACGGCCGTCACGAACAGGTCACTCGCTTTTTTGAGATAATTGGCGGGCGGCAGGCGCAGTCCGTAAGCATTCTGGGCGTTCGCCGCGCCGGTAAGACCTCATTTTTGCAGTACGTGGCGCACCCCTCAACCATGGCCCGCTATTTGGCGTCTCCGGAAGATTGCACCATGGTTTATCTGGATGTGTCGTCGTGCAAAACCCCATCCGATTTCTATTATCGCTTGCTGCAGCGCCTAAAAGTGAATCTGGGCAAGGTCAAGACTGACTTTTTGTGGAAAGAATCACCGGAAGGCCAGACCAAACTCTATGATGTTGAAGCCTACCTATGCCAATTCCCGCACACGCGTATTGTGCTGTTACTGGACGAGTTTGATCATTTGCGTACAGAATCCTTCACTCAAGATTTTCTAACCGAACTGCGGGCCATGACTGGCGTTCTGGAATATGATCTGGCCTGCGTTACCGCTTCTTACTGGGATCTTTATACGCTGGGCAGCCATTTGGGCCTGCCGCCTACTTCGCCCTTCTACAACATCTTTTACCCGACGCCAATCTACATGTCTGCCCTGGAGCTGACGGAGGCAACTGCCCTGATTGATACCCCAGCGGCCAAAGGCGGCGTACATTTTAGCGAGGATGATGTTCAAGAGATTCAGCGACTGGCTGGTTCGCTGCCATTTTTTGTGCAGGCGACGGCCGCTAAATGGTTCCAGCGCAGACGAGCGGGCGAAGAGCCTGATTCCAAGGCGATTCGGCTGCAGCTGGCGGCAGACCTGGCTCCTTACTTTGATCAGTGGTGGCGCAACTTTACCACGACTGAGCGCGCCATCTTATTGGCGGTGGCTGGGAAACGGCCGTTATCCGAGGTAGACTGTTCAGCCATTGAACAAGATGCCATTGTGCGTCGTCTGCACGGCTACGGTTTAATCTACAAAGCGGAGGAAGACGCCTATATAAACGGCCGTGTCTTCCACACCTGGCTGCGCCAATATGCCCAGCTGGAGCCCGCCAAACCCGTGTCCACTACGCCGTATTCAGGTGCAGATCTGGCCCGGATTCGCCACGTTCTGGTAGACTCTTTTAACCTGGATGAACTGCGCACCCTTTGTTTTGACCTGGGGATGGATTTTGAATCTTTACCAGGGCAGAGCAAGCCGGCCAAAGCGCGAGAAATGGTAAATTACTGGCGTAATCGCCATGATCTGGGTCCACTAACGGACGCTATTCGCCTGGAGCGCGGCAACGTTATCTGATAAGCGTTTCTTGATTCTCCCCCCATCCCTCACTATAATGCAGGCACCTGACGTTAGTTAAAGGAAGGATGCCGTTCAACTTACGCGGCCGCAGGCAAGAACCTGCCGTCCATGCGTAAGTCCTGTAGATTGAGGATAACATTATGGTGCCAATTTATCGTACAGATGGTGAATGGGTGGCAGTTTACACTGATGGGCATGTTTTTAACGTGGATGGAGAGTGGATAGGCTTTACGGTTGGGCGAGAAGTATATGATACGGGTGGCCTTTATCTAGGGTTTTTAAGTGATGACAAGCGCCTGCTGCGCAAGCGGACGCGGCCGGTAGATAAGCTGCATTTAGAGCCGCCCCCTCGGCCCGCGCGGCCAAAAATACCGGCCAATATGCCCCTGGCCCCGCTGCTGCCTTCTTTGCCCCACCAAATAATTGATATGTTTGAAGAATACCCGGAGCGGCTTGTTTACGTTTCTGAAACCCGCCCCGATATGGATTAGAGCAGCTAGATGGAAGGAAAACGGCCGTCTGAATCTGAAATTGTTCTTACCCAGTTTATGGGGCCCACCAACGCCAACACGTTGGGCAACGTTCACGGTGGCTTGATAATGAAGCTATGTGATGAAGCAGGAGGCATGGCTGCCACTAAACACGCGCGCCATGCGGCCGTTACCGTTGCGGTAGACTCTATGTCGTTTCATTCGCCAGTGAGCATTGGCGAGCTGATGACGGTGCGGGCCGAAGTGACCTGGGTGGGGCGCACTTCTATGGAAACGCGCGTGGTCGTGACGGCCGAAAACGTAATTTCCGGGGCAGTGACCCACACCAATACCGCCTATTTTGTCTATGTGGCCCTGGGCGCAGACGGCCGTCCCGTGCCTGTGCCCTCTCTCATTTTAGAAAGCGACGAAGAAAAAGAACGTTTTGAGCGGGCCGCCAACCGGCAGGCGCTGCGTTTACAGCGGCGGGCTCAGGAAGGTTTATGAGCGAGCGCCAATCTAAGCTGCTAGACATCTTACGTCACGCCTCGGCTGCCAAAATTACGGCGCTGCCAGATGCTGATTTGGGCCGGGCCGATATTGAGCCATTCCCCTTTTTAGCCATTGTGGGTCAGGTAGAAATGAAGCTGGCGCTCACCCTCTCGCTCATTAATCCAGAGGTGGGAGGCGTCCTGCTCATTGGTCCACGCGGCACGGCTAAGACAACGGCCGTTCGTTCCCTCACCGATTTGCTGCCTACCGTGCGCCACAGCCTGTGCGTACACGGCTGCACCGAAGAAATGATTGAGCAGTTTGGCATGGATGGCGTTTGTCATGATTGCGCCACACGGTTTGGGCACGGCGAGCCGCTAACGGCCGTAGACAAAGTGCGCATCTTCGAGCTGCCTCTAAATGCTCGGCTGGAAGATGTGGTGGGCGGTATCAACGAACGCATTGCCCTAGAGCAGAACCGGGTGCGGCTGGAGCGCGGCATTTTAGGGCATGCAGACCGGCACATTTTGTACATCGACGAGGTGAACTTGCTCGACGACGTCATTACCGACGCGATTTTAGACGCGGCGGCGCAGGGGCATTACACCGTACGTCGCGGCCCGCTGAAGATGACCTACAATGCGCGCCTAATGCTTATCGGCTCTATGAACCCGGAAGAGGGGCGGCTGCGGCCGCAGCTGATGGACCGATTTGGCCTGCGCGCCGTGGTGCGCGGCCTGGACCAACCGGAGATGCGCTACCAGGCCTACGAACGAGCCATGGCCTACAAGCGGCGTCCTGAGCTTTTTGCTGCCAGCTTTGCCGACGGCACGCTGGCGTTGGCAGATGAAATTCAGCAGGCCAGAGACCGCCTGCCGAGCGTTACGGTAAGCAAGGAGGCCCGGGAATTGGGGCTGTCGCTGGTAAAAAAGGTAGCGATTGATTCCAATCGAGCAGAAATTACCCTGTTTGAGGCGGCCCGGGCGCATGCCGCCGCCGACGAGCGCCAGGAAGTGCTGCCGGAGGATGTGCAGGCAGTGGCGCTCTTGGCTCTGCGCCAGCGGCAAAGCCCACAGCTGGCTAAATTCTTTGCTGAGCAAAAAGACGAGGACGAGGTGTTGACGACCGTTTTCGACAATGAATGATGAATAACGAAAGCAATTAACTTGCGCCTGCGAACGAATTTAGAGTCCCTCCCAATCCACAAAATGTGCTCCTATGATTAAACAAAATAGACAAACCCTATTCCTGCTTAGCTTCACCGCGATTCTTATGGGGTACCTAATGGTGTGGTTG
>JBHIWP010000019.1:0-35602 GCA_041987425.1 Promineifilaceae bacterium (SeqCode) | reverse complement strand
CGTCGGTAAGAACCACGTAGGTAACTTCACTGCCGTGTTTGGCCCACTTTGCGGCCGTTCCGGCCACGCTAAATTCAATATCGTCCGGATGGGCAAAGATAAACATTGCCCGCTCAGGAATATAGCTGCTCATATTTCCGTGTTTGCCTCCATTTTATTTTGTCCGAGCGGATTATACCGGACTCAATTCCACTTGCGAATGATCCAAAGAACAGGTTCAAAATATAACTAGCAAACTATAAACAGCCGAATTTAGTTGTGATATACTTATGTCACCTTGGTGCACGAGATTAAAAAAAACAGAATATGGAAGAGAGGACTCCCTATGACCTGGTACCAACAGGATGTAGATTCAACGATTAATGAATTAAACAGCGATGCAAAAGATGGCCTAACGGCCGCAGAAGCAAAAAGTCGGCTCGAAAAGTATGGGCTGAATGAGCTTGTAGAAAAAGGCACCAAAAGCCCCTGGCTCATTTTGCTCGATCAGCTTCGCGACGCAATGGTTATTATTTTGATAGTTGCCGCCATCGTGTCTGGCTTTTTGGGTGACTTTAAAGATGTTATTGTCATTTTAGCCATTGTCGTGCTCAATGCCGCCATTGGGTTTTCCCAGGAGTATCGGGCTGAGCAGGCCATTGCCGCCCTGAAAAAGCTGGCGGTGCCCACGGTAAAGGTACGCCGCGACGGGCAAATTGTGGAAATTTCGGCGCGGGAGCTGGTGCCTGGCGATATTGTCATGCTTGAAGCGGGCAATCTGGTGCCAGCAGACGGCCGTTTGCTAGAAAGCGTCAACCTCAAGGTAGAAGAAGCGGCACTCACTGGCGAATCGGAAGCAGTTTCTAAGATAGTTGATGCGCTTGAGGAGAAAGAGCTGCCCATTGGCGACCGCAAAAATATGGTGTTTATGGGTACGGTGATCACTTATGGGCGGGGAACGGCCGTTATCACCGAAACAGGCATGGACACCGAGCTGGGCAACATTGCTGAGCTCATACAGGGCGTGGAGCAAGAACAAACCCCGCTGCAGCGCCGCCTGGACGATCTGGGCAAAAAGCTGGCCTGGGTTGCCCTGGCGATCGTTGGCGTCGTGGTCATCACCGGCTTCGTCTTTCGCGATCCTAACGAAGCACTTGTTGAGACGCTTGAGGTGCTCTTCCTCACCGGCATCAGTATGGCCGTAGCCGCCGTACCCGAAGGGCTCCCAGCCGTGGTCACGATCACCCTGGCCCTGGGTTCGCAACGAATGCTCAAGCGCAACGCGCTCATTCGCAAGCTGCCCGCCGTAGAAACCCTTGGCTCCGTCACCGTTATTTGCTCCGACAAAACCGGCACGCTCACGGAAAACAAGATGACCGTTACGGTGCTGGATGTAACCAACCACAAAGAAACGTTCGAAACGCTGCGCGACAAGAAGGGAGCCGTCATCGATGCGGAATTGAAGCCCGACCTGGAGGCGCACCGCCGCACCCAAAGCCTGCTGCTCAAGGCTGGCGCATTGTGCAATGACGCTGTTTTGCAGACGGAAGATGGCGTAGAGCGCGCCATCGGCGATCCCACAGAAGGCGCTCTGGTTGTGGCCGCAGCGGCCGTGGGCTACCAAAAAGAAGAGCTAGATGAGCGCTGGCCGCGCATCGACGAGATTCCCTTTACGTCTGAACGCAAGCGCATGACCACTATTCACAAAGTGAATATCAACGAGGATGACACCGAAGCCCCCTGGAGCGGCGCGCCATATGTCGCCTTTACCAAAGGGGCCGTCGACAGCCTGCTAGAGATTTCTGACCGGGTATGGACAGGCGAAAATAGGGCGTTTGAGCCGATGGATGAAACCTGGCGACAGCGCATTTTGGACGGCAACGCCAAGATGGCCAGCGGTGGACAGCGCGTGCTGGCCCTGGCCTTCCGCCCGCTGCAGCAGGAAGACGAGGAGCGCGAAAACAACGCTATCTTTATCGGACTGGTTGGCATGATCGATCCGCCAAGACCTGAGGTGAAAACTGCCGTTGCCACTGCCAAAGAGGCTGGCATTCGCCCCGTTATGATCACCGGCGATCATCCTTTGACCGCGCAAAACATCGCCAAAGATTTGAATATTACCCAAACCGACAGAAACCTCACCGGCTATGAACTAGCCAAAATGAGCGTGGAGCAGCTGGAAGATAAGGTAGACGACATTTCTGTTTACGCGCGCGTCTCGCCGGAGCACAAATTAAACATCGTGGAAGCGCTGCAAGATAAGGGCCAAATCGTGGCCATGACTGGCGACGGCGTTAACGACGCACCGGCCCTGAAGCGGGCAGAAATTGGCATTGCCATGGGCATCACCGGCACCGACGTTTCGAAGGAAGCGGCCGATATGGTGCTGCTGGATGACAACTTTGCCACCATCGTTGCGGCCGTTGAAGAAGGGCGGAAGATCTTCGACAACATCCGCAAATTTGTGAAGTACACGCTCTCCAGCAACACAGGCGAACTGTTTGTTATGCTAATCGGGCCGTTTTTGGGGATGCCGCTGCCCCTACTGCCGCTGCAAATTCTGTGGATTAACCTTGTAACCGACGGCCTGCCCGGCCTGGCCCTGGCGGTAGAAGACAGCGAACGCGGCATCATGAAACGATCCCCGTTCCACCCTAAAGAGAGCATTTTTAGCCGCGGTTTGGGCACGCAAATCATTTGGATTGGCATGTTGATGGGGCTGGTTTCACTGGGCGTTGGCTACTTTTATTGGCTGCGCGACCCTGAGGGGCCCTGGCAAACAATGGTATTCACCACCCTCACTTTGGCGCAGATGGGTAATGCCCTGGCAACCCGCTCTAATACCGACTCAATCTTTAGCATCGGCTTTCTCTCTAACCGGCTCATGCTTGTGGCCGTGGCAATTACGTTCTTGCTGCAAATGGCCTTGATTTACGTGCCGTTCCTGCAGGAGTTCTTTAATACAGAAGATCTGCCATTGAGGGATTTGCTAATAGCTTTGGTCACCAGCCTGGTCGTATTTATAGCGGTTGAACTTTCCAAACTGCTGAAGAGGCAGCGACGCAAAAAAGTCGCTTAAAAAGATTGGACCAATTTTATGCCTGGAAATTACTGTTCCAGACCAAATTGGTCCAATCTCTTAAACATCCGCGGCGTCTAAATTTTCGCGCTCGCGGGAACGACGCCGAAGATTTATCATTCTTCAGGCGTAAATCCATTGTTGGCGATAACGGAGCGGTACCAGAGGGCGCTGTCTTTGGGGATTCGCTCTTGCGTTTCGTAATCCACCCAAACAATGCCAAAGCGCTGCTTGTAGCCGTGTCCCCACTCAAAGTTATCAAACAAGGACCAGACGAAGTAGCCAGCCAGCGGAACACCAACCTGCATAGCTTCATGAATGTTGGTCAGATAGGTACGCAGATATTTTTCGCGGCGCGTGTCGGCGATACGGCCGTCTTCATCCGGCCCGTCGCTGTAGCTGGCACCATTTTCGGTAATGTATAGCTTGCCAGGACGATAATCGTATTCCAGGCGCAGTAGTAAATCGCGGATACCTTCCGGAGCTACTTCCCAGCCCATTTCGGTGTAATTATCATATGGTTCCAGCGTGGGCGACAGGTTGTCTTCGGCCGTTTCATCTCTGGCAATGGTACGAAAATAATTATTAACGCCCAAGAAATCTGTAGGAGCCGCAATAGCCGCCAAATCGCCTGACCACACAAAGGACATATCGTCTGGAAAGTACCCCTGCTGGCTATAGGCGTGTACCATGTCGGCGGGATAGCGACGGCCGTACAGCGGATCCAAAAACCAGCGATTCAGGTAGCCATCCTCGTGCCGCATCGCCTGATAGTCGGCGGCGCTGGGGGATGCGGGGTAGATGGCATTCAGGTTGAGCGTGATGCCCACCTGGGAGCCTGGGCTGTTTTGCCGAATGACCGGCACGGCCCAGCCATGCGAAAGCAGCAGATGATGGCTGGCGCGAATGGCCTGAGCAAAATCTTGAATGCCTGGCGCATGCCGCCCCTGCCAGTAGCCCACAAAGGCTGCAACCCAGGGCTCATTATGGGTAATCCAATTTTTCACCCGATCCCCAAGCCGCTGAGTCACCACATCGGCATAAGTTACGAAGGCTTCAGCCGTGCTGCGGCTGGGCCAACCGCCATCGTCCTGCAGCGCCTGGGGAAGATCCC
The DNA here is from genome assembly GCA_041987425.1 of Promineifilaceae bacterium (SeqCode). Lineage (GTDB taxonomy): Bacteria > Chloroflexota > Anaerolineae > Promineifilales > Promineifilaceae > Leptofilum. The sequence goes on along the minus strand of JBHIWP010000019.1, from coordinate 31,430 downwards.
AGTGGTACAGGGTAACAAATGGCGTGATACCCGCTGCTAACAGCGTATCAACCAGGCGATCATAAAAGTCCAGCCCGGCGTCGTTTTGGGTCCCATGACCGTCTGGGATAATGCGCGGCCATGAAATAGAAAAGCGGTACGCTTGTAGGCCCAACGACTGCATAAGCGCCACGTCCTGCGGCATGCGGTTGTAGTGATCGCAGGCTACGTCTCCGTTACGGCCGTCGGCAATTTTGCCGGGGGTGTGGCTAAAGCGGTCCCAGATGGATTCGCCCTTGCCGTCGGCTTTCCAGGCACCCTCAATTTGGTAAGAAGATGTAGCGGCGCCCCATAAAAAATTTTCGGGAAAGTGAACAGTATTATCCATTTTGCACCTCACGGGTTGTCAGGCCAAAACCCAGCGGCCATAAGGGTTCTGCTTCTGCGCTCTGGGGTATGTCTGCCATTGACTTGGGCCAATGGAACGAGAGTTTACCGCTAAACGGCCGTTCGCCAAATAATAGCGCGGCCAATGCGCCACCTTCTGAGCCGGGCAGCCAGGCGGCTACAAATGAATCCCAGTCAGCCAGGGGCTCAGTCACAATTAGAGGCCGACCGGATAGCAAAACAACCACTAATTTGTCTACTTGTTGGCGCACGCGCGTAATCAGCGCCTGCTGTTCCTCCGTCAGACGCAAATCTGCCCGGTCGCCCATGCCTTCAGCGTAGGGCTCTTCAGCAATGACCACCAGCCCCACCTCGGCAGCTTCTTCGAAACGGCCGTCTGCACTGTAGCATACGGCCGTTTCTGGTCCCACGCATTCATTAACGCCGTCCAAAATTGTGCTGCCTTCCGTGATAGGGCCAGGAGAACCCATCCAGCTAATGGTCCAGCCGCCGCACTGGTAGCCAACGTCGTCGGCAGCCGCGCCAGCCACCAGCAGACGCGGCAGGTTTTTGTTTAGGGGCAGTGCATTATTTGCGTTTTTCAGCAATACGGCTGACTGCTGTACGGCCTGCGCTGCCAGGGCGCGATGTTCGGCAGAGCCAACAACGTTCAGGGGCGTCTCTGTGGGGAACGGCCGTTCAAACAGCCCCATGGCAAATTTCACCATTAAAATGCGCTGAACTGCGTCATCGATGCGGCTTAGCAACACCTTGCCTTGTTCCACCATCTGCCTGAGCGCGGCCATCAAATCGTGATAATGGTAAGGAACCATGATCATATCCAGGCCGGCATTAACTGAAGCGGTCACGCTGCGGCCCAGATCGGTATCAATTTGCTGAACAGCTTCCCAATCGCTCACCAGGAAACCGGTAAAACCAAATTCGCCCTTTAGCACGTCAGTGAGCAAATATTTCTGGGCATGCATCTTCAGCCCGCCCCAACTGCTAAAGGAGACCATAATGTTTAGGGCACCCGCGGCTACGGCCGCCAGATATGGCGGCAAATGAATGGCGCGCAGCGCAGCCTCATCAATTTCTGCCACACCCTGGTCAATTTGCCACGCGCCCAACGAGACGGCCTGCTGCATGTTTGCTATGTGCGCGTTGGCTAAGGTAGCATCTAATTCCATGTCTGCCAGGGCTGTGCGATCAATGCGGCGAGAGGTGCCCCAAACGGCCGCACCATCCGCTATAAAGTGCTTTACGGAGGGAAGGACGGCCGTTTCTAACGCTAAATCATCTCCCTGCAACCCCTGCACGTAAGCCACAGCCAGTTCTCTCACCAGCCCGGCATCCTGGCTATAGCCCTCATAAGTGCGCCCCCAACGAATATCCTGCGGAATGGACACAGCTGGAGCAAAGTTCCAGCGAATGCCGGTCGCAGCCAGTTCCAGAGCGGTTGCCCGGCCAATTTGACGTACCAGGTCAGGATTATGCGTGGCCCCTAAACCAATATTGTGCGGGAAAATTGTGGCCCCGTAAGCGTTGCTGTGGCCGTGCACAGCATCGACACCATACAGCAAAGGAATTCCCAGCCGGGAGTTCAACGCCCTCATCTGAAAATCATGCACCATCTCGCGCCATGCGCCAGGAGTATTGGGCTCAGGTCCGCCACCGCCGCCGCTCAAAAGGGAGCCGATGCCCAACCGGGTAATGTCTTCCGGCTCAATACTGTTCTTTTCTACCTGGGTCATTTGCCCAATCTTCTCCGCCAGCGTCAGGTGGGGCAACAATGCGGCCGCGCGCTCGGCTGGGGACAAGGTTGGGTTCATATAATCATTGTTGATGCTCATTCATTCTCCTATGAAAAGTTAGACAAAGGCGCAAGGGAGTCATTGCGTCTTGTTCGTTTAGTAAGGGTCGGTCTCTGCAATTGAAATGTTATGGGGCAATAACCAGCAGGGAAATTGACGTAGGGGGCAGGCTAATTTGGGCTTCCTCACCCACTTCAATGGTATCTACCTGTTCCGCATTGTGGGTAGGATCGAACAGATAACGCTGGGCCGTTTGGGGCAAAGGATGCCCCACAATTTGCAGCGGAGCCTCAACGGCCGTATCCGTCAGATTAATGAGGATAAGCGTTAACGTTCCATCTGCTCGCTGGGCGGCCACCACAGAAACACCCGAAATATCTGTCTGGGCCGGAAGCAACGTCTGGCCCAACTGCTGGTACATCTGATAAACGTAGTAAGACGGCCGTACCTCTGTACGCGCCAACAGCCCCCAGCCGCCCGCTCCATCTTTTGTTTGCAGCACAAAGTGAGCCACCATATCTGTCTGCTGGTTGATCATGCGGCCCAGCACATCGGCCCACCATATGGCGTTATAAAACGAGTCCGGCGTTGCTTCGCCGGCCACTGCCTTGCTCCAGTTTGAGTTCACTTCGGTAAAGGCAATGGGCTTATCTTCGCCCGTTGTGTCGCGAATGACCTGGCGCAGGTTGGGGATAATTTGGTCCCATTCCTGGCTGTTCTGGCGCAAATCTTCGATGGTTACCACGTCCCCCGCCATTGAACGAGGAAATGGATAGCGATGTACGGCTACAATATCTACCATATCGCCGTTGGCTTCCAGGAAAGATTGTAGCCAGAGACGGCCGTTATCGTCCTGCGGATCGGTTGTAGGGTTACCGGTAAACTGGTGCGTATCCGGCCCAATCAGCACAATATCTGGGTCTACCGCCAGCATTGCCTGGGCAAACGTGCGCCACTCACTGTTGTATCGCTCTGTGTCGTAATCTGGATAGAGACTGGGTTCATTGCCGATGCTCCAGTAGCGAACGTTGTAAGCTTGCTCAATATTGGTGTAGTGCACCAGTTCGGCTGCCTGTTCTGGCGTGCCGCCCCGCAGCCGGGCGGTGATCTGTGGCGTGGCGTTCATCATCTCGGCCAGGTCCATATATTGGTCAATCTGACGTTCTGTGATGTTGTTCAAATCGCCCCAATTACCACCTGGAAAGCGCAAGAAGCGAATCCCCGCCGCTTCGGCCGCTGGCCACAGGTCAAAAGGAACCGTTACCCAGGGACCAAAGTTTGTTCCGTAAACCAACGGGTTAATTTCCCCCAGCGGCTCCGCAGCATTGACGTAAACCGTGTTAGGGGCAGCTGTAGGAAGAGGTTCAGGTGTTGCCGTGGCAGGAACGGCCGTTGGCTGCGCAACTTCTTCGGGTGCAGTGCAACTCATCTGGCCTACAACCAATGGAATAAAGAGCAGCAACAGGCCAACAGCTGACATCAGCCTAAATCTAAACGTTAGTTTCATGTTTTCCTTTAGCGACCAGAGAGCCAGTTAAATTCCGTTAGCCGGGCAATTGAATAATGAAATAGGTTACCCAATTACGCAATGACTTACTTCTCCACCCCCGTAATCTTCACGCCCTGCATAAAGAACCGCTGCGCCAGGAAAAAGAGCAGCACCGGCAGCGCCAGGGCCATCAGGGAAGCTGCTTGCAGCAAATGGGGTTGGGTGCCATAAATAAAGTTGAACTCTTGCAGGCCAATGGAAATAGGCCACAGATCAGCATTACCGCGCAGGTAAATGAGCGGTTCAAAGTAGTCGTTCCAGGCGTAGACGGTGTGGAACAGAGCAACAGCAATCAGTACGGGCCAAGATTGGGGAATAATGACCCGCAGCAAAATTTGGAGCGGGCCTGCCCCATCAATCATAGCGGCCTCATCCAGCTCCTTGGGGATGCTGAGAAAATATTGGCGCAACAAAAAGACGTTATAGGCGTTGGCAAAGAAGTGCGGCACGATCAGCGGTAGCCAGGTATTTATCCAGCCCAGCCGGTTGAAGATAAAGTAGGTGGGAATAAGCGTCACCTGCCTGGGCAGCACAATCGTACCAATGAGGATGAGAAATAGAAGATTTTTGCCTGGAATGGGGAAGCGGGCAAAACCGTAGGCCACTAATGAGCAGGAGATAACGGTGCCAACCACACCGAGTGCGGCAATGGCAAAGGTGTTAAAGAAGAGCTTGGGAAACTCAATTTCATTCCACGCTTCGCTGTAATTATCCCACTGGAAGTTGGTGCCCCAGGTGGGTTCCAGCGTGCGCCAGCGTCCTTCCCAGGTGATAAGCCCGGCTTCAGGATTGGCCGGATCAATAAATTCGCTGCTTTCGCGCCCTTTGTTAATGAGCGCCCATTCGGCAAAAGTGCCGTCTTCTAAAGGAACATTGAGCAGGTCGTACTCTTTTCCCTCATAAGTATATGTTGCTTCGGATGAAGGAAGGATACGGCCGTTTTGCACCTGGTCTAATGATTTAAGCGAAGTAAGTGACATGTAGGCAAAGGGACCCAAATAAATAGCCAGGGCCATGGTGGCAAACATTGTCACCAGGCCAACTATGATCAGGCGGCGCATGTCGGAGCCAACAAAGGGATAATTGCGAAATTTTGGTTTGGAAGACGGCCGTGTTTCGGTAATGGCACTCATGCGTCACTTCCTCCAGGTGAATACACCCAATATTTTGCCGACCAAAACACCAAAATGGTCAAGCTCATGGCAATGAAAAACAGCAGCCACGCCAGGGTAGCCCCATATCCCATATCCTGATAGGTAAACGCAGTTTTGTAAAAATGAATATTGTAAAAAAGCTGTACCTGACCAGGGTCTTGGGTGCCTGCACGCGTTAAAATCCAGGGAATTGTAAAGTATTGAAATAAGCCAATGACAGTTAAAACTAAATTGTAAAAAATGATGGGCGTTATCATGGGCAGAGTAATGTACATGAAGCGTTGTATACCTGTAGCCCCATCCACCTTGCCCGCATCATAAAGTTCGGTAGGCACGTTTTGCATACCGATCAGGGTAAACAGCATGGCGTTGCCTGCGCCCCACAGCCCAATGATGATCAGCGCCGGATAAACCCAGGTTGTGCTGTTCAACCAGTCTGGCCCGGCAATGCCAATGATAGACAGTGCCCGATTAATCCAACCCGTTTGCGGGTTCATTACGCCGCGCCAAATAATGATGGCTGAGACGACGGGAACCATATAAGGCATATAGAACAGGGTTGTGAAAAAGCGCTTGCCAAACAGCGAGCGGGCATTCAACAATGCCGCCATCCCAATTGGCTGCAAAATGCTGATGGGAATAGCAATCGCAAAAAAGCGAAAGGTCACTCTCAGCGCCTGGCGCAAATCTGGATCGGTCAGTAAGCGACGATAGTTGGCAATGCCATTAAAGGCAATCTCATCTGGCTTTGTGATATTGAAATTAGTAAAGGAAAATGCCAGAGAAGCAAGCATCGGCAATATGGTAAAAAGCAAAAAACCGATGATCCAGGGGGAAAGAAAAAGCCATCCCCAACGGGCTTGCGTTTTTTCCAAAGGCGAACGGGGCCTAAGGATTTTTGAGCGTGCACCAACCAGATTTCTGGCTTCATCAAAAACTGTCATATCAAGCTCCGAAACAAATTACGAAGGGTAGGGAAACGGCCGTTTCCCTACCCCTTAAACGATTACTTATTCAACTTCGTCAAAAATGGCCTGCATATCACTCAAAAGCGTTTCCACTTCTGCCTGCAAATCAATAGAGCCATCGGTTTGCAGCAAGCTGTAGAAAGCAGCTGTGCGATCATCTGCCTTTTGGAAGTTTGGCATATTGCCTTCGTGGCTAGGATTGTCGGGGTAGTTCAAGCTATCCAACGCCACTTGCCAATCCACACCGTGAGGATACTGTTCTTCTAAACCAGCGAAGAAAGCATCGGTCTCATCCGGACGAGCTGGCATGCCACCATAAACCTGAAGCAGGTCGTCAGAGGCTTCGCCGATCAGGTAAGAAAGGACCGTAAAGGCAGCATCAGGATTTTCCGTGGTGTTCAGTATACGGAAAGTGTCAGCATGAAGTTTAGCGGTTGGCTCGCCATTGTAAGTCGGCATTACAGCCATATCCCACTCATCTTCCATTTCGCCCAGGCAGCAGGTAAACCAGAGGTGCGTCTGAGCCATTGCTACGTTGCCAGAGGCGAAGGCGTTGGGTGTTGCCAGCAGTTCACTGTCCTGGTATGCCTGTGAGGGCATGAAGTGATCAACCCAAATACCATCATAAATCCATTGCAGGCCCTCCATCCAATGGTCTGGCATCACGGCATTGCCGCTGTCGTCAGCCAGGTTTCCAGCGCCAAACTGAGTCAAGGAACCTCGCAGGTCGGTCCATTGGTTAATAAAACCGAACTGTTCAACAGCTTCAGCATCGAAGTCTGCGCTGGTGGCATCATTGCCGTTGGCATCTACTGTTAGAACCATAGCCAGTTCGCGCAGTTTATCGTAATTCCATTCTTCGCCATCAGCATAGGGTTCACCATAAGCATGCGGCGGGTAGTCTAAACCAGCTTCATCAAACAGAGCACGATTATAGTAGATGAAGGAGGGGAACACACCAAATGGCAGGCCAATCAGCCCTTCACCCTCGACGCGGTAGAAATCGACCGCTGCCTGCGGGAACTGACCCAGATCATAGCCAGCGCTTTCGGCCAGCGGTTCCAGGTCCATCCAGCTGCCAGAGAAAGCATTGGAGCCCTTCACACCAACCGGCCCCACGATGTCTGGCGCATCCCCAGAGGCGATAGCCGTAGCCAGCGTATCATAAGCAACGTCGTTTTGTACAATCTCCAGAACCAGTTCGATCTCATCCTGGGAGGCATTGAATGCTTCTACGACAGCTTCTTGTGCTGCAACTTGTTCAGCATTTTGGCCCGTGCCCAGGCCAACAAACCAGCGTACAACTGTGCGGTCACCCTCAGCTACTTCCTCTTCTTCGGCCACTTCCTCTTCTTCAGCTACTTCTTCTTCGGCCGTTTCCTCTTCCTCAGCTACTTCTTCCTCAGCCACTTCCTCTTCTTCAGCCATTTCTTCGCTGTCGTCGGCGGCCGTTTCACTCTCGGTGGACTCTGTCGTATCTGTTGCGGGCTCTTCCGTATCGGTGCTGCCGCCGCCACAGGCAACGAGCATCATGCCCAAAGCTAACAATAGTATCCAAAAAATGTAATTTTTCTTTTTCATCTGTCTCCTCGCAATATGTTTGACGATTTGGAGTAAAAATCATAGAACTAGAGTGTGTCACCATTCGTTTAGACTGTTTGTCAGCCGGGAATGTTGCCGGACGGCCTCAAACCAAAGGTGGCACTTTTTTGTTGGGTAAAAATCTCCTTTCGATAAAACCTCCTTGAGGGTAACGGCCGTTTACAAAAACGAGTCCGCACCACATGATGAACGTATAATCAGCTCGGTGGGCAGCAAAATGCGACGTATAGGCGTCACACCGTTGGCAATAACATCTAACAGCGTTTCTACAGCCAACGTGCCTAACCGCTTGATAGGTTGGCGAATGGTTGTTAATGCTGGGGTGCTCAGGGCAGCCTGGGGCAAATCATCAAAGCTAACAAGCGCAACATCATCTGGTACAGTCCACCCCACATCACGAACGGCCCGCATAGCACCCAACGCCATAGCATCGGAAGCCACAAACACAGCGTCTGGCTCATGCGCTAGCAGTTGTTGCATAGCAAAGTAGCCACCTGCTTCCGTAAAGTCTCCCTCAATAATGAGGTTGGCATTCAAGCTGCGCCCCCGGTTTACCAAAGCCTGACGATAGCCATCCAGACGATTTTGGGCAGACAGAGCCGTGAGTGGCCCCGTGATGGTTGCGATCCGCTCATAGCCCAGACGAATGAGATGGGAAACGGCCGTATCGGCCCCTTCTACATTATCAACATCTACAAAGTTCGTTGGCGTCTCCTCCCGATCTCTGCCAATGGTAACAAAGGGCATCCCACTATTTAACAACCGCTGCACAAATGGATCTTCAGTGCTATTGGTAACAAAAAGTACACCATCTAACATACCATGATTTAGCAGTTGTGGATAAATTTGATCTTCTTCGGCTTCATTATGGAGCAAAAAGAGAGCCAGGGTACTGCCTTGTTGGTTACTGGCAGCACTAATGCCCTGAATAAGACGTGGAAAGTATGGGTCCACAAACAGGGATTGCATTTGGCGAGGAATAACGAGGCCGATCACGCCAGTTCGGTTCGTTGCCAGGGAACGCGCTACAGAGTTAGGTTGGTAGCCGGTATGTTCTATCACCGCTATCACCCGATCTCTCACTGCGGCGCTAACGCCTGCCTGGTTGTTTACAACCCGGGAGACAGTTGAACGCGAGACGCCCGCTAGTTCCGCAATTGATTCGAGAGTTAACTTGTGCATGTTCTAAAGGCCCAAAAAGCCCTTCTCCATCTTCACTAACAGGATTGTGGGATTGCTATTTACAGATTCAAGAGCGTCCTGTTAAATAAACATACACTAAATTTTTTTCGCTGTCAACTACTTGTTTACTATACAGTTGGGAGCGGTTCCAAACCCAAACGTGCAGGAGCATTTGGATATTCGCCTATAGTTTTGTAAAATTTGTAAAGTAAACACAAGTGAGCCTATCAATGACGAAACAAAATCGCACAAAACCTAAACGTCGTCCCAGTCTACGCACTGTAGCCAAACATGTTGGGTTATCGGCTACGGCCGTTTCCCTGGCGCTTCGAGGGGATGAGAGTATTCCCCTGGAAACGCGTCAGCGCGTGGCCGCTGCCGCTGCCGAATTGAATTACAATTATGTCCCGCGCCAAACGAAACGGCCGTCTAAATCACTGCGCCGTCTGGTCTATGTAGTGAATGATTATGGAGACGAGCCAGTGACCGCCAACCCGTTTTATGGTTACATTCTGCAAGGTGCCGAACAGACCAGCCAGTCTCGTCATGCCAGCCTGAGCTATCTGGTCATGCCCCACAACTATCCAGAAAACCGACCCCTGCCCCTTGTGCTGACTCAGGAACTAGACGGCATTTTAATGGCCAGCCCCTACCCCCGCACCGTTGTAGATCGCATTCAGCGGGAAAGTGGTCGTCCCCTGGTGCTTATCGACAACGCCTTCCCCGGCACGCCTTACGATGCCGTACTGGCAGACGACTTTGGCGGTGCTTATCAGGTAACCAGGCATCTCATTCAGCTGGGCCATCAAAATATTCGTATGCTTACTGGCTACACGCAAAATCCGGAAATTCCCCCCAGCTTTGTGGAACGCGCCCGGGGCTTCCAGGCGGCCTGTAGCGATGCGAGGTTGCCCATTACCGAACCACTTATTATTCCAGTCGAAGCCGATCCGCCGTTTGAATTAGAAAAAGTGGCAAAAATGGAGAAATGGCTGGAAGGCATTATGGCTCGGGAAGACCGGCCAACGGCCATTTTTTGTGCGGCTGATTTTTACGCCGTAGCTATTGTGGAGGCGCTGACCAAGCAAGGCTTTCGCGTGCCGGAAGACATATCAGTGGCCGGATATGATGACTTTGAGATTGCTCGGAAGCTACAGCCATCTTTGACCAGCGTTCACACCTATAAAAGAGCCATGGCCAGAACGGCCGTTACCCTGCTGCTAAACCGCATTGATGGAGATAACCGACCGCCGCTGCATATTACCCTGGCCACCCAGCTTATGGCGCGCGATTCAACCGGAAAACGGCCGTTAAAGTAAAGACAGCTAACGAAATTCAATTGGCTGGACAACGGCCGTATCAAACGCATCCAGCCGCTCTGGCCCCAGCTCCGTGAGGATGGCCTGAATCTCGGCCGCGTTTTGGCGCAGCTTAGCCACATTGACGCCCCGGCAAACCGGTGGCAGCGGGTCCAGCCATTGGCGCAGGCGCAGCAACATCTTCATCGCCCCGCGATAATTTCCCCGCTGAACCTGATAAATGGCAATGCCCACCTGCAAAATGCCCCGGTATAGCTCACGCGCCGGACTCTGGTCTTGCTTCCATGCCTCTTCTAAAGCATCGTGGCATTTGTAATACTCCCCCTTATTGAATAAGGCAATACCCTCCTTAGCCAGTTCTGCTAAAGGCTCGGCACAGCTTGCCGCCAACGCAGCCTGGTCCGGCACGCGGGCATATTTTTGCAGCAGCTCCGGCATGGCGGAGGTGAAGCGAGAACGTCCTACCACAAAGTTGGCCCCTAGCTTCTTGGCGGCCTGCATCGCTTCTTTGTCTTCATGCGGGCCAAAGGCCAGAATGGGGATGCGACGCGTAGCAGGTGAGGACTTAAGAATTGGCACCCAGCGTCGCCAGGGAATTTGCCGATTGTTGAGATCGAACAAGATCAAGGCGGGCTGCCACGTGGTGATCTGCTCGAACAGCTTGCCTTCGGTGCCGTGCAGCGCTTCACCCGGTCGTTCCACCTGGTCTGGAGAGTGGGGCGTTGGCAGGGATGCGGCCGTTTCTAACCACTCAATTCGCCACCCCAGGTGATCTACCACATTTTGAATGCGGGTCGTAAACATTAAGTCGGCCACAAAGGCCACAATCAGCGGTGCGTTTGAACTGTTTTTCTCGTTTACCATAACCCGATTGTAACAGACCAGGATTCAACGCAAAAAGAGAATGGTGAATCGCTAAATTCTACCACTCATTACCCCGAGTTAAAGGAATCGTTTATGGGGCAGGAAACTGTCCGCTGCCGCTAACGTCGCCATTTTCAACATGGGGAATACCGCTGTCCACCAACACGTTACCTAAAATGTCCGTTACGCGGAAGGTGTAGGGCCCTGGCCCCATACCGCCAGACTGCACAAAGTAGTTGTAGGAAAGTCGCGGCACTTCTTGAAAGTTACCGCCGCTATTGAGATATTCCAGTTTCAACACGGGATTGCGATGGTTGCGAATTTGTACGGCCGTCCACCACTGATTGCTTCCATCCTTAAAGTGATAGGCAATGGGACCGTCTAGCGGCATGCTCACCAACTGCCAGCTAATAGGCACGCGCCCGGCAGACAGCTGAGCAATCTGGGCAAATGCCTCCTGGCTTAAATCCACATCACCTTCTGGGCAACCTGGACATTGGTCCACCACGCGCACAATCACGCTGTCCTGCGGCCCCGTCACCCTGATAAACGCACCGCACAGCGCCGAATCAGCATAATCCACGTGGTTCAGCGCCGCCACCATTAAATCTTGGGGAGACGGATCAAAGCTGCAATTGCCTGCGCCTGTCGCTGCGTAATAAGTTCCCTCACCCGTATGCACCGCACCAAATGGCACTGGCTCATTGGTCTGGCGAATAATGAGAGGAAGGTAGAGAAGCTGCTCAGCTCCGGCGGAAACGGCCGTTACCCCTACTCTTTCCAAAACCGTCCCGACACTCAACGCACTCACCATCAGAATAGAAATAATAATCAGGATATGTTTGGTTGTCATTTTCATTTCGGCATTTTAATCGACCCATGATTTTGTTGGCAAAATTCTCATACTGCTTACACCATAAAACGTTGCCTATTTTTCGTTAAGCCTGCTAGAATCGGCCGTTTGGAAGGTGAATTTACTTTCCCTTCTTCACAAAAAATATCTTGAAATTTGGCAGAGTAAGGAGATCTAAAAAGGCTCTATGAGAATAAAATTTTTGCTGCTGTTTATGGCTGCCCTGGTAATGCTGGCGGCCTGTGCCAACGAAGTGCAGACCGTTGAGGTGACCCGCGTGGTAAGCCAGGAGGTCGCGGTAGAAGTCACTCGTGTGGTAACGGAGGTAAGCACTGTTGAAGTACCAGTAGAGGTGACCCGACTGATTGAGGTACCGGTGACGGCTCCGCCTGTTGTGGAGGAAACGGCCGTTCCTGAAGCCACGTCTGAACCAACTGCTGAACCCACCCCAACGTCCACCGTCTACGTTGTCCAATCTGGCGACAATCTCTCATTCATTGCCGCCAAAACCGGTGTGCCTGCCGTCGACATATTAGCCGCCAACAACCTGACAGCCGCCACCCTGCTGGCCGTTGGTCAAGAACTGATTATTCCCGGCTGGAGCGGCGAAATTGTGGCGAACTTGCAACTTCCGGCCAACAATCCTGCCCCGGCAGCTGCTGCCGCGCCAGAGCAACTGGCACCAGTCGGGGCAAATCTGCTGCCCAATCCATCCTTTGAAGAAGGCTGGTACTTCTTCCAGGGCGTTTCTGAATGGCAAATTCCCAACGGCTGGCAGATGGCTGTAGACGAGGGGTCCAACACGCTCTCCCCGGGAGACGGCGGCACTTTCTTGCGTCCCGAAATTCGAGTCGTGCCCAAGTCGGACATTCCCCCCAGCGAGCACGCCCAGTTTGTCTTTGCCGGGCAGAATACAATTAAGGCGTTTAAGGGCGGTGCACCAACTAACTTTGCCATCTTTACCGACGTTACGCTACCGCCAGGCAGCTACCGCCTGACAATCAACTTCTTTGCCGACATCGTGGGCAACTACAATGGCGGCAACAAAGTTTGGGCCACTCAGCTGCTTTCCTCGGAGGCACGCGTCATTGTGGGCAATGGCGGGACCGAATGGACAGTGCCGCTGCCGGGCAGCAAAGGTACGCTCACCTATGACTTTACCCTTGAGGAAGCCAGCACGGTGCGGGTTGGGGGAGCTTTCCGCAGCCGCTTTGTAAACCACAACAACGGCTGGTTCCTGGACGACTGGTCTTTGCAGGCGCTGGGAACACCGTAGAAGCTTAATATGAAAAACGGCCGTATCTTCCCAGAAATATTGGGCAGATACGGCCGTTCTAGTTTTACTCTGGGGTGTGAGACGTAAGCAACCCAACCGTTTTTCCACCCTGCGTAGAAGCGCTGTAAGCGGTCAGCCACGCAGCCTAAATTGACCCGATGCGCTTCCACACCGTAGCTGATTGATATGCAGCTCCCACATTCCAAACAAAATCCGCTACAATACCGCATCACTGACCGCACAAGGAGCAGCGCATGACCCAGATTCCTTCCCATTTTCAACGCGACTTCCAGCCAACGGCCCATCCAGATGCCGTGATCACGACCCAGACCGCCCGCTTTACTGTCCTCACTTCCCGCATCATCCGCATAGAACATGACGATAACGGCCGTTTCCAGGACAGTCCCAGCCAGACATTCTGGTATCGTAACCAGCCCGTGCCTGAATTCGAATATTTGGTAGAAAATGATCGCCTGTACATCGAAACCGACCATTTGCTGCTCATTCACAGGATAGGACGGCCGTTTACGGCCGAAAGTCTGCAAATCACCCTCAAAGATAGCGGCACCGTTTGGCACTTTGGCGACGAAGACCGGGGAAACCTGCTGGGCACCTACCGCACGCTGGACGAAGTCAGCGGCAGCACCCCGCTGGAGCTGGGCCTGCTCTCGCGCAGCGGCTGGTCCGTGGTGAATGATTCCTACACGCTCATTTTCAATAAAGACAGCTGGCTGGAACCGCGACCAAACCCGGAAGCGCTGGATCTTTACTTTTTTGGCTATGGTCATGACTATAGTGCCTGCCTGCAAGACTACTTTGCCCTTACAGGCCCCGTGCCGCTGCTGCCGCGCTGGGCGCTGGGGAACTGGTGGAGCCGCTACTGGGCCTACACACAGGAAGAACTCACCCAGCTTATGCAGGCGTTTCGTGCCAATGACGTGCCGCTGTCGGTCTGCATCATTGACATGGATTGGCATTTAGAGGGCTGGACCGGCTACACCTGGAACCGCGAACTCTTCCCCGAACCCGAGCAGTTTCTGGGCTGGCTGCGTGAGCAAGGGCTCAAATCTGCGCTCAATCTGCACCCGGCTTCTGGCGTGGGTCCACACGAAGCGCAGTATGAAGCAATGGCCCAACGATTAGGAAAAATGGCCGATGGAGAGACGGCCGTTTTGTTCGACATCGCCAACCCGGAATTCACCCGCGCCTACTTTGAGCTGCTACACCATCCCCACGAGGCTGCCGGTGTAGATTTCTGGTGGATCGACTGGCAGCAGGGCGAGGTAAGCGGCCTGCCGGGGCTGGACCCGCTCTGGTGGCTCAACCATCTGCACTTTTATGATTTAAATAGAGACGGTGAAAAACGGCCGTTCATCTTTTCGCGCTGGGGGGGATTGGGCAATCATCGTTACCCCATTGGCTTCTCTGGTGACACGCACGTAGACTGGGCAAGCCTCAACTTTCAGCCCTACTTTACCGCCACGGCCGCAAACGTCGGCTACAGCTGGTGGAGCCATGATATTGGCGGCCACATGTTTGGCCAGGAAGAAGCAGAGCTATATGCGCGCTGGGTGCAGTTTGGCGTCTTTAGCCCCATCTTTCGCCTGCACAGCACCAAAAACGCATTCCACGAGCGCCGCCCCTGGGGCTATGATGCGGAAACGTTTGCCGTCACCCGCGACGCCATGCAGCTGCGCCACGCGCTCATACCCTACATTTACACCATGTCCTGGCGCAACGCCACGCAGCATCAGGCAATGATTCGCCCCATGTACCACGATTATCCCGAGCAGGACGAAGCGTATCTTTGCCCGCAACAGTACACGTTTGGTCCAGATCTTATCGCCGCCCCGTACACCACGCCTGCGGACCCAGACACGCAGCTAAGCCGCCAAATGGTCTGGCTGCCGCCAGGCACCTGGCACCACTTCTTTACTGGTGAACAGTTTAGGGGGAACAGATGGCTGGTGCAGTACGGCCGTCTGCACGACATCCCCCTGTTTGCCAGGGCTGGCGCCATTGTACCGCTCGGGCCAAAAGTAGGCTGGGGCGGCGTCGATAATCCACAGATGCTCGATCTACACTGCTTCGCAGGGGCAGACGGCGAATTCACGCTCTATGAAGACGACGGCGAATCGCTGGCTTACCAACAGGGCAGCTACGCAGTTACAAAAATTCAGCAGGATTGGCTAGAAAATGTCATGAGCGTTACGGTTCATCCGGCTCATGGTGATACACAACACGTTCCAGACGGCCGTTGCTACAGCATCCACCTGCGCGGCGTTGGCCCTGGCGCAAAGCTCACTGCTTGGCTGGATGGCCAGCCAATTGAGCTAGACGCCAGCTATGACGAATCCCGCGAATGTTGGCAAACTGCGCCTATCGAGGTCCCCGCTAGCAGCGAGTTACGCGTTACCGCCAGCGGCACACAGCTTCTAGCACCGCGCAACCGGCTGTTGGAAACTGTCAACGACATGCTTCGGGCCTTTCGCCTGAAGACGCTCATCAAAGCAACAATTGCCTATAATCTGAATAAACTGCCGGAAGACCCAACAATGCTGGAAACCTGGGAAGACCAGCTCAGCGCCAGCCAGACGCAGGCGCTGCTGGAGCTATTGCAGCAGTCTGGCACCCACCAGCTCCCAGATTTTCTTGGCGGCCAGACCATTCATTGGAGCAACAAGCAGAAAAACAGTTAGCCCTGCTTCCGGCGCGAAAGGAGTGTGTATGTCTATACGAATAGACCCAGAGCAGCGAGAGTTTGAAGCGCTGCTGGCAATGGCCGGAGATTTAAACGGGCAACACGTTTTGGAAGTGGGCTGCGGCAACGGCCGTATCACCAGGTATCTGGCCCCACACACAGCCTATATCACGGCCATCGATCCCAATGAAGCGCGCATTGCGCTTGCCAAGAAATATCTGCCTGCAACACTGGCTGACAAAGTGAGCTATCACGCTCTTGCCCTGGAAGATTGGCCGCCTGGAGAATTGTTCAATATGGTTTTGCTGAGCTGGTCGTTGTGATGAATGGAACCGGAGAGCATGGTTCATGCTCTAAAGCAGATTCATGGACTACTTGAAGGGAACGGCCGTCTGCTCGACATCCATCCCATCGGTGAACCGGCCCCAATATACGTTCGTCTGGATGAAGAACGTCATCTCGTCGGCTGGATTCAAGAAGGAAGCGATTACGAAAAATATTTGCGGGCAGATAATGCCCTCCTTGAAGCAATAAAACTTGGCTGGTTCCGCCTGGAGCAGCAGCAGCTCGTCACGATTGCCACTTACATCACTGATCTAAAGACCTTACGCGACCACTTGCGCGAAGATTGGCAAGACGCCTGGATTGACGATTTCGTCGCCATGCAAATACAAGACCGTCTCAACCACCTCACCCCTGATAAAGAGCTCATCATCGAAGAACAAATCTGGCTAAGCTACTATAAACCGCTCGCTTAAGCCAGCGAGCAAAGCCCTTCTGGACTTTTGTAATCTCACGTGGCTGGTTACAATAGGCATATGAACACTGCTGATTTTAATTACACGCTGCCGCCGGAGCTGATTGCCCAACGGCCGTTAGCGCAAAGAGACGCCTCACGCTTGATGGTTTTGCAGCGAGAGAATGAGACTATTAGCCATAAATCCTTTGCCGATATCGTGGACTATTTTCACCCAGGGGATATTTTGGTGGCTAATAACAGCCGCGTCATTCCTGCCCGGCTGTACGGCCGTAAACCCACTGGCGGTAAGGCGGAGATTCTGCTGCTAAGCCAGCAAGAGGATGGACGCTGGCAGGCAATGGTGGGGGGCAAACGGCTAGACGAGGGGAGTGAAATTCACCTGCTGGACCGGTCTGGCGAAGAGACAGAGCTGGTGGCAACGGTAACGGCCGTTCTGGACGGCCCACAGCGTGAACTCACTTTCAATCAGCCACTGGAAGCGTGGCTGGAAGCCGTGGGCCATACCCCGCTGCCACCCTACATTCACGAACAGCTAGATGAGCCGGAGCGTTACCAGACCGTCTACGCGCGTCCGGCCGGATCGGCGGCGGCGCCAACCGCCGGGCTGCACTTTACGGGGGAGCTTCTTCTTTCCCTACGCGAAAAAGGTGTGCTTTTTGAAACCGTAACCCTGCACGTGGGTCTGGACACCTTCAAACCGGTGGAGGCTGAGCAGGTAGCGCAGCATACCATCCATAGCGAGTGGGCCAGCCTGACGCCCGAGAGCGCCAAACGCATAAACGAGGCAAAGCTGGCCGGTGGCCGCCTGATTGCCGTCGGCACCACGTCGGTGCGTACGCTGGAAACATCCGCACTTCGCTCGGCAGGCATCACGGGTACGCTGCAAACCATCAGCCAGCGAGACGCCAGCGGAGAGACAAGCAGTTTTTGCCCCTGGAAGCCCGTCGCTGCCTTTACTGCGCCCACCGATTTATTCATTTATCCCGGTTACAGATTCCGCGCGGTAGACGCCATGATAACGAACTTTCACCTGCCCCACTCTAGCCTGCTGATGCTGGTGGCCGCTTTTGCGGGGCGTGATTTTATGCTGCGCGCTTATGAAACGGCCGTTGCCCAAAAGTATCGCTTCTTCTCGTTTGGTGATGCGATGCTAATCCTTTAAGCTTTTGCCCCGCGCTATTTGTTCTGGCTTGTCCAGATTAGGTTTAGATTATGTCTGAAACGGCCGTTCTCCCCCTTTCAATCGTCGCTGCTGTTTTGCCTACGCTGGTATATGTAGGCATCATTTACTGGGTCGATCGCTATGAAAAAGAGCCCTGGTGGCTGCTGGTTTCTGCCTTCTTGTGGGGCGCCATCCCCGGCATTGTATTTTCTTACATTTTCAATGGTCTATTAAGCACGCCCCTGCTGATGCTGCTGGGCAGCGATGTAGGCATGGCCACGGCTCCCTGGCTTATTGGCCCGCCGGTCGAAGAAACGATAAAAGCAGCAGCCCTTTTAGCCATCTTCGTTTTCTGGCGCAGCGAAATCGACAGCCCTTTAGACGGCATTATTTACGGCGCTATGGTGGGCATGGGCTTTGCTATGGTGGAAAATGTTTATTACTTTGTAGAAACATTCAACCAGGGCGGTGTGGAAGCCTGGGGAGTCAACATTGTTTTGCGGGCAATCGTTTTTGGTCTAAACCACGCCTTGTTCAGCAGCTTTGCGGGGCTGGGCATTGCTATTGCGCGGCTTTCTACAAACCGGAATATACAGCTTATTATGCCAATTTTGGGCTGGGCAACGGCCGTTTTCCTCCACTTTTTGCACAATTTCACCGTCACGTTAGGCAATGCGTTTATTTTTCTGGCGCTGCTGTTCGATTGGGGAGGCGTGGTGTTGGTGCTGGCAATCATTCTGTGGGCGGTTTTACAAGAGCGGCGCTGGCTGCGGCAATATCTGGCCGAGGAAATTGCCCTGGGCACACTTACCCTCAGCCAGTTCACAACTGCCAGTTCTGGCCGTAAGCGCCTCGCTTTTTTGTCTAAAACGCTTTTAAATCGGGGGGTTACAGCAAACCGAAAAGCGGCTCGCTTCTTCTTACAGTGCAGCCATTTAGCATACACCAAGCATCATTGGAAGCTGTTTCAGGATGAAAAATCAGCGCAAGAAATTGTTGCTTTGCGCCAGGAGATTGCTACGATGGCGAATCAACTGCGTCAATAAGAAAAGCGCGGAGAGCGCGGAGAACGCCGAGGCTTTTTACAAACCTCAGCGCCCTCTGCGCTCCCCGCGGCTAACCTGTTTACTCAGTTGCTACGACAGGCTCTTTCTCGGCCACGCGCTCAACGGTAATGGTACAGTCCACCATGAGGGCTGCTACCAAACTGAGGGCGGCAACAATCGGTGCCCACAAAATACCAAAAACAATCCCTGGAACACCAACGGCCAGCGGCACAGAAATGTGAATATTGCGCTCTTCGTTTTTGACGACCACGCGGCGAACGGCCGTTTCATGAACCAGCTCCTTCACCATGTTCACCAGATCCTCACCCGCCGCTACAAATTCTTCCGTCCAGGATTCACCTTCTTCAGCCAAATCCTCTTCATTTACAACAACTTCTTCTGCTATTTCCACTTCTTCTACTTTTTCTTCTTTTTTCTTAGCCATTTAAATTGCTCCTTCTTGGTAATGCTTTTAATTAGGATAAATTTTCTACTTGTATCCGGCTCGCCGCTCTTTCATCAGCAGATACACACCAAAGCCAATGACGCCGAGCGGTAGCAGTGGATTGAAGCTGCCAAAGATGATGAGCTCAAAAAACACGGCCAGCCCCATCGCCAACAGCACCATCAGCCGCATGAAGTTGTAGCCCGTGTGATGCACGCGATGGTCCGGCTGGTGCCGCCGCATGTACATTAGCCCCCAGGCTGCAGAAGCGACCACCAGCGGCCAGCTATAGGCCCACGCTTCAAAGTGGTTTGTAAAGTTCATCACGAATAGCAGCATGCCGACGGTCAAAAGGATTGCCCCTGGAACGGCCAAAAAGCTAAACTGACTGGGACGCTCCGGCGTGGCGTTGTAGGCTGGCCACAGCAACATCAGGCCAGGAGCCAGCACAAAGCCAGGCCACAACACCTCAATCAGGTGAAAGCCAAAAAGGTTGCTGATTAAAAGGGCAACACCGATGGCTATAACACCGTAAGCAGGCAATGCCTGTCTATGCTGAAGCTTGCGTGTTTCTTCTACCTTTAACACGGATTCATCTGACATCTCTCACTCTCCTTTTTATATTTATAAATTTTATAAACCCACTGCACAGTTTTTCATGCTGCTCCTTGTTTAAGGGCTCAAAGCAGGTGGGGCAATATGGCAGCTTTACGCAGGCACAGGAGGTGAGTTGCAGTTATTGGACCTGGTTTGCTTATTTTTAGGAAACCTACATATTCTCTACACAATATAAAATAAATGGCTGATTCATTCACTTGTTCGCAAATGAACCAGCCATTTCTGCTTAATTTACTCTGACTTTAAGAGCCTATCATTACCTCTAAGGCATTAGCACGGTATCTACTACGTGCACAACACCATTAGCAGCTACGATGTTAAAGAAGCTCAGACGCTCGCCATTAATGAAAACCTGTCGGCTGTCATTTGTGGTCACAACCAACGGCCGTCCTTCCAGGGTAGGAATGTAATCATCGGTGGCAATCTGGTTAATGCCCAGAGTATCGCCAACCAGATGATAAGACAGAATAGTTTCTAGCGTGCGAGAATTCGTCAAGAGCTGGTTCATTTGCTCCTCAGACAGCTTTTCAAAGGCAGCATCTGTTGGGGCAAAAATGGTATAGGTTTCGGCTGCATTTGCCAGGTCAACGTTTAAGTTGGCGCTGTCCAGCAGAGAAAGTAGGGTTGTAAAACGGCCGTCTTCAGCCAATACCTCGTTCAATGTCGCTCCACGAGAACCCTTGTCAGTCGTAATCAAAGAGTTCACAGGAGGCAGCAATAGTGTATCGACCACGTGCACAACGCCATTTTCAGCCTGGATATCGGTCGTGGTAATAGCCACGTTATCGTTCAGGTGAATTTCACCAGCCTGCACGTTAATTGTCATCGCTTCCCCCAGCAAAGTGGGCAGCATACTTTGGTTGGCTACGGTTGGTCCGTTGTAACGGCCGTTAACCACGTGATAGAGCAGAATCTCTGTCAGGGTAGCTTCTGAATTAGCAACCTGCATATCCAGGCTTGCCAGAGCAGCATTTGTGGGAGCAAAGATCGTAAATGGACCATCTTGCTCAAGGTTATCGGCCAATCCAGCCGCATCAATTATTGTTTCAAAATCTTCAAGCTCTTCGTGATCGCGAATAACGTCCATTACAGATTGGGATGTTTCACTCTGGGCGGCAGCTGACTCTACCATTCCCGCATAGCCGAAACCAGCTAACAACAGCCCAATTAATAAGGTGAATATCGTTATTTTCTTTTTCATACTTTATCTCCTTTACTAAGTCGTTTTACTACTTTACGAATGCCATTGTTTAGGCTTTCGTGGTGCCGCAGCTGGCTAATGCCCAGACCCGCGGCGGACCGGAAGCATGTTAGCAGAGCCTCGTTTTGAAAATTTGTATCTAGATACAGCGTTGTAGATACGGTTTTGTATATCCAAGGGCAAAAAAAGATAAGATTGGCAAATAAAACTGAGTTTACAGGGGAGAAAAACTTACAAAAAGCGCATATTAGTTGCGGATTAAAAAGAGTCTGATTAAGACTATTTTTGAGTAGATAAATGCTCTATGAGGGGCAAATAAAACGACAGTAAACAACACATAAGGAGAAGATAAGTTTGTGACACTTTAAACAAAAAGGCGCTCGCCACGCGAACGCCTTATTTTACTTGGATTCAATGAGTTTAGATCTACTTAGGGTACGTAGCTTACTCTACTGCTTCCGCAACCGGCTCTGGCTGCAAGAAGGCGATCTCTAAAACGCCGTTCTGCAACGAGCCGCCCCCCGCCCGCCGCTTAGCCAATACGGTGGGCAAGATCATCTCTCGCTTAAAGTTGCCGATGGTGATGAACATTTCATCGCCTCGCTTACGCAGCTTTACGTCGCCTCCTGTCACGAACGGCATGGGCAATCGAAGGATATAACGGCCGTCTTCCTGTTCTAATATCTCCTGCAAAGCCCCTCTGTAAAATACTTCTCCTGGGTCAGATTCCCCAAAACAGTCGCGGGCCAGCTGTGAAAGTGCTTCTACGCCAACAACCTCATGCGCATAATACGGCACACGCCACAGCGGCAAAGGCGCAAAGTTGTTTTCAATCATCTCTAAATATTTAGCCTGAATCTCGCGGCGTTGGGCATAAAACGAGCCTTCCGCTTCTGAATCGGGCAGGATACGGTTGATGATAACGCTGTCGACCGGGTAGTTGAACAGCCCCAGGTAGCTTACGGCCCGCTCCGCCTCGCGCACGACCATTTTTTCTGGCTGCAGTACCACGCGATAGCTACTGATTTCCGGATTGCTCAACGTTTCGCGCAGTTCGCCAGTGGCGGCGTCTAGCTTCTCCAACGCCTCCAGCACTTCCGCTGGCCCTTGCAAAAGCCGCCCGGCAAACGGCCGTAACGCCTTTACCACAGTGCTGCGTCCGCGGCTCAAATGCCCGGCATACCAACGAAACGTGTCTGGCATCGTCAGCAGCCGAATGGTTTCCCCGGTGGGCGCCGCATCAATAATCACCCGGTCAAAGTTGCGCTCTTTGGCCTGCTTGTTGATGTGCAGCAGGCTCACAATTTCATCCATGCCCGGGAACGCCGACAGTTCATCAGCAACGACGTTATTGATCTTGTTGCCATCGCGCAACATGCCGGAGACAAATTCCTGCAAGGTTCCCCAATAATTATGAATGTCGGCCACTACGCTAATTTCTTGTGCCCAGAGGTTGGGCGCAATTTCTACTGGCTGTGCCGCAAGCGGCGTATTGAGTGAATCGGCCAGACTGTGGGCGATGTCTGTGCTGGCAACCAGGGTTTTATAGCCTAATTCAGCACTGCGAACGGCCGTTGCCGCCGCCACCGTCGTCTTACCGACGCCTCCCTTCCCCAAATACAAAATAATACGCATATATGCTCCTAATTGGAAAACATAGAACTTTAGAATTCGACTTGGTCTAAAGTCACTTTTGTTCTCCTAAACGTAAACCTCCCATAGCCTTTTTGGTTCACAAAATGCTTTACGTGGTTTACGTAGTGTGCAGGTTTAGATACGCTTGATTATACGACAAATTGGGGAAGGGGTTGCAGGTGACAATTTGGCAGGCAGGCAAGCGCTCGTTTAGTGAACGCCTGCCTGCCTACATGCTAAAACGCTATTTACTCAATTCCAGTGTGAGGTAAATTGAATCGGGATCGTCTGCCGAAAATTCCAGATAGCCTTCGTTATTATAGTAGCCGGTCAATCCGGCTACGCCCGGATACTGCACGCCGCGCTGTAGCGGCTCTGGCAAAAAGAAGTAGCCTTTCTGATCCGTCTCAGCAAACGCATAGACCTCGGCATCTGTTGGGTTATCCAGCCAGGCATCCAGATCTGTGCCAGGCTGCAAAATAAAGATCACGGCCCCGCTAAGCGGCTTGCCGCTGTCAGCGTCCAGAATTTCACCTTCAACCAGAACGCCGTCTTTGCTGGTGCTGCCACTGTTGCCAGTGTTGCCGCTGTTTGTGGCTGCGCCTGCACCGCCAACGGCCGTTTCTGCCCCACCTACAAAGTCTAACTCACCACCTGCATAGATCTCCACGGCATAATTGCCGTTTGGAATGGGATCGCCATAGTTGTGAAAGTAAAAGGCCGTGCAGTCGCCCGAAGAGCCTTCGTTCCACTCAAATACAACGGTGCTCAGAATTTCGTCTCCGAGCCACCAGGCCACCAGCACCTGCTCGCCATCTGCCAGGCCACTGTATTCAAAAATGGCTACGGCAAGCGTCGTATTGCTCGGATAACTATCTCTTGGGCCAACGGCGCATTGATTGTCATCGCGAAAGTCGTCGGCCCAGGTGATATGATCAAACGATTCCTGACCCGTGCCGGCCACCACAAATGGACTCTCATAGATGCTGCTAGCCGCTGCCGCCTCAAGCAATGGCAAAGCATAATTAATGGCGCGCAGACGGTTGATCGCCCCACCGATGGCCTCCTGACCAAAGGAGGGCACACCGACAATTTGCCCGGCGGCGTTTACGCCCAACCCACCTGAATTGCCGGGCGAGATAGTGGCATCCGTCTTAATCCAGGCGCGATCCCCTACCCGGCTTTGGCTTTCGAAGCCAGCAACATTGCCGCGCGTAAAGGTAATCGTTTCACCACCAGCGCCAGGGTATCCTAAAATGCGAATTTCATCCCCCAGTTTAATAGAATCAGAATCGCCTAACTCCACAAAAGGCAGGTCGAGCGAACTGGTATCCAGCGCATTGCCGTCCAAATCGGCCGTAATCTTAATGACCGCCAGATCAAGGGCGCCATCCGCAGCGGCCAGGTCGGCAATGTAAGTTTCTATCGGGGGCTGATCGGCCGTATCACTAAGCGCTACAACAAGCTGATCCGGCACGTCGCCAAAGAGAAGCTCCGGATCGTTATACAGCGTCGCCAAACCGGGCGAAGTAGGAGCAGCCACATGGGCATTGGTTAAGATGACGCCATCGGGCGAAACGATAGTTCCAGAACCGGTCCAAATGGTTTGGAGACGGCCGTTAATCACCTGCTTGGCGAAAATCTGTACGGTGGCTGCCTGCAGCTGCTCAATGGGCGCCACGGCACTGGTCGTACTGGTGCCAACAGGATCGCTTTCAGGCGTGGGCGCCGCTTCTACGGGTGTGGGTTCCGGCTCCTCAGTGGGGGGAGGCGGGTCGTCGCCATCATCGTCATCGTCCGTGTCACGAACGCGAGGCGTCGGCGTCGCTTCCAGCGCGGAGCCCAGTTGGCAGGCCATCGAGGTGAAGGCAAAGAGGCATAACAAGGACAAAAGCAGTAAAAAAGGGGAGTTTTGGATTCGTTTCATTCCTTACTCTCCTGCATCATATGAAACTGATTGCACAAATCTCTGAAAGGCAGGCAGGGCGTCGGCAAACGCGTCGCTTTTCGCTTCTAACGAGAGCACCATTATCTGGTCCTCCAGAGAAAAATAATAGTCTATTCCTTCGATAGTGTTAGGCAAGCCGGGTGAATCGACATCGGCGCGGGCAAAGCTAACTTTATAGGCGTCCTGCCCGGCAAAAACAACTGGAGACGCTTCCAACACGCGGAAGGTATTATCTAGCCGGGCGCGGGCCAGGTTGCGATTTTCAGCTTCAACCGCCAAATCGTCTGCTAAGGGCAGCTGACTCAAGCGATAAAGCTGGTCCAATGCCTGGGGATTGCGGGCTATGAAGATGAGATCGCCAGCACCTTCCTGCACCAGCCACCGTGCAGGCACCGCTGCCGAATAGCCTGCCATGTCGATGGGCCGAGTGGCATTTTGCACGGCCGTTTTCACCACCCAACCCAGCGCCAGAGCCACAAAAACAAGGAAAACTGTTAATATGGCTGACCGTCGCTCGTAGGCAAGATTGTTTTGAGGAACTGCAACAGGCGTCATATTAGTCACCTCCGTGGACAGCCAGGTCATGCTGAATAGAACGGGATAAAAACCAGGTCACGACACCGGCCAAAACTGCCGCCAGAACCAGGCCAGTCCAGCTATTGATAGTGCCCAAACCACCCTGGCTTAACGTGCCTCGAAGGTAGTAAAAGAGACTGTTCAGCGCGGCGGCAATGCTTAGCCCCAGAGGCATCCACCAAAGCGGCCGTTTCTCAAACTTCATGCGCCCCAGGAAGTAGCCCACAACACCAGCAAAGCTCGCCTGCGCCAGCGTGGTAAGCACAATGCGAATGGCGCCGGAGCCTAAATCTACTCCGCCAGAGCTAACGACAAAGTTAATGTTGAGCACCACGGCAAAGCCAATGGCAGCGGCCGTCGTATAAATAATGCCGTCAATCGCTTCGTCGAAATCGGCCGCATAGTACACCGAGAAGCGAACGGCCGCATACTTCAGGAACTCCTGCGTCATTCCCACAATTAAAAAACCGCCCAGCAGTTGGGCCCAGGCGGGACTATCGCTTAACCAATTAGGCACTGCAAATAAGCCTTCCACAAGTGGGATACCGACGGCGCTGGCCAGCAAGCCGCCCAAAATCACCATTTGCATTACCAGATGTTTTGGTTCCGGCTCCAGGCGATCTCGCCGGTAAAAGAATGCCAACCAAACAATAGCGGGCACGAAAGCTATAAGAATGCCAGTTAGAACAAGCGATGTGGGGGTAAACTGGGGTTGAAGCCACGCTTCCAGGCCAAAAATGGCCAGCACGAACACAATAAGCAACACAATGGAAGCAATATCTGCCTGCCACAGGCTGCTGCGCTGCCGCCAGGGTCCATTCATAAAGCCACCTCCTAAGGTTACAAGTTGTCGCCTGAATACATTTTCTCTGGAACGGCCGTTGGCGTCAACCATTATGCAGTATAAAAGCCAATCGATCCAAAAGCGATCTCAATCTGCGTCTTCGTGTAGTGGCGAAGCTGAAACTTCTGAACTATAATTTCCTCCGTGTCCGGCACCCGCTGCCAGTACGCCTCGATGAAACGGCCGTTAGGCCACAATAATATAGTCATCATAGTAAATCGGAGATTTCAATGAAATTTACACAGTTGCTCCTTGCCCTCACTTCCCCTCTGTTAATTCTCATCTTATTTGCCTCTGTTTTACAGACAAATGCCAGCCCCAGCGCCGCTTTTGTGGTGAATAGCACAGTTGACGCTATAGACGCTAATCCAGGAGACGGTGTGTGTGAAACGGCCGTTGGCAATGGAGTCTGTACTTTGAGAGCGGCCGTTATGGAAGCAAATGCCCTAAGTGGCAATGATACAATCACACTACCGTTAGGCACATTCACTTTTTCTCTTGCGGGCACAGATGAAGATTCTGCAGCAACCGGAGATTTAGACATCACTGAAGACCTATCTATCACCGGAGCTGGCGTAGAATTCAGTTATGTAGACGCCAACAAACTTGACCGAGTCTTTCACAATTTCCCTGGTGTACACTTGGAACTTGCCCATCTGACTATTCAAAATGGCTATATTTCCTCGTCAGGTGGCCCTGGCGGTGGCATCTCCAACGGAGGTACCCTTATTCTGGACAACAGTTCCGTCTTTAGTAACACAACCTACACGACGCCAGCCGATGGCGGAGGGATCTACAGCACTGGAATATTAACCTTGACAGCAACTACAATTGACAAGAATGTGGCTCAATTTTCTGATGGAGGTGGTATTTATAGTACTGGTTTCCTTTACGTAGCCAACAGTACGCTAAGCAAAAACATGGCCGAAACTCACTACTCAGGGGGTTCTGTATTTAGTTCTGGTACGGCCGAAATTATCAATACCACATTCAGCCAAAACAATCATCTTATGAACCTGGGCCAAATGACAATCCAGAGCAGTACTTTTTTTGAGGATGGTGTTTATGGAGCTGTTTTCGGAACAGAAAGCTCAGTTATGACCTTAACACACACAATTCTTGATGGCAGCTCTTGTGATGGGGGCGGGACGTTCGTTTCTAATGGCTTCAATATTTATGATGGTGAACGCTGCAACTTTAATGAACCAGGAGATACAGTTGAAACGATGCCGCTATTGGGTCCACTAGCCGATAACGGTGGTGCAACAGAAACGCACGCTCCCTTGGCTGGCAGCAAAGCAATTGATACAGGTAGCAATGCGCTTTGTCCATTGACCGATCAACGTGGTGTGGCGCGCCCGATCGATGGTGATAAAGTTTCAGATGCAATTTGTGATATTGGTGCGCATGAATTTGATGCAGAGATCCCTGAACCAATTATCATCCAGGTAAACTCAACCGATGACGAAGAGGACGCCAATCCCGGTGATATGATCTGTGAAACGGCCGTAAGTAATAATAGGTGCACCCTAAGAGCGGCAATACAAGAAGGCAACCAGCACCTGGGATTACCAGTCTCAGTTATGGTGCCGGCCGGTACTTACTCTTTAACATTAGGCAGATTAAATATCACAAACAGTGTAAGTCTGCTTGGCACTGATCCTAATAAAGTGTTGGTTATCCAGGCAGATTTTGGCGATGTCATCCGAACCGACACTCCTAGCAACCACCCAATAAAAGTTGCAAACATGACGCTACAAGGCACATCCAATATGTTTGGTGGTTACGGTGATATTATTAATAATAGGGCCGGTGTGCTGCAGCTCACAAATACGAACGTTTTTTCTGCCACTTATGGATCGGGTAGTGAGGGCGTTGGCATTTACAATTTTGATAGGATGTCAATTTCTAACAGCACTATTGCTTTTAACAGTCGAAACATTATTAATGACGGTTTTTTGGAAGTAACGAACAGCACCATTTATAGCTCAACATACGGTGGGCTTATTCACAACGGCGGAAATTTGGACGTCTTAAATAGCACTTTTGTCGAGAGCGGGATAAGCAACTTTGCTGATGATGCTACTGTACAAAACAGCGCTTTGGGCGGGTGCAGTGGTAATCAGGTAACTTCGTTAGGTAATAATTTGGATTTTGGTTCTTCATGTAATTTCTCAGGCAACGGCGATCTCGTTAATACAAATCCATTGCTCGGCGATTTTGTAAGCACATACGGGGCCTCTACTTTTGAGGTGCTGCCAAACAGTCCTGTGATTGATGCGGGAAGCAATATTAATTGCCCCGGAACAGATCAACGTCATTTCTTACGGCCGTTTGACGGTGATGATGATGGCACGGCCGTTTGTGACATTGGGGCCGTAGAATACAATTCATCTCCTCCAAACTTTGTATACTTGCCTATTCTAGTGAAGTCTCCTTAGATGCGACTCAACCTTACGTTTTAAATGTTCCAAGGGGTGGCGGCGGCTAAACGGTCGTTTCCATCCCCACATCCTCTTTCGTTTGCGTCAAATCAATTGCAATCTCAGACTCGCTGCCGTCAATCATTCTCTGGACAGGGTATGGCAAGTGCGCCAACAGATACCACATGGAGTCATTGTCGTTTTGCACCATGCCCGTAATCGTTTCTGCACCCGCTACCTGAGCCAGTTCAAGCACCATCGTCAGCAGTCGCCTGCCGATGCCTTGCCCCTGCCGATCATCACGAATCGACATGGCCAACTCGGCCGATGTATCGGTCAGCCAGACAATGCGAGCGGCCCCTACAGCAACTTCTCCTTCCTCTGGAAGCGAGGAAAATGCAATTAAGCCCAGTTGCTCACTGGGAACGGCCGTAGCAATTCGTTCCGCCTCTTCCCACACTTGCGTAGCCGGTACATTATCCGCTACCCGATGAAAGCGCCGGTAGCGACTTTCCGGGCCCATGTGCTCAAACAGATCAACCAGAAAGGCAGCATCCTTCTGGCGCAGCAAACGCACCCAGACAGGAATGCCGTCTTTGGCCGTAAACCTTTTTGCTAACTGCGTTGCTTCCATCATAACCTGCCTCCACGTTTTATAACGCACTGCGTTAAAAGGGTAAGATTAGCACACCAACATAGCAAAAACAATAAGCATATTGTAAGAAATAAGCTACCTTTTTTGGAAAAAATCGTCTACTATCCCACGCTAAACGTAGCGCACGGCCGTTTTCCGCCACGCTGCAACCTTTACCAGGGCCATGCGTATAAACCAGTGTACCGCCACAGTGAAGGCGTCTTTCCCCTGTGGCACCAAACGTCATAAATCAAAGGCCCGCGGCGAAATTGCCCGGCCTAGACCCCAAATTTTGCAAGGAAGGTATACGGAACATGAGCCCGAAAAAGCAAACGGATAAGTATCAGGAACTCAAAACATCCCTGGAAACACTCCCCCACATTAGTCCTGCCCAGGTCCAGCACTGGATCCACATGCAGCAAGTTATTGACCAGACCCGCGATTACCTCATTCGCGCGGTGCCCCAGGCGCAGCAAAGTGTCGATGAAGCCCAAAAAATCCTCGCCCAGCGCACCTACACCCTTGTCTTTTTTGGCGGCACGGGCGTAGGCAAAAGCACGCTCATAAATGGCCTGTTGGGGCGTAATTTGCTGCCTACCGGTGCAGTAACGGCCGTTACCGGCACCATCGTCTACATTGAACAAGCCCCAGAAGGCGAAGCCGAATCCCTCATCCTCACCTACTGGACGCAAGAAGAATTTGCGCAGCGCGTGCGCCGCCTCTGTCAGTTGGCTGAGATCGACAGCTTCGACATTATCAACGACGGCGAACGTGAACAGACCCGCGAAGCAATTGAGCAAATTAAGGAAGACAGTTCCGACAACGCCAAAACTGAGCGAGACGAATACTTGGAGATTCTTATCGACTGCATCGACTCCTACGAAAACAATAAGTCACTTTACGCCGACGGCCCGCCAGCCCCACGCAGCCTGGCCCTGGACAACGAAGATTCCCTGCGCCACCTACGCGAAGATGGCTTTAAAGGCAGTCAGCAGCGCCAAATTCGGCTCATTAAGTCTGCCACCTTCAAAATTCAGCCCAAGTCAGGGCAAGAAAGTCTGCTTATGAATGGCTATCTGCGCATTGTGGATGTGCCCGGTCTGGGCGCAGGCATGAAGCTGCACGAAGCCATCACCCTGGAAGAAATGAAGCGCGAAGACGCTATGATTGTCCTCGTTACCGACGCCGGTCGGCAGCGCGTGGACGAGCTGAAGTCGCTTGCGGCCGTAAACTGGATTAAAGAAAATCGCCTTTTTGGCCTTTCCGGTGGCGATTTGGACGAAGCCGCCAGCAAGATCTTCCTGGCCGTAAATGGCGGCAACGTGCGCCAGGCGTTCGACCGCCTCAACTCTGGCCTACCGGAAGCGGAACTGGAGGTGAAAGAAGTAACGCGCTACATCGCCCCCAACTACTGGGAGCGGTATCGGGACCGTGGACATAATCGGCCGTACTTTCTGGTGATGGCCCCGCCCGCGCTCTATGTGCAGGACCCGGACAACGCGCCAGACGAATTTGCCAGCGAAACCGAGCGTATTCTCAAGGTGTTCCGTGACCAATTGGGCCAGGTAAACGCCACTGATCCGCTGGACCCAGAAACGGCCGCAGCCCTCCTTAAGCTCAGCGAAGTACCGCTACTGCGCGAAAAGCTTATCACCTTTATCAAAACTGAGCGCGTTCGCAGCCAGCTGCGTGAAGCAGCCACCCGCATCCGCAACAGCCTGCAGGCCCTGCGCTTCTACTACGAAAAACAGCTCGCTCATCGCGGCGTGCACCCCCCATTTGCCAACAGCTGGGAGCAGCTGCAAGAGCGTCGCTTTGAAAACGTGATTGTGCGCCAGCAAAAAGAGCTGCCCCGCGCCTTCCACAACGCTCTGCTGGAGCTAAATAATCGTACCAACAGCGACGCCCGTTTCCGCAACCTGCTGCGCCCCACGCTAAACGGCATTAAAGGCATGGTGCAAGATGCAGTCCAGCGCGAAGTAGAAACGCTGCTAGAAAATTACGGAACTGAATATTGGGATGACCGCGACGTCACTTACGACAACCTCATCTGGGGCAGCAGCGGTATCGAAATTCCGATTAAGCGCATTTTGTTTCAGGTTGAACTGATCATGCAGGATTCGGTCTCCAAATTTATGCCTGAAGCCGCAGAAGTGATTACGGCCGAATTGCAGCGCACCTTGGAAGCCCATGAAATTCTCAGCCGCCTGCGCCGCGCCGCTTATGAGCAAGAATACAGCTACGCTGTTCCCGGCGAAACGGCCGATGGCCTCAATCTGGACGAAGCATTCAACGTCCTAGTAGAACGCGTCACGCGTAATTTCCGGCACGTTTGCCAGCAGGCCACCATGTACGAACTCATGAAGCCGGAACGCTCTGTGCACCACCGGCTGGACGCAGGCGAGCGCGAACTGTCGCTTAACACTAATGAACGGCTGCTAGATGTAGCCTTACATGGCGTGGAGTCAGTCCGTCGCGAGATGGCCGTCA
>JBHIWP010000018.1:0-35749 GCA_041987425.1 Promineifilaceae bacterium (SeqCode) | reverse complement strand
AATCAGCTCGCCCACGTTCTTGTAGGGCGCATCGGCCTTCACGATGAGCACGTTGGGCGCCAGCAGCACCAGCTTTTACAATATGAAATTGATCCTTGGCTTCAGCGGCAGCACCCGCGCCAGTTCTTCTTCTGTATGCACCTCGACGAGCGCATTCATTTCCAGGCGATGGGTAAGCGCCAGCAGCTCCGCCAGATCGCTGTCACTGAGAACGGAGGCGATCAGCAGCAGCGCATCGGCCCCCGCCACGCGCGATTCATATACCTGATAGGGGTGAAAGATGAAATCCTTGCGCAGCACCGGCACTTTTTTCTTAGCTACAATTTCTTTTACGTCGCGCAGGTCGGCTAGAGAACCCTGGAAGTGACGGCCGTCTGTCAGTACAGAAATGGCGCTGGCCCCAGCCTTGGCATACGTTTTCGCCAGCTCAGCGGCATTATAATGCGGTACCATCAGCCCTTTGCTGGGCGACGCCTTCTTGCACTCGGCAATGAGCGACACGCCCGGCTTTTTCAGGGCAGCGTAAAAGTCCAGCGTCGGCGGGGCTACGCTGGCCAGGGCGCGCAGATCGGCCAGCGGCACTTCGCGCATAACTTTGGGCAAATTTTCCCGGTGAAAGGTCATAATTTCGTCGAGGATCGTGCCGCGACGCTGGGCTAATTTTGTAACACTCATAATTTTTCAGGCAATTAAAGATTGGAATTTCCCAAAATCCTCAATCTCTAATTTCCAGCCTCCTAAAAGCTATTGGTCTTCTCAATCCAACGGTTAAGTGTGTCCAATGCTGCCCCGCTTTCGATCGATTCACGCGCTTCGGCCAGGCCAGCGGCCCAATCGTTGCACTCCACGCTAAGAGCCGCCGCCGCGTTGAGCAGCACAATGTCGCGGCGTGGTCCCTTGTCTTTACCGCTCAAAATATCATGGGTAATTTTCGCATTTTCTTCCGGCGTGCCGCCCAAAAAATCGTCAAGGGTGGCGCGAGGCAGGCCCAGGTCCAATGGGTCCAGCTCACGGGTGGTGACGCGGCCGTCGTGCCAATGGCTGAGGCGGTTCACGCCGGTGGTGGAAAGTTCGTCCAGCCCGTCGGCCCCGTGCACGACAAAGGCGGCTTTGCTGCCCAGCTCGCCTAGCACCTGGGCCAGCGGCTCGGTCAGCGCCGCATCGTAGACGCCGATGAGCTGGTGGGTGGCTCCGGCCGGATTAGTGAGCGGCCCCAACACGTTGAAGATGGTGCGCTGCGCCATTTCGCGGCGCGGCCCGATGGCAAAACGCATGGCAGGATGGTGATTCACGGCATACAAGAAGCCAATCCCTACTTCGTTGATACATTCGGCCACCTGCTGCGCGTTGAGATCGAGATTGCCGCCAAGGGCCAGCAGCACGTCGGCCGAACCGGACTTGCTGCTGGCGGCGCGGTTGCCGTGCTTGGCCACCTTTACCCCATGTCCGGCAACGACAAAAGCGGCCGTTGTGGAAATGTTAAAGGTGTGCTTGCCGTCGCCGCCGGTGCCGCAGGTATCGACGATCATTTCGTCGGCATTGGCAACGGGAATCTTGACCGCCACCACGTGGCTGCGCATGGATCTGGCACTGCCCGCAATCTCGGCCACGGTTTCGCCTTTCATGCGCAGGGCGGTGAGGTAACTGCCAATTTGGGCTGGTGTGGCCTCGCCGCTCATAATGCTGTCCATGGCGGCTTCAGCCTGTTCCAACGTGAGATTACGGCCGTTAATCACCTGCCCAATCGCTTCTCGTATTTCCATCCTGTTGCCTCCTCCGATATAAACCTCCCACAGGCTTCACGACTAATAATGTCCGAAAGCCAAACCTGCGGGAGGTTAACGCTGCGAGTATTGAGTTTGCGCTTAGCCGCCTGAGGTAAGCTGGAATGTTTCAACGGCCGTTTCCCCGGCTGCCAGATAATCATCAACCAAATCCTGACCCATTTCCAACGTGATGATGTACAAATCGCCGCCGCTGATCAGGTAATACTGCGTATTGTGAACTTCTGCTTTTGCGCCAACGGCCGTTTGCGTCTGCATTGCGTAACGAAGCTGAATCGCCTCATCGTCGCCTAGGATGACAGCACTCTGCTCAAGTGGGGTAGTCAGCTCAACAATGTCTTCCAACTGAGCTGCGGTCCCAGCAACGTATTCCTCCAGGCTCAGGCTGGCAGGGGCATCCAGGCGCATAACCCGAATCGAAGCTGGCACTGGATTGTTGACTGATGCAGCATCTTCATTAAAAGCATAGAGTTCCAAACCGCTAGCCAGCAGTGCCTGCACAAACTCATCCGTCAAGAAGGACAGGGCATCGTTTTGCCCATCCGCACCGCATTTGGGCAAACGCTTCGCTAGAAGCTTCTATATTTGTCCAACCAGCTGGCAAGGAGATGGAAAACTCACCGTCATCGTCATTGATAACTGTCAGGTCACTATCTGCAGTGGGAGAAACGGCCGTTTCGCTATCAGCTACCCCAGGTTCCACAGTTGCGGCACCGGCACAGCCAACAGCTAAAAAACACAACAATACTGCTAACCAATACAAATGTTTCATTACTTCTTCTCCCAATATTAAATTATTCAGACCCATCAGGTCTTTTAGATTAGCTTCGTGATGGTTAGCCAATCACCTTGTTTTGCTTCATTGGCTCTGGCGATTGCTTCGTTCGAGCCGATAACCGTCACGACGGCCCGGTCACTATTTGCCAAAGCAGCTACCGCCTCGCCAAACCGGACGAAGTCAGCCGAAGTGGCGCTCAATATCTCGTCTCGCATCTTCTGTCGATATTCGTCGCTCACGTTGGTAAGAATGCGGCTCATGGCCGTGTAACCTTTGGCGTCGGGCAGCTGGTAGCCATCAATTGTGCTAATGGCGCCAATAATGCTTTTGGTCAGATCATCGTCAGAAACACCGCGCTGCAAAAAGCTGGCTGCGCTGTCATAGACATCAATTGTCTGCAGCAAGTTTGGATCTCGGTAGGAAAGGTAGCTTAGCACGCCTGTTGTGTTGCTAAAGCTGGCAAAACCACCATAGGCCCCGCCCTGCACACGCACTTTTTCCCACAGATAGGTGGTACGCAGATAGTTCACAATGGCGTTCACAGAGCCATGCTCCTGATAGCCCAGATTGTAAAGATTACCGCCCTTGGCAACGTAATTTACCTGAGCTGGAATGGTCAGGCCCTCGTTTTGCAACGGCCGTTGCCAATCCCACATCTTCATCGTCACCGGCACGTCTGGCATCTCTGCCAGCAGGCGGGTGAGCCCTGGCTGGAATTCGCGCCAATTTTCTGCATCTAGCGTCACGTTTGCCAGCATATTTTGGCGACTGATCAAAATCCTGCGCACTTCTTCCAGATTCGCCAGAACCGCCGACCAATCGCTCTCAACTTGTTCCGCCAGGCGGCGCAAGAAGAACAAATAGGCAATGCCGTTGGTTTGCTCCGCCACCCATGAGGATTCGGTGAAATAGCTGCGCAGGCGGCGGTTGGCCACTGAGTGCCCGCTGGGTATCAGACCCGATTCCAATCTGGCCTTGGCCCGCAGGACCATCTGGCGAAACCGCTCCTGGTTATCTAGCGAAACCGTTAGCAGCACGTCCTGGAAGATGTTCAGCATTTCGGGCGCCTGCGCCATCGTGGCTTTGCCGCGCAAAAAGAGCCAGGCTGCTGCCTCCGCCTCCCCGCGTTTAGCCGAGTAAAAGGTCGTGGGAGAGATTCCGCCTGTGCTGCGCCCAATGCTCTGCTGTAGCTGCACAAAATCTTCCGTTTCGGTGCCCATTTCCACCAGCGCCCGGCCAAAAAGCTTAACATAAGGCAAAAGCTCGGCAGGCAGTGCGTGCAGATTCAGGCCCAAATCCAGGTAAACGATACCGTTGGTAAAGAGATCATGGTAAAGAACGTCTACCCCAGCGGCTCCGCTTTGGTCAGTGGGGATCGACTTACTCTCCTTGTCCAAATCAGCCAGCGTGAGGCGAGGTAGTTTGGCGATCACTTCCGGCGCGTCAGGCTTTTCCTGCAGCGCCTTCAGCTCGCGCGTTTGCTGGATGATTTCTTTCAGCTGCTGCTCGGTAAGCCGGGATTTTATGGCCGCCAGCTTTTCTTTTTCGGCCGTTTCCTGCCGCTGCTGCAGTGTGGGGTCTGGTTCCAGGATCACGGTTCCCCGATGATTATTCTCCAGCAAGTAGGTGCGGATCAGGTTGGGCAAATACATAGGATCTTTGGCGATAGTCTCCTTTACGGCCGTTAGCGGCGCTTCGAACTTTAAAGGGGCCAGCGGATCCAGATCATAGAGCCAGTTCGACACGGCACCCATGAGCAGGCCCAAGCCGCGAGGCAGCGAACCTGTGTTGTTTTCTCGCAGGCCAAATTCAATGCTGTTAACGGCCGCTTCCACCGCTTCCGCCTCAAAACCTTCATCTGCCAGCCGGGCCAGCGTACCCAAAA
Organism: Promineifilaceae bacterium (SeqCode); assembly: GCA_041987425.1. GTDB lineage: Bacteria > Chloroflexota > Anaerolineae > Promineifilales > Promineifilaceae > Leptofilum. The sequence continues at coordinate 31,302 of JBHIWP010000018.1, read as the reverse complement.
CTAGCCGCTCAACTGCTTCCACACTTTCTGCGGACACGCCCTTCATACCTACTGAAAACGTTCCCTGCCGCATTCGGCCGGAATATCCGCCACCAATCACATCTTCTCCCAGCCCAGAATCTACCAATGTTTTGCGCAAGGGCGCGCCCACGGTGCCCAGCAGAGTGCTAGACAAAATATACAGAGCGTGCTGCAGTTCCATGTCGTCGTCGATGGGCGGCAGCACCCAATTGAGCGTCACGTAATGTTTGGGCCTCTCGTCGCTTGCCGCATCCACGCTGTAGGGAAAAGTAAAGCGCTGGGGCTTATCAAAGGGCGCATGGGGATGAACGGCCGTATCCGCCGCCATCTCATCAAATTCCCGCAAATACTCATTGGCTAACTTTAGCCGTTCCTCAGGATCATCATCTCCATAAAACACAATCCGGGCGTTCGACGGATGATAGTACGTTTCATGGAAGCTGCGGAACTGCTCATACGTCAGGCTCGGCATCACTTCAGGGTTACCGCCAAAGTCGTGCCTGTAGGCGTTCTCTGGGAACATCGCCTGCTTGATTTGCCGGTACAGCAATCCTTCCGGAGAAGCATAGGCACCCTTCATCTCATTAAAAACCACGCCTTTGTAAATGAGCGGGTCGTCAACATTCTCCAGCTCCAGATGCCACCCTTCTTGCGCCAGGTGATTGGGCGTTATCAGCGGATTCAGCACAGCATCCAGATAGACATCCACCAGGTTATAAAAATCTTGCATATTGGTGCTGGCAACCGGATAAATTGTCATGTCGGCCGAGGTGAACGCATTCAGAAATGTCTTCATGGAGCCTTTCACCAGCTCGATAAACGGCTCCTTAAGCGGGTATTTCTTCGAGCCGCCCAAAACGGAATGTTCCATAATGTGGGGCAGCCCCGTAGAATCGTCTGGCGGCGTGCGAAACACAATGCCAAACGTCTTATTTTCATCATCATTTTCTAAGGAAAGCAGCTCTGCTCCGCTTTTGACGTGGCGATATAAGCGGGCCAAGACGTTCCGTTCTTCTATTTCTTCTTCATGTAACAGCTCAAAACCATATTTGATAGCCATAAAATTCCTTCAAAGCACACCGTCTACTATTGTTACTCCTCGTTTAAAAAGCAACCTGTATCGTAAATCGACGCGTGAAAATCGTCAATTTTGCAGAAAATGGTAAACGGTAACGATCATTCCGCACGCAGCCAGCCCCTAGCCATATAGCCACGGTTGGCAACGTCACTCAAAGCTATCATCGCCCTTCCAGAAAGTTCTGCAAAATCCGCTTGCCATGCTCCGTCAGAATGCTTTCGGGGTGAAACTGCACGCCAACGGTCGGAAATTGCTTGTGCCGCACGCCCATCACCTCGCCCTGGCTGGTGAAGGCCGTCACTTCCAAATCGTCTGGAATCGGCTCCTCTACAATTAGCGAATGGTAGCGTGTGGCGTTGAACGGGCTGGGCACGCCGGAGAAGATACCCGTGCCGTTGTGATACACTCTTGAAACCTTGCCATGCATCAGGCGCGGCGCGCGCGTTACCTTGCCCCCATACGCCTGACCAATGCATTGATGCCCCAGGCACACGCCAAAAATTGGCGTCTTTGGCCCAAACTCGCGCAAAACGTCCAGCGAAATGCCCCCATCGTTCGGGTCGCCCGGTCCCGGGCTAATGACGATGTGGTCCGGGTTCAGCGCCCGAATCTCGTCCAGCGTCACCTGGTCATTGCGAAACACCTGAATCTCCTGGCCCAATTCACCCAGATACTGCACCAGGTTGTATGTAAACGAATCGTAATTATCAATTACAATAATCATAATTTATTCCTCAAATTATTCGGTCCTGTGAACTTCTAAACTGCAAATTAGCGATTCAAAAATCTCTTCAAATTTGTTTTCATCGGCTCGATCTGCCAGGGCAGCAATCTGAATAACTTGGTCATCAATGACTGTGACACCCCACCATCTCTTCCAAAAAGGAGCAAATTGCACTGTTTGAACATGGATATTTGGAATCCTCAGATACGCTTTAGCAAAAACCGCTCGCATCTGAGGATGCTCACTCCTCACTGAATACCGATTACTGACCTACCGATTACTGCTTACCGGTTACCGGCAGCACCAGCCCCATCATCTTCTTCATCTCACGCAGCTTGGGCATGGAAACGGCCGCAGCCTGCTCTGCCCCCTGCGCCAAAATGCGATCTAACTCTGCCGGATCGTCCATCAGCGCTTTGTAACGCGCCTGCATGGGTGCCAGGAACTCAATGACCACCTCGGCCACGCCCTTCTTCAGGTCGCCATAGCCACGCGCGCTGGCAAAATCGGCCTCTACCTCGTCGTTTGCCTTACCCGTCACTGCTTTATAGATGCCTAGCAAGTTATTTACCCCTGCCTTTTCCGGATCGTCCGAAAAGCGAATTTCGTTGCCGGAATCTGTCACTGCCTTTTTGAACGAGTGCAGAATCTCTTTCGGCTCATCCAACAGGCGCACGGCGTGGCCGCGTGTATGCGCCAGGCTCTTGGACATCTTCGCCGTGGGATCGTCCAGTCCCATCAGCCGTGCTCCCACGGGCGGGATTTTTGGCTCAGGAATGACAAAGAACTCTTCTTCGTAGACGAAGTTGAATCGCTGGCCAATGTCCCGCGTTAGCTCAACATGCTGCTTCTGATCTTCGCCTACCGGCACCTCATGCGCGTCATAGAGCAAAATGTCGGCGGCTTGCAGCACCGGATAGTCCAGCAGGCCCACGCCGACGCTTTCCTGCTTGGCAGACTTGTCCTTGAACTGCGTCATGCGCTGCAGCCAACCGAGCGGCGTGATGCAGTTCAGCAGCCAGCAGCCTTCGGCGTGGGCGCTGACGTGGCTCTGCACAAACAACGTCGTTTTGTCCGGATCAATGCCTGCCGCTAGCAAAACGGCCGCTAGCGCCCGCGTCTGAAAATGCAGCTCCACCGGGTCTTGCGGCACGGTAATGCTGTGCAAATCCACCACACAAATAAAATTTTCCTTCTCGTCTTGTCCAGCCACCCACTGCTTCACCGCGCCCAGGTAGTTACCCAGGTGGATATTGCCGGAGGGCTGAATACCGCTAAATACTCTTTTTTTTGTGGTCACAATTAACCTCGCTAATACTTATCATCATTACTTATCTGCGATTTCACGAACAGCCACCATATGTCATTTCGAGCCGCTTTTGGCGAGAAATCCCCCTAAACTTCGAACAGTGCCAGTCTACGAATTGCCTTAGGGATTTCTCGGAGGACCTCGAAATGCAACTAGGGCTACTTGCTTGAAGCTCATTCAATTTCTTAAAGACCATAGGCAGTACTGAATGCGGTGGACAATCACAACAGCCCATCTTCCGCACGATCCACTGCCACAAAGAGGGCTTTGGCCTTGTTGACTGACTCCTGGTGCTCGGTGGCCGGGTCGCTGTCGGCAACAATTCCCGCACCGGCCTGCACGTGAATCTGGTCATCCTGCATCAGCATGGTGCGGATGGCAATGCAAGTGTCCATGCTGCCATCGTAGCTTACATAGCCTGCCGCCCCGGCGTATAGCCCGCGCCGCTCGCCTTCCAGCTCTTCGATGATCTCCATGGCCCGCACCTTGGGCGCGCCGCTGACGGTGCCTGCCGGGAACGTGGCCCGCATCAGGTCATAAGCATCCATTCCCTGGCGCAGCCTGCCCTCCACGTGGCTCACGATGTGCATGACGTGGCTGTACCGCTCCACTACCATCAAATCGCGCACGTTGACGCTGCCGTACTCGCTCACGCGCCCAATGTCATTGCGCCCCAGATCGACCAGCATGACATGCTCGGCCCGCTCTTTGGGATCGGCCAGCAGTTCGTCGGCCAGCGCGTTATCCTCGGCGGGGGAAGCGCCACGAGGCCGTGTGCCCGCAATGGGGCGCACGCTGGCGACACCATCTTCCAACCGTACGTGCATCTCCGGCGAGGCGCCAATCACCTGCATCTCTGGCCCAAAGTCAAAGTAGAACATGTAGGGCGACGGATTTAGCATGCGCAGCGCCCGGTAAATGGCAAACGGATGGGCGCTGGTCTGACGGCTAAAGCGCTGGCTTAGCACCACCTGAAAGATGTCTCCGGCGGCGATGTACTCCTTAGCCTGGCGCACCATCTCTTCGTAGCGGCTTTGCGGCATATTGCTGGTGAGCGTGTCGGCCATTTTTTTGTTGTCGCTGCGCCAGCGGCGGCGGGGGATGGCGGGCAACGGCCGTAACAATCGTTCGCTTACGCGTTCAATGCGCTGAATGGCTTCCACGTAGGCGGCTTCCACATCGCCATTCACGTGAGTGTTGGCCAAAATGAGCAGCCGGTGGCGTGCATGGTCAAACACCACAAGAGTATCGGCCAGCAAAAAGATCGCGTCGGGCAGGTTTAGGGGAGTAACGGCCGTTTCTGGCAGTCGCTCAAAATAGCGCACCACATCGTAGCCCAGGTAGCCCACCGCGCCGCCGTTAAAGCGGGGCAGTCCCGGCAGATCAGCATGAACAAACTGACCCAGCTCGGTTTTGAGAACGTGCAGCACGTCTTCACCCGCGTTCAACTCCCGGCTTTCGGTTTGTTCGCCAAACGTTGTGGTGATGGTACGGCCGTTCAGAGCAATCGTACCGCGCGGCGCAACCCCCACAAAAGAGTAGCGCCCCACCTGCTCGCCACCCTCAACAGACTCCAGCAAAAACGACGGCCCCAGCTCGTCCATCAGCTTGAGATAGACCGAAACTGGCGTCTCCAAATCGGCGGCAAACTCCCGATAAACCGGAATCAAGTTGGCCGGACCCGCCGCCAATTCGCGAAACTGTTCTAATGATGGTGTGTAAACTTGGTTATTCATATATTTTCTCATTCTGCCACTGTTGGCAGGTAGGTAAAAGGTTGCAAGTGGCAGGTTGCAGATTGCAGGTTCACTTGCCACCTGCCACTTCTCACTTTTTACTTGTTACTTTTCACGCTTAACCGCTCACCGTCGGCAATTGCGTCATCGCCTCGGCAATCGCTTCCGCCGGATATTCGTAATCTTCCAGCTGTCCTTTCAGATAAGCATCGTAGGCAGACATATCAAAATGACCGTGGCCGCTCAGGTTAAAGGCGATTACCTTCTTCTCGCCGCTTTCCTTGCACTTAAGCGCCTCTTGCAGCGCAACGGCAATGGCGTGGGTCGATTCTGGCGCAGGAATAATGCCCTCTGCCCGGCTGAAGGTCACGGCCGCCTGGAATGTTTCTAGCTGAGGCACCGCCCGCGCCTGAATATCGCCATTTTCCACCAGGGCACTGACCTGAGGGGACATGCCATGATAGCGCAGTCCTCCGGCGTGAATAGCTGGGGGCACAAAGGAATGTCCCAACGTGTGCATCTTCACCACAGGGGCCATTTTAGCCGTATCACCGTAGTCAAAGGCGTATTTGCCCCGAGTGAGGCTGGGCGAGGCGGCCGGTTCGGCAGCGATGACGGTGGTGTTCTTGCCGTTGCGCAAATTTTCGCGCACGAAGGGGAAGGCAAAACCGCCAAAATTAGAGCCGCCGCCGGTGCAGGCTACGATAATATCGGGATATTCCCCTGCCATTTCCATTTGCAGCAAGGTTTCCTCACCGATGACGGTCTGATGCATCAGCACGTGGTTAAGCACGGAACCCAGACTGTACTTCTTGCTGCCACCTGAGGTCGCGGCCACTTCCACCGCTTCAGAAATGGCAATGCCTAAAGAGCCAGGCGAATCGGGCTGCTGGGCCAGAACGGAACGGCCGTACTGCGTGCGGTCCGTTGGGCTGGCATAAACAGTTGCCCCATAATTTTCTATGGCTATGCGCCGGTACGGCTTTTGGTTATAGGAAACCTTCACCATGTACACTTCCAGGTCCAGATCAAAGAAGTTGCAGGCCATTGCCAGCGCCGAACCCCACTGCCCGGCTCCGGTCTCGGTGGTGAGCGCCTTCGTGCCCGCTTCTTTGTTGTAGAACGCCTGGGGAACGGCCGTATTTGGCTTGTGCGATCCCACCGGACTCACACCTTCATATTTGTAATAAATGTGCGCTGGCGTATCCAGCGCCTTTTCCAGGCGGCGGGCGCGAAACATGGGCGTGGGCCGCCACAGGCGGTAGACGTCGCGGACCGGCTCTGGAATCTCAATCTGAGCCTCGGTGCTAATTTCCTGCATGATCAGACTCATGGGAAACAACACGCTCAAAAAGTCTGGCGTCACCGGCTCCAGCGTTTGCGGATGCAGCACTGGCTCCGGCGGCACTGGCATATCGGCATTGATGTTGTACCAGGCTTTGGGCAGCTTGCTTTCATCTAAAAGATATTTTGTCGCGTCGCTCATTTTCCACTCCTTTTATAAGGAGACTGAAGATTAGAGATTGAAGATTGCCAGGAAAGCCCAATCTCCAATCTCCGGTCTCTAAATCTCCAACAAAAAACGCTCTCGTCCCAGCGAAAAATTTCGCTACTGGGACGAGAGCGCTTAAACAGTCTCTCTCGCGGTGCCACCCGGTTTAAGCTGAAACAAAAAACGCGCCCGTGATAGCGCGTTGTGTGTTAGCCAGCTCCACTTTCTTCAACCCATTAACAATTAATCATTCACAATTAACCATTAATTAGATCTATGCCCTGATAACGGTGGCACTTCCGACCTGGACTACTTTTTGGGCCAAGCTTTGGCTGCAAATTTTGCCCAGACAACTCCCCGATCCATTCGGCAACAGCGCTGTTGTGCGTCTTTCAGCTTTACTGTTCACTCTTTTCTAAAAGCGGAACAGCAAGACCCACTCTCTAGAACCCGCTTTGCTGCGTACTCGTTCGGTTCAACGTCTTTCTTTTTTAAGTTGGGTGAGATGGTAGCACGGCCGTTTTGCCGTGTCAAGAAGCTTATTTTTGCTGCTTGAGCCAGATTCGAAAAAAGATGGGCATTAACAAGGCCAGGACAGTCAACAGAATTGCGCTCCAGCCAGGAAGATTTACAGATTCTACTTCCATGAAAGGCGCGGCAGAAACGGTCAACGGCAGCAGTAGCAGAACAAATGCAAAATAGATAGCGAACGAAATTTGTTTTTTCATCGGATTTTTCCTCTATTGTAATTTTTTTCGTAATGTTGCTTGGTTATAAATGAAGTCAAGGTTTGCATAAACCTTGACTGGGTAGGGCTGACATCATCGCTGCAACAATATTCATTCATCGCAACCACGTCGCAGCTAACAACTTACCCGCATTGGAGCCAACACCGCTACAGCATTGTACCAACATCATTGCCGCATCGACACCTACAACGCAGCCGTATTACTGCATTGCACAGTTCCTACCCAAACGAGGAAAGAGCTTAGGCCACCTTTGTTTTCGTTCCCGACGATTTCAAGCTGCGGCCTAGGCTCTTTTTTCTTTTAGATGAACCAAAAGGGCCTGTAGCCCTAAACTGTAGCTGTGCCAACCAAACCCCGATATCTGACCGATGCAAACCCCCGCAAGAACGGACTTTTGCCGAAAAGCGTCACGAGCGTGGATGTTCGATAAGTGAACTTCTACACATGGCAGGCCAACGGCCGTGATCGCGTCTCGCAAGGCATAGCTGTAGTGGGTAAACGCCCCAGGGTTGATGAGAATGCCTTTTGCCCGGGCTTGTGCCTCGTACATGGCATCAATGAGCGCGCCTTCGTGATTTGATTGTAAACATTGTAGGGAAGCCCCAGCCGCTTCTGCCTGTTCAGATAAGCGGGTGTTAATGTCGGCGAGGGTTAAACGGCCGTATATTTCTGGTTCGCGTTTACCCAGCGAATTTAAATTAGGCCCGTGTAATACCAGGATATTTATCGACATTCGGCTAACCTATTCGTATCATAATGATCTTGTTACGCGAGTCAACTAACAGGTGGCTCTTCTTACCCCATTTTAACAGCAATTAAGATTTTGCCATGGAATGGGATATTATTCCCAAATTGTCTGGTTTTGCTATTTGGCAAACAGCATTTGTAAACGTTGCCAGTAAAATATGCATCATGAATTTGATCCCAAGGACAGCTTTAACCAGTCGTAAGTTTGCCTGCTTCCTGGCAGAACGGCCGTCGTGCAGCAGTTTTGCCTAAAATATGAACCTTTTTAACCAAAAAAGCAGTATCTCAAGAAAAGCCCATTGGATGTGGCAAAGGGTAAGAACCTTCTTATTCCCTCCTCCAGCAAACTATATCGATCCGAATATAGAACGACATGTGTTGCTAACGCAAGGCCGGGATCGTATCCTGATCATCTTACTGCGCCTAACGTCTTTGGCAGGCATTCTGACCATCCTCTCAATTATGGACGATTTACTGCAGCGGCAGCGCTGGGATTTGGTGCTCGTCTATCTGGCGGGAATGGTTGCAATCGGCGTCGTTAGCTACCTGCGCCAAATTCGCTACACCTTTCGAGCTCTCACTTTCTTAGGGATTCTGTATGTGCTCGGGGTGATCGATTTGTCATTCTTTGGCATTGCTGAGGATTGGCGACTGTATTTTTCCGCCTTTTCAATTTTGTCGGCACTTTTTTTGGGTTGGCGCGTCGGGCTCGTCGCCTTACTATTAAGTCTGGCAACTTTCGTTCTCCTCTCCTGGCAAATTCACATAGGCGCCATCGTCATTACCGCCTCATCCATGGAGAGCCCCATCCCCACAGTTGACAACATCATTGCCTTTAGCCTGGCTTTCGTCTTAACCAATGCCATCGTCATTTCGGCCATCATTTCACTTTTGAAAGAGTTTGAAAATGCCACCGAAAATGAAAGGCAGGTCGCCCTCGCTCTTAAACACAGAACGGCCGAATTAGAACGTTCCTTAAAACGCGAGCAAAAGCTGGCGCTGGCGGTTGCCAATGCCCTTGAGCGCGAAGAAGAGCTCAACAAATTACGCTCCAAAATTATCACTACAATTTCCCACGAATTCCGCACACCGCTAACGGTCATCAACAACTCAGCCACCTTGCTGAAAAAATATTACGACCGGCTCTCTCCAGCCAAGCGCGAAGAACAGTATACTCGCATTCACCAGTCACTCTCTTACCTTACCCGCTTATTGCAGGGTGTCTCAATTGTAGAAAACACGCAGAGTAAAACGATTCATCTGCAAAGAGAATTGTTTAAGTTTGGCGCCTTGTGTCAACGCCTCACCACTAAGCTCAGGCAGGAAACGGCCGATCCGCCAAATTTAGAAATCGTTGTCATTGGCGATAAAACAACCCCCATTGTTCTGGATTTCAACCTGCTCAAACAAGCGTTATTAAATCTTCTAAGCAACGCCCTAAAATATTCCCCCTCGCACCTGCCTGTTCGCTTAGATATTGAGTTAAACGGCGACCTGAAATTAACCGTGACTGATCAAGGCATCGGCATTCCAGACGCAGAGAAGGATAAAGTTTGGCAGCTATTTTATCGGGGTAGCAACGTGGAGGCGCCTACCGGACTGGGGTTAGGTTTATACGTGGTTAAGCAGCTGGTCGATACCATGGGTGGAACAGTCACGCTGGCGGATAATCCTGCGGGGGGCACGGTTTTCACCGTGAAGCTGCCCATGAACACCCCCCTGGCAGCTTTACCGCTTCAAATTGAGGATAGCCAGAAATAATGACTTCTCTGCCCCGGCGGAGCGCGGCAGCTTATTGATTTTTTGCGAGCCTACTTTTGGGCAAAACGGCCGTTCCATGATACCATTTAATCCCGGTGCAAATTAGGCACAAATGAGGAAACCAATGCCTGGAATAGCCGGAAAGAAAAAGAGAATCGCAGCGGTACTGCGAAAAATAGATCATCATTCATAGCCTGATCCTTTTGGATTAGGCTTTTTTTTTGCCAATAACAGGTGGAGATTGGACCAATTTTCTTCAAAGAAGTGGGGACAGGTACAAAATTGGTCCAATCTTGACTCTCCGAGGAGATCTATGACAGAAACAGTGACTTTGCCCGGACTGGTGGACGTACACACCCACTTGCGCGTGCCGGGTGGCGAGCATAAAGAAGACTTTCGCACGGGAACGGCCGCAGCCCTGGCTGGCGGTATCACCATGATCCTGGGGATGCCCAATACCAGCCCACCGCTCAGCACACCGGAAGCGCTAGAAGCAGCTCGCGAGCAAGCAGCGCAGGACGTTTTATGCGACGTCGGTTTGTTTGCCGGAGCCAGCCCAGAGCTTATTGACCAGCTTCCCGAATGCGCACCCTACGCAGCGGCCCTCAAAATTTATCTCAACGACACCTTTGGCCCGCTGCGCGTTGAGGATGTGCCCACGCTTATGGCCTGCTTTGCCACCTGGCCGCACAATAAAATGATCGCCATGCACGCCGAAAAGCAAAGCGTGGCCGTGGGCATCGGACTGGCTGCTGCCTACGGTCGCCCGGTTCATTTTTGCCACATCAGCCGCCGTCAGGAGATTGAGCTGATTGCCCAGGCCAAGGCTAGAGGGTTGCCCATAACCTGTGAAGTGACGCCGCACCACCTGTTCCTAACCGAGGCAGACGCTGCCCGGCTGGGGCCGCTGGGCGACATGCGTCCGCTGCTGGGCACGCCGTCGGACGTGGCGGCGCTGTGGGAACATCTACACGAAACGATTGACTGCATTGCTACGGACCACGCGCCGCACACGCTGGCGGAAAAGCAGTCGGCCACGCCGCCGCCGGGTGTCATTGGCCTGGAAACGTCTTTACCGCTGATGCTAACGGCCGTTCAGCAAAACCGTCTCACTCTCGACCGCCTGATTGAGCTGATGGCTACCAATCCCCGCCGCATTTTTAACCTGCCAGAACAGCCAGATACGGCCGTAACCGTTCAGCTTGCCCCAAACACCCTTACCAATGACATGGTACAGAGCAAATGCGGCTGGACCCCCTTTCACGGCACTGAGGTACTTGCCAAAGTGCAAAAAGTGGTGCTGCGTGGTGAAGTTGTATTTGAGGACGGCCGTGTTTTGGCGCAGCCAGGTAGTGGAAAATTATTACCCGAGTTGTAGGTCAAGTTCTAAAACTTGACCAACCTTTTGAGGAGAAACAAACGATGTACAGCAAAACTTTAGAACCATTATTTGATTTTGACACCATGCCCAGCCCCAGGCTGAACAGCAACGGGCTGACCCACCACGACATTTTGTCCGTCGCACAGTTTGACCGGGAAAAGCTTTCCTACATTTTTGGCCGCGCTCGTGAGATGCAGCAAATGGTGGAGCGGGTTGGTGGCACCGATTTGCTCAAGGGTAAGGTGCTGGCCTGCCTTTTTTATGAGCCCAGCACCCGCACCAGCGCCAGCTTCATTGCCGCCATGGAGCGGCTCGGCGGCAGCGTTATTCCCATTACGCAGGGAGTTCAGTTCAGCTCAGTAAGCAAAGGTGAAACGCTGGCCGACACCATTCGGGTGCTGGAGCAGTATGCCGACGTGATAGTCTTGCGTCATCCAGAAATTGGCTCGGCACAAGAAGCGGCGGCGGCGGCCAGCGTACCGGTTATCAACGCTGGGGACGGCCCCGGTGAACACCCTACTCAGGCGCTGCTGGATTTATTCACTATCCGCGAGGAATTGGGCAGGGTAGATGGCCTGAAGGTAGCCATGGTGGGCGATCTGCGATACGGCCGTACCGTTCACTCCCTTACCAAGCTGCTGCTGCAATATGACGTCAGCCTCCGCTTCGTGGCCCCAGAAATCCTGCGCCTGCCGCTTACGGTGATGAATAACGTCATCGACTCTGGCCTAAACGTACGCGAAACGCACGACGTAGCCGACGTCATCGAAAACGCCGATGTGCTCTACGTAACGCGGGTGCAAAAAGAACGCTTCACCGACCTGGCCCAATATGAAGAGGTAAAAAATTATTATGAAATTACCCCGGAAATCATGGCCAAGGCGAAAGACAAAATGATTGTGATGCACCCCCTGCCACGAGTTGGCGAAATTCACGATTCAGTGGATGCTGATCCCCGTGCCGCTTATTTCCGCCAGGTAAAAAATGGCATGTACATCCGCATGGCGCTGCTGGCCGCGGTGCTGGGCCGGGCCTGATCAAGCTCAGACGGCCGTTTGGCGCTGCAAAAGCGCAGGTAGAAACTGCCGCTGCGGCTCGTTAACAGCCGTCCCGTACCAAATTGCATAGCTGGCCTGTTAAGCAAAATACAGAAGGAGAGGCAGAAAGAAGGTATCCTTAGGACAGTTAAGTAACAACTCTTCTCTTTCCTTCTTCTCTTCTTCTCCTCTTCTTCTCTTCCGCAGCAAGGCCCCCGAAAGGGGGTCTTGTTGTTTCTGCTAACCGGCCTGGCTCAACTTGATAAAATTACGCTGGTGCGAGTTCTGCTGTAAGCCCCTTGGCAATAACCTGGATACCCGCAGAAAACGCGGCATTGGGGAATTTTACGCAATAAATATCAGAGCTTGCATTTTGGGCCACATCAAACGACAGGGGCAGCAATGTCGACACTTCGCATTGATAAGCGTCTTCCACTTTCCGGCGAATGTCGGCCAGATCATATTCAGGTGGAACCTTGTTTACAACCAGCTTTATTTCCGGTACCCGCAAGCGGCGCGCCACATCCACGGTCACGCTTGTGCCCTGAAAATCTTGCTGATCTGGCCTTAGAATAATTACCAGACTATCCGAAATCGCAATGGATAGCAGGGTTTCTTCATTCAGGCCAGGATGAGTATCAATGAGTAGATAATCTAGAGACAAGGCTGGAATCAAATCGCGAAACGCATTGTGCATGTCGCTCGCGTCATATTTTTCGCGCAAGATCCTGGCAATATCGTTTGGATCAATGCTTGAAGGCACTAAGAATACGGCTCCCCCATCTGGTGAATCGTAAACAGGATAGGCGGCTTCCTCAATGCTGCAATTCCCCCAAAGGAAATCATTTAATGTGTATTTAATCCTTCCGTCGGAAAGATTAAAGATAATATGGATCCCTGGCGATTGGATGTCGGTATCCACCACCCCGACCCGGTGCCCCATATTGGCGAGAGTAGCAGCGATGTTCGCAGTTACGTTTGATTTACCAGTTCCACCACGGAAAGAATGTGTTGAAATAATTTTTGTCATGAGCATCCTCCATATATGATGACTAATCTGCGGCAACGTTTTTAATGTTTGCCCTTAACTGATTGACATTTTGTTCCAATCGTTTGAAAAAATCGGTCTCCACAATCGAATCAAGGCGTTCCTGCTTGCTGTTGGTATCAATTTCGATCCGTAATTCAGCAACTTTGGCCTTTAGTCTGTTTTCGCGTTCCCAAACCCGTGATGCCATATGATTAAAAGCCGTGGCCAGCTGGGTAAATTCCTGAAATGACTTCACTTGAATTTCGTCTGCCTTTCGGTCCAGAGTTACCTGCTGCACACCGTCTAGCAATTGCAAGATGGGTTTATGGATGAGCCGAGCCAGGACAACGGCAAGCGCAATCGCCGCAATGAGCAGCCCGCCGGAGACCACAAGCGCCCTGTTCCGTGTGGCCATTGCCGGGGCTACGACCTGCTCTTGGGGAATAGAAATCCCTAAACTCCAGCCGGTCTCAGGGATTGGAGCATAGACCAGAAGGGATTCTCCGTTTTCCGTTGCATAGTAACCAAGTCCCTGCTGCCCGTTTACCATTTCGCGAACCAGCGTCTGAAAATCTTGCGATCCCCAAGACAAGAGGCTGGTTTCATCCTGCGTGCCTTTGGAAGCATCTGCGTCCTGAAATTCAGGATGCGCGATCACTTTGCCATCGGGGTCAATCAGAAAACCATAGCCACCGCCATCTAATACGTTAATGCCCAGCGCAATTTCCTTTAGAGATTCGATGGTGACGTCATGCGACATGACGCCCAGAAAATCACCTTTGTCATCCAACAGTGGCACGGAGGCAGTTACCATCCAGCCTGCGCCGGCATAATCAACGTATGGGGGTGTCCACTGCGGCGTTAGATCGGGATTGTTGCCGGGTTCGGCCACGGTGTAAAAAACAATCTGGCGCGGGTCCCAATCGTCTGGGTAATGGTCGTTAGAAGCCCACGGGTAGAGGCGCATCATGCCTTGTGCGGTGGTGAGATAGACCCACTGCGTGTCCGCGCTCACCTGCTTTATCCCGGCAAATACTGGATCCAGACTCTCAGTCAGGATGATTTCATTGGCAACAGGTTGATCCGGGTCCAAAGAACTGGTCCAGTAAACGTTTGAAAGGTCGTCGCCGAAAACGGCCGCTCCACCCTGCGCCTGATAATACATATCCAAACCAATGATGTTCCGTCCATCCGGCTGGTATTTTTCAAGAGAGGAGTTGATTTCTTCTGAGGAAATGGGCTGCTCCAGAGTGGTCGCAGCCAGGTGAGCCGCTATGCGCGTATTATCCATTACCTCAGTCAGCTTCAAGTTAATCTCTTCTGCCTTAGACAGGGCCAACTGCTGCAAGTTCTCTTCCATCTGTTCAGTCAGCGCCCGCATGCTTTGTTGGGTGAAAAACACAGAAATGATAACGATAGGCACCACTGAGATGGTGATAAAGGCAATCAACAAGGCTCGATGAATTGAACCTTTTAACCATAAAGACAAATTGTTCATAGAATTCACTCCTCTGCACCATGTTTCATGGTGGATTGCTGCTGCCTCATACCAAAATCAACTGGTGATCAATGCTTAAGGCCACGGCCTCTTGTTTCATTTCTTCCTTCAACTGTGTGGCAAATTCAACAACGGTATCCAAATGGGAGTCGAGCGCTGGCTTGGAGACAAAGGTGCGGACAATCGTAACTTGTTCAGTTACCAATCCGCTGTCTTCACTGCGCCAGACACCCTCTGCATCGCTTTTTGTTGCGCCACCAAAGACGGAGCCCAGAAATTGCAGAGTTGATTGCACCTGGTGCTCGTTGTCAACCGGACAATCAACATCCAATGTTGAGGGCACAAAAATAGCAAGCGCGTGATTGAGTGAAAGACGACGATAAACCTCTCTGATAGCCTCGCCGTACAGTGAAGCATCAGCACTTTGAGCTATTGTCTCAGCAATCTGTGCCTGATCCTTAGTTGTAAACGAAGGATCGTATGGAAGAACGAGATGAAAACGGGGATCGACCTCCCGTACGTGCTTTGTGGTGTTGCTCAGCGCCAGGAAGCGCTTCTGGCTGGGAACCGCGTAGGCTTGCGCCTTTTTCCAGCGGGCAGTTACGGCATCCAGCTTATCGGGATCATTTGACAGGGTAAGCAAGACGTATCCCTGCCCTCTTAAGCGCAAGACGAACTCTTCAGATTCATCGGCCCCCGTGTCGCAAATGACGTATTCATATGTGGCAAGAAGGTCATCTAGCAAAATATCGAGCTGCACCTGGGGCGGATATTCATGATTTGCCTGCAAAAAAAGCTGATCATAGCCTGAAGGATGCAGATAAATGGAAGCCAGGTCTTTTACCGTTCGCACTGGCTTGCCCAGTGGCTTAGCGCCTTCGCTTTGCCAAAACAATGTAGAGGAAGCCGCTCCTCGTGAATTGTTTTCGAGGGCAACCTGTGCCAGTTTATTTGCAAAGGTTGTGACGCCCACGCCTTTCCTTATGCCTTCAATGACCCATAATTTGCCTTTGCCGCTGCCATCACTGTCTTTGCAGGACTTAATTTCCTGGCTTAGCTGCTGGCAAATGGCAATGGCCAGCGAAGCGTGTTTTTGTAGATAATTGAAGAAATCCTCTTTGGGCCAATAGCGGAGGGTGGTTTCAGTAACGGCCGTATACGTGGCGCTGGCCACGCTGTTGCTTAAAATCGAACTGAGACCAATCCACTCTGTGCGTCGCACATACCCAGCCTTTTCACTGAGATGCTGGCCCTTTAATCGGGTGCGAACGATAAGGCCGGTTTCTATCACGGCCACAAAGTTGAATGTTTCACCCTGCCACGTCAACACTTCGTCGGCCAAAAGTGTTCGCTTCTGGCTAATTTGAGCCAGCTCGTCTCTTTCCTCATCGGTAAGCACCTGAAGCAGTGGAATTTCCAGCAGAAAAGATTGCACGCCTTTGGTCAGGGCCGAAAAAATAGAAACCGGCATGTTCCGCACCGACTTCTGTTCCAGTCGCAGCCTGACCGAGAGAAGGCGTTTGCCCTCCTGCAGCTGTTCAACCAGACTTCCCTGGCCAAGCAGCATATTTACGGCCGTGCTCACCTCTTCCAAAGACAGGTTCGATTGCAAAGCAATCTCATTTACCGTTTGCTTCGGCTTCTTTGTCAGCGCCCGAAAAACAATCTGTTCATTGTCTGACAATAAAAGGAGGTCCAGTGGAGACAAAATTCTCATAAATAACTCTTACGATGAAAGGGGCTTAGGGAAACAACGCGTCAAGAATGCTGCTGCCTTTTTTGGTGCCATTTTTCCCGGAAGCTTTGCTTTTACTAAACGACACCTCAAAGCAAACAGTCTCATTTTGAGTTACCTGAACGACTCGCGACTCAGACACCATCTGTTTGAGCAATGCTTCTAGTTCCTTTAGGGGAATTTTTGTCAAGCCCGAGATCTCCAGGGCAGTAAGCTGAGGTTTCCTGACAAGGCAGCGGATAATATCTTGCTCATTGCTACTAACCGTTAGCAAATCTAGAGGCGAAACAAATGACATAGTATTATCTCCAATGCTATTGAGACCTGTTGTCTATATGTGATATTCCTATTATCTTCAACTCAAAAGATAATTCCTGATTCAGGAATCACTTCTTTGCTATGACCTTAAGGGAAAGTAAGTGTGACTTTTAGCCTAGATTGATGAGAGGAGCGGTTATGGAGGATTTCAGCACTGCGTAAAAACGTTTCAAGCCATTACTTGATCTGATTAATATGCGTCCAGGCTACCGCTTCCGCCCGGCTGCGAACTGTGGGAAGCTTATGATACGCTTTGGAAATATGATGATTCACGGTTGACTCAGAAATTTGCAAAATCTGGCCAATTTCGCCGCTATTAAGCCCTTGCGCCAGCAAAACAAGGATATCTTTCTCACGCTGACTCAAAGTCTGATTTAGGGAAGGTATCAGGCCAACCAGGGTTGCCTGAACCAATTGACTGAGAGCAACTTCCCCTTTTGCTACCGCTTCAATTGCCAAAACAAGCGTATCAATCGTTTCGTTTTTCAACAGATATCCGTTTGCGCCAGCAGACAGCATACCCCAGATATGATGTTTGTCGCGTTGCTCACTAAAAACCAATATTCGGGGAGCGTTGCCTTGATTTCTTCCTTGTCCCACAAGCTTTCTGACCAACTCAATGCCATTCACATTATTTAAAGTAACATCGGTAACCAAAATGTCTGGCTTCAGGGTATAGGCCAAATCGAATGCTTCATCGCCTCGATCACTCATGCCCACGACGCGCAAATCTTTTCGTTTCTCCACTTCATAACGAATACCGTTACTGATTACGGGGAAGCGATCGGCAATTATGATTCGGGTGGGCTTTTGCTTTATCGAAGGTGAAACAACTGACTCTTTAAGCGTATCCATAGTGAGTGTGGCCTAAAATCGGTACTGTACCATTTTTGCGGAAGCTATTGGCAACTAAACAAGCTTCCAGGAAGTAAGCTGAAAATCAACTCTAATTATCTCCAAAATTGCAAAAGTTTTTTGAGGTATCCTGCATATTTAGACTATGACTTGGTGAATCATATGTTATGACTACCAGAATAGTGCAGACGACACCTGGGGGAATTCGAGGCAACCTTGGCAAACTGGCACATACTTACTAAACACAGTCTATTCGGCCGAGACCAATCTGTTCTCCCAGGCCCAGGCCACTGCTTCTGAGCGGGTTCGCACATTGGGCAGCTTGCGGTAAATGTTGGTGACGTGATTTTTCACCGTCCCAATCGCAATAATGAGCTCTTCTGCAATTTCTTCATTCGTGTGGCCTTTTGCCATAAGACGCAAAACCTCTAATTCGCGCAGACTAAGCTCGTGATCGTCGGTCTGTCTCCGCGTTAGCAGCAGCTTCTGCACCGGCAGGCTGAGGGCCGGTTCACCCCGCATGACCTGACGTATGCCTGAAACGATCCGGTCAGGATGCTCGTCTTTTAGCAAATATCCTTTGGCGCCAGCAGCAAAAAGGCTATAGACGTATTCTTGTTCACAGTAAGCGCTCAGTATGAGCACGTGGGGTGGAAAAGGCAAAGACGTGTCTAGCTTCAGCGAAGCGGCCGTTCCATCATTCAGCTGTTCTGTTACCTCAGCGCCTTGAATGCCGGGCATGTTAATATCAAGCAGCAAGATATCCGGCTGTAGTTGACGGGCAAGCGCAAGCGCTTCTTCACCATCCGCAGCCTCGCCGACAATCTCAATATCCGGATGTTTGTCAAGCTCCCCACGAATCCCAGAGCGAACCACATGATGATCGTCTGCCAACACAACCCGAATATTCCGATTGGATCGCATTGATGTTGTTGTTTTCATTAAAAACCCCTTTTTAGGTAAAAGCCAAAACAGATTTGAAATGCAATCACCGCACATTTGGCTTTTACTGGAGCAAACCACGGTAGAATCATGCTTTGCTATTCAGAATATTTTCTGTGATTTGCTTAATTGCTTACACTTAATGGAACGCAGGCATGAAAAGAAGTTCCCTCATTAAGCACAGAATTTACGCGAAAGGTGCCCCCCATCAGTTCCAATCGTTCTCTAATACCTACAAGCCCAAAATGGTTATCCTGCATCAAATTACCAAGGCGTTCTGGCACAATAAACCCCTGTCCATCATCCTGAATCGTTAGCAATATTTGGCTATAGCTCAAATTCAGGTTCACCTCCACACGGCGCGCCTGGGCATGTTTGCGAATATTTGTCAAGGACTCCACGGTACATTGATAGAGGCACAAAGAAACGTCCTCGGGAATTTCAACGGATCTTTCCCCTTCGATGTTTAAGCTTATATCGAAATCTGTCTTCCGTGAGAATCGGGCTAACAGGGACCTGATACTGGGGATGAGACCTAAATCCAATGCGGGTGGACGCAAATCTGCACACAATTCTCTTGTCGTTTGTATTAAAGCACCGATAGTTGTATGCATATCGTCCCCCTGCATACAAGCGTTGCCACAGCTTGCATTAGACAAGCTTGCCGTTTGGTAATTTAAACCGACTAATTCCTGAATGACCTGATCATGCAGCTCGCGTGCAATTCTTTTGCGTTCTTCTTCGCGCGCACGAATGATTTCTTTTTGGTATCTTTCATTTTCTTTCACGGTTTGGGTAAGTTCCGAAATTAATTGCGTCTTTTGAAAAGCAATGCTGACCTGCCGAGAAACCGTGTCCAAAATCTCCATATCTTTGTCGTTAAAGACATCACCGCCAAATTTTGTTCCCAGCAGCAGCATCCCTAAAGAATCATCTTTTCCCTTTATGGGAACCCAAAGATGGTCCAGGTTTGTATACAAAAAGTTTTCTTCTACTCGGGTTAACTGGTCTCTGCCTATTAGCTTGAGTAACCGCTTTCCGTAAATAGGGCCCGAAGCTTTTTTAAGCTCCGCCACCACGTTCTGAAAATCAGTGGTCTTTAATGATTCATAATTCAACGGCGACTCAGGAACGCCAGACACCCAGGAAAAAAGCGTATCATCATGGGCTTCTGGCAGCAGCAAGCAGGACCAATACACGCGCATTGTTTGGCGAATACCCAAACAAAAGGTCTCCGCCAAAACCTTCACGTTCGCCGAATCTTCAATAGAACCGGCAATCTCACCGATGACTGTGGGATAGTCATACCAACCGCCGTAAAAAACGTAGTCCACCCCTCTTTGCAGCCATACCTTTAACGGATTGTGCACTGCAATTAACAGAATAATTAAGCCAAAGGTAAGCAGCGAGGAGGAAAAATTATCTGGCTGTTGATAGCCTTGCATGAGAGTGGTAAGGCCAAAATAGAGCAGCCCCATCACCACCAGAACCAAGATATTGCTGGCGGTACGGCTGATGTGACGCTCAAGCGTGATCAATTTGTAGTGGCGAATGGCATAGCTGTAACCCACGGGAATGCCAATGAGGAAGACAAACATCAGCTCGGTAGGCAGAAAGGAGCGTTTAAAGAACATTTCAGGCAGGATGGAAAAGATGAGAAGCGGGATGAGAGAGACAATGCCGCTGATAGCCACCAGGCCAACCTGCTGTCTTACCAACTTGTCAGATGAAGAAAAGTAGGACCGTGCTAAGAGAAAGATAACAGCAATAAGGCCCAGAAGTACCCAGCTAAGGAAATATATGCCGTAAACTGCGCCTAAACTATCGTTCAGTTGAGCCAAGTCTGTGACCGACAGCAGTTCAATGAAACTCACCGTCGATAGTCCATAGCTTAAAAGGAGCAGCACGCGCAGCTTGGAGCCACTTTGCTGCGCAGGAAAGAACATGTGAAGATGAATGGCAATGGGCACGATCCAAAAGGTGAAAAATATGGACAGGTGAGCGGTCCAAGGCAGGTAGGTGACATTGCCTAGGGAGAGCGCCAGAGCCATGAGCTGGCACCACAAGAAAAACAGCCTCCCTACTTTTTTGTTTTTGGGCAAAAACAAAACCATGATTGTGCCAGCCAGCCAAAAAGAGATGGCCACCAGCATGACAGAGGCACGAAGCGCCAGGATGAAGGCTGGAGAGCGTTCTGAATACTCGACAACGAGTTCCAGCGTTTCATCACCTCGGGTGAGGCCGAGAGCTATTTGATCATGGCGCTGCCAATTAAAATAGGGAAATGGACTTTCCTCTGTAGGGGCACCGTCTATGGTGATAATTTTGTCACCAACCTGAATTGGGGAGTCAGGCTTGGCATAATAAACTTCGCCCAACTCATCCCAGAGAACGCCCAGATCTGGCTGATGGGTAATGACCCATGTGCCCCAGATTAAAACCCCGAGAACGGCCGTCGCAAAAAAAAGAGAAAAGAAATTCGTGAGCGCTCGAAGATGCTGGTTTTTTCCCAGGACTTTAATTAACATGGCATAGGTTCTCTAATATTCCTAAGGGAATATCCGCTTTCTCTGAGCGAAGCCCCATTTGCTTAACAAGATTCTGGCCGCGTTGATAATAGACCGTAAGCTGGACGGTTAAATAAAGCGCAGCGCCGCTCTTAATTATCATTTCCCGGGCCTTTTCTTCTGCTTGCGGGTCGGCAGCAGATTGTTCGAGATAAGCTTGCAGCTGAGTTTGTTCTGGCTCTGGCAAGACAGAGAAGGCGTAGGCAACGGGGAGCGACCAGTGATACGGCCGTGTTAAATCCCCGGCTACTTTTTCAGTCGACTTTAGATCCACCAGATCGTCATGAATCTGATCCATGATGCCGAGAATCTCGCCGAATTCCTGATACAGGTCAAGCTGCTCTAAATCATCCGTACCTAGCCGCGCACTAATCCAGGTGATGAGCCCCAAAAAATAGCCGCTTTTCTGTCGGGTGATTTGCCAGCGCGTTTCCAATGACGGTTGCAGCGTCGATAAGTCAAGATGCTGCCCATAACAGGTTTGCAGCAAGAGGAAGTAAAACCGCTGCCTGATCGCTTGTGCCACCTCGGGAGCAGCCCCCTCACATTCCAGCTTACTCAGCAGCATGTTTGCCGAAAAGATCAGACCTGTAGACGTGTTCAGGAGCCCCGCGCGGTTGCCCGTCTGCACTTCTCCGTCCTCAAAATCATCCAGGATTCGCGCCGCTTGCCGTAATAAGTTCCAGGCAATTAATATAGAATTGAGCAATCTGGGATCGCCGCCGACGTGTTCACAAAACAAATGGGGCAGCACATGCAGGGGATGTTTGCTTTGTTCCCCTTCCTTTGGGAATAAAGGCTGACAAACTGTATCAAGGTGTTCAATAAAATCTGAAGGAAGATCGGCACTTTTCCAAAGGGTAGAAAGTGCCTGACTCAAGACAGATCCCATCACTATCTTCTCTTTTTTTTCAAGCCCAAACACCAAAACTCATAACATTCCCACAAACACAAGCGCCCCCCGATAAAGGGAGGGCTTGAATTTACTCTAAAAAAGTGGGTAATCCCCAACCAGTCAATTAGCTCTAGGGACGGATCCAAAGATCTACCAGGTGGGCTGCCTTTTCATTGACATAGTCATATCCGTCTAAAGGCATGGCCAGCGTGCCATTTTGCAGGACTGCTTGCAAGGCGTACTGTTCCTCTGCCGTCAGTTTCGCGCCGGGCACGTTGCCAAGTGAAGCCAACAAATCCTTCACTCGGGACGGATTCTGAATGATTTCATAAACGACTTTATGTAACTGAGACATGTGACACTCCTATATCTTGATTGTGGGGTTAATAAAAATAGCCAAAGGACTACTATGGTTTCTAGAACATTCGAAGTGACTATTAAGCAGATTTGAAGATAAGTGGGAGAGATACAATTGAGTAATCAGGTAACCCATAAGTGACATATCTTTGCGTTACAAAATTCAATTAGCTACTGTGAAAGTCACATTCACAGTGATTTTACAGGCCGTTTTTCTTGGGTAGATGTGCGACATTATAGCGGATATTAGGATAATTGCATTGATTTATAAGTCACCAAAAGAATGTGACTTTCACCCTATCCTCCTTCACGTTACCGCCAAACCTACCCCTTTGAGTAAAAATAGCTTCTGAATTCCGCCTTTGCCTCAGGTCACACCAGAATGGGCCCAAAGTCATAGAGAAACAGTGATTATCGCATCAAGAATGATTCTCTAATGTGAACGATAATCAACCGTATGCTAAATCAACCGCTTGCCTATGAATACAGCACGCCCCCGCTTTTGCAAACCGATGCCATTGACAGCGGGCCAGCTGCCCTAAGCATCATTTTCCAGCATTTTGGAAAGACCATTCGCTTACATGAAATGCGGCAGGCGTGCACCACTCCACGTGGAACCCTGAGCACGCAAAAGATGATCAAGGCAGCAGCCCAATACGGCCTGCAGGCCAAAGCAATACGCTGTTCGGTGCAAACATTAATTGATAATCCCTACTTTTTACCAGCGGTTGTTTTGCTAAAAAATCTGCAGTTTGTAGTTGTAGAAGCATTCTCTGACGACGTGGTTTATCTAAACGATCCGCAGTGTGGGCACAGAACTACAATGCTTGCGGAATTTAAGCGCAATTTTGGGCAGTTTGTTTTGCTGCTTACGCCATCCAAGCAGTTCAAGCGCACAGGAGTTGCTCCCACCGAGGTAGTTCAGGATAGCTTGCAGCAGACATTGGCGAGCGGCGTCAAAGGGACGGTTAGCCTACCTACCGGTAAGTTTAGCCAGTTTAGTGAGGATTACGGCCGTATCATCCAAAAAACGCCCACCGTTGTCGTCCGAGCCACCTGCGAAACAGATATTGTGCACAGCCTCAAGGTAAGCCGCAACCAAAAAATACCGATTCGCATTCGCGGAGCAGGGCATTCCTGTCATGGCCAATCATTAACAGATAAGGGCATCTTGCTGGTAAACGTCGCCGACCACGCCCAGTTTCAGCTAGAAGAAAACGGACACGCAACCGTCACGACGCGGGGACGCTGGCGCTACCTGGAGCAAAGTTTAAATCGGCACCAAAGAAGTTTCCCCGTCCTAACCGACAATTTGAATACAACCATAGGCGGCACCCTGTCGGTGGGAGGCTACGGCCCGGCTTCCATTCGGTTTGGCCCCCAGGTGGCGCAGGTTGAGCGTCTGCGTCTCATCAAGCCAGACGGCGAAGCTGTTTGGTGCTCGCGCCAGGAAAACCCGCAGCTATTCCGCTTTAGTCTGGCGGGGTTAGGCCAGGTAGGGTTTGTGGAAAAAGTGACGTTGAAAACGGTTCCATTACAGCGCAGCAGCGGCTGGTGGCAGCATCAACTGCCTACGTTTCAAGACCTGGCCGATGTCTGCGCCTTGCTGGAGCCAGTAGAAAACCGGCCCGATTCCTTCATGGCCTATTACCTGAAAGGGCAAGGGCTTTTTGCCTGTTACAAATTTACAGAAAGCCAGCCTTCTCTCGCCATGACAACCTTTTTGCAGCAGGCTGGCGCCCGCCAAAGCGATTCACCAGTTAACCTGGGTTCTGCCTACCGGCAAACGGAAAGCACCGATGTGTATGCCCCGGCGGTTGACTATCTGCTGCCCATAAGCGGGCTCGTGCCCTTTCTGGCCTTGCTAGACGAGCAGCTCAGTCAAAAACATCTTTCTGACTACATTCCAGGCGCCCTAATTTTAGGCATTGCCAGCCAGCCAGAGGATTATTTTCCCTTTGAAGCTGCCTCGTTTGGCACCGCTTCGCTCAAGATTTTGGTGGGCTTCTACCCGATTGTGCCACAGGGCGATCAGGATGGATTACAGCGCGTTAAAGCAATGATGCGGGTGATGTTGGCTGAGTGTGTGAGGCAAGGCGGACGGCCGTATCTCTACGGCTGGCACGAAATGGATGCTGCCATGAAGGAACAGCTTTATGGGCCAGCTTACCAGGAGCTGCACCGCCTCAGAAATCAACTGGACCCGGATAATCTTTACAATCCACATATCTTATAAGTCAGATTTTCTTTATCGTGTGGAGAACAAAAAGCTTTTTTGGAGTTAGATTCGCTATAAATTAGCTTTTGTTCTCCCTAACGTAAACCATCTTGACCTCTTAGGTTTCAAATTACTCTTTATGGTTTACGTCAGAGGCCCAAAAATGACCCAAACAACCACTTATCAGCCCGGCCAACACACCGTTTCGTTGCCCTACCGGGCACGGCAGATGGACGCCTTCCTCGATGTGGCCAGACGATATTTACCGCCTGCACTCATCTCCGAAACAGATTTTGATGCCATTAAGAAGCTGGCCGCCCAGTTACCACTGGCGCCCCTCACCATTTTTGAAAGCCACCTGGGCCAGACCAAACCGGGCCTAGACTTCCTGATTTGCACTGCGCCGAATTGGGCAGAGCAGCCAGAAATTCGTTCTCTGGCGGCCGGGTCACCTGCCTGGCAGGCGATTACGGCGCTATGTGACCGGTGGTTGAGCGAGCCAAATGACTCCCCTTTCAGGCAGGCCATGGACAGCATTTGGC
This sequence comes from Promineifilaceae bacterium (SeqCode), assembly GCA_041987425.1. Lineage (GTDB taxonomy): Bacteria > Chloroflexota > Anaerolineae > Promineifilales > Promineifilaceae > Leptofilum. Next base: position 6,310 of record JBHIWP010000018.1, on the reverse strand, counting down.
TGGAATTTGACACGTCGCAGCATCCAGCAAACCGCTTAGAACCCGGCATTTTGTTTGCCTCGATGGAGCTGTCGGCGAACCGTATTCAAGCCCAGTCACAGCCACAAGGCATTTGGGCAACGCTGGCGGCACTCGGCCCCTCCAAAGTAAATGAGCCCGACTTTGTCTTTCACATGGAGAGGATAATTGAGAGCTTGCCGCCGAACGGCCGTATCTACGCCATCGGTGACATGACCGGACGCCTATCAGAATTCACCCGCATTGCCATTGCGCGCATCCCCATCCCGGCAGTCATCCCATTTCTGCAAAACATTCAGTGGCCTGGGGATCTGAGCCAGGTTGGCAAAGTTTTGGACGATATCAAACCGTTTACCGAGTCAGTCAGTCTCGATCTGGATATCGGGCACACCATCGGCGGTACGTTGGGCCTGGAACTGGTCAATCGCCACCGGTTTGATCAGTTGTGGTGGCAGCGGCTTTTTGACTTTCTGGTGGATAAAGAACTGTGTACCCCCGATAAGAGGTCTGCCCTGCTGCAATGGCCAGGCCACAGCAACGAAACTGGCAATCGCGCAGTATGGCCCAACCAGTTGCTGCCCACCGCCCATTTAGCAGAGCCAGTTAGCTGCTTCCTTGTCCGCTTTATTAACCACGTCAAACTGGTGGTCAAGCCAGAGATGCCTCTGGCAGCCAAAGCCTATATCGCTTTGCGCCAGACCTGTACGGGCAGCCAGCAGAAATCAGCTCAATAATCCAGCACAACAACCGAGGTATAGCATGGAATTCCCTATACAAACTTTAAAGCGCATTGTGGAAAACGGCAGTCCACTGCACGAACGGCTCAACGGCAAATTTGATCGCAGCCAGATCGCGACTATATCAAAATCCGGCAAAAAAAGGTTAGACGCCTGGACCGAGCTGGTCGCCTACAATTCACCCGAAACGCTACAAAAACGATGGCAGTGGGATGCCCTGGACCAACTCGAACTATTTGCAGTTATAGAAAAGCCACATTGGAAAGAAGAAACGCCCCTGCCCGCCTGGAGCCAGGTCCTCTACCAGGCTGTGGAAGTGGCCCAAAAGCTTTCGCTCGATGAATTGAAAGCCAAATGCGATCTCCTGGTTCCCGCAGCTCCGTTCGCTTTTGAAGAACTGCTGCTATCTTTTGTTCTGGTAGGACAAGAAGCGTTAGCCAAACAACTACATTATGACAATCTGCACATTTCTGCGAAGGCGCAGAAAAAGCTGTTGCTACGCTTGTTGCAACAGCTGGCAGCTTTGTCTGAACAAACTTTTTATCTTGAGTTCTCTATTTTTAGAGCCCAAAATCGCTATCAGCCCAAAACGGTAAATGCGGGGCAAAACAATGCACTTTACCAGCAATTTGTAAATAAACTACTTCAGGGCGGTTTTGTTGGCTTTTTTGAGGAGTATGCCGTTTTGGCTCGCTTGTTGGGCACCACGGTGCTGCAGTGGGTGCAATGGCTGTCTGAACTGAGCCAGCGCCTGGTTAAGGATTGGTCGGCAATTGCCCAGCTGTTTGAGTTATCTGGTGAAGCACCGGTTATTACTGATGTACAGGCCGGGTTATCAGATCCGCATCACGACGGCCGTACCGTCGCCATCATTACGCTAGAGGGCGGAGCCCGCCTTGTTTACAAGCCCAAAGACCTGGGGTTTGAAAAAGGTTTCTCTGATCTCAGTCACTGGCTGGCGCAGCAGGGCATGCCCTATCCCACAAAAGCTTTAAAAATTCTCAATTATGAACAATATGGCTGGGTCGAGTGTGTGGCAGCAGCCGAGTGCCAGGACGAGAACGGTGTCCGCCGCTATTTTGAGCGCGTGGGGGGCTTATTGTGTTTGGTCTACCTGCTCGAAGGAACAGACTGCCATGGAGAAAACTTTATGGCCGTGGGCGAGTACCCTGTATTGATCGACGTGGAAACGATGCTCCATCCGCGTATGGCGCCCGCCAGCAGCAACGAGCTAAAGCATGGTGCCCAAAATTTGGCGTACCAGCAATACATGAGTTCCGTCTTACGAACAGGGATGCTCCCCGTATGGATGTTTGGCCGCGGCGGCCAAAGTTTTGATATTAGTGGTCTGGGCGCAATTGCCGGGCAAGAAATTCCCTATGAATTCCTGAGCTGGAAGTTCCTCAATACAGATGACATGAGTTCGGTCCAGGCAACGGCCGTTGCCCAACAGGCTCACTCCATGCCCACCCTCAACAATCAGGCCGTCTCTCCAGAAGGATACTTACCCGAAATCGTGAAGGGGTTCAGCGAAACGTACGATTTTTTCCTGTCTCACAAGCAAAACACCCATTTTGTTAAGCAAATGGAGTCCTTTTTCCAAGCAGAACAGGGCCGCTTCTTGTTTCGTAATACCATTAACTACTTCTTGTTGTTGAAAAAACTACTGCATCCCAAATATATGCGCAATGGCATCGACCGCAGCATTCAGCTGGATGTGCTCTGTCGCTCCGCCCTCAGTTCAGAAACCAAGCCGATCTATTGGCCATTATTTGACGCGGAAATCAAATCCTTAGAAAGGCTGGATGTTCCTTACTTTATCACGCAAGCGGACACGCCACACGTCTATGCTTCAGAAGGGATCGTAGCCCAAGATATTTTTAGCCAGCCAGGCGTCAAATTTTTGCACGACCATCTCTCACAATTGAATGAGGCCGATAAAGATCTGCAAATTGGATTGATTTATTCCGTGTTTAGCCTGCGATTCGCCGAAAAGGAACCAGCGTCTGCAAGCCTGGAGCGGGTTGAAAACGCCGTGCCAGCACACGTCGACAAAGTCGCCGCCATTCAATCCACAGCGCTGGAAATTGCCGAAAAAATTACGAGAAAAGCGATTGTCGCCAGCAACGGCAGCGCCAGCTGGCTAGGGCTTGAATACATGGCGGAATCTGAGCGTTCGCTCATTCAGCCATTGGGCCACAACCTGCACAGCGGCAACTGCGGCATTGCCTTCTTCCTGGCCGGGGCCTATAAGCTGACCGGTGAGCCTGAATATAAGAAGATGTCGCTGGCAGCTTTGCATCAAGTGCGTACGGCCGCGCAGCAAAACAAAAACAACAAGAACTTGATGTCTGAGCGCATGAGCTTAGGCGCAGCCATTGGTATGGGCTCTTTAATTTATGCCTTGAGCCGAATTAGCCAACTAGTGCAGGAGCCGGAACTGCTTGAAGATGCGCGATTGATTGCCGACTCTATAACGCCTGATCGCATCGAGCAGGACACAAAAATTGACATCATGGACGGCGCAGCCGGTATCCTACTCGGCCTATTGGCCCTGTTCGAGGTCACTCAGGAGCAGGCCATCTTGCAAAAAGCGCGCCTCTGTGGCGACCATCTTCTTAAAACGCGAACAGCAGCCAAGGGCGGAGAACTTGTCTGGGCCACCGCCAACGATCGCCTGCTTACCGGCTTCTCCCATGGCGCGGCTGGCATCGCCTATGCCTTACTTCGCCTTTACCAGGCATCGGGCCAGCAAGATTATTATGACGCCGCCGCAGACGGCATCGCATTCGAAACCAGACTTTATGACGCCAAGGTCAAGAACTGGCCAGACTTGCTCCGCTCAACAGAAGCACAGCTTGTCTACGGCCAAACCTGGTGTCATGGAGCGCCCGGCATTGGCCTGGCCCGCCTGGGTGGGTTGTCGGTGTTTGACAATGCGCACATTCGTCACGATATTCAGGCGGCTCTAGAGACCACCAGCAGCCTGTTTAACAATGGGCTGGACACGCTCTGCTGCGGAAATGCAGGCCGTTGGGATCTATTGCTCAAAGCTGGCACCAGCCTGGAAGAAACTGGCTGGATCGATCAGGCCCGCGAGCAGGCCTATCGAACAGTTCAGCAAAGAACCTTGAATGGCTATTTCCAGTTACCGTATGGCATGGGGGATCGCGGTGAGATCTTTCAAATCGGGTTCTTCCACGGGCTTTCTGGCATTGGCTACCAGCTCTTGAGAGGCATCAATCCCACCCTACCCTCAGTACTTTTATGGGAATAGTATGCCTCGGGCATGCTCAGTTGAAGGGCAATGATTTCACCGCTCAATCAACAATTCAAGCAAGCACAAAAAAAGCCTGACTCGCGCAGGCTTTTTTTGTGTTTGCATGCTTTCAGTTAGAGCTAAGCCGGAAGACCATCAGCCGGTCCAGCAATAAAAGCCAAGTAATTCACGGTGGGGTCAGGCCATACCATCTGTGCCCCGTCCTTTCCCGCCTTCAACTCCACAGAAATCCGGTTGCGTGGCACCATTATAAGCTGGTGCGGCAGGTCAAAAAGCGGAATCGCAGCATAAGTTCCTGGCGTCCACGGCAGCTTCAGCTTGCCTGACCGCGGACGGGCGCGGATTGGCGGCACGCGGGCCACGTCGAAGGCCAGTGTTAGCTGCCCCTCCTGCAGTTGGCTGCGCACCACAAAGCTACGCTCTTGAACTTTCTGGTTTGCCAGGCGTCGCAAGCGAATGCTGTGATCCCTGGCATGTTTTATGAGGGAAGACTGGGAACCATTTGGCCCGTTGCCAAAGCGCTGGCGCGAGCCAAACCAAAATTCAGCAACTTCTACATGCGCCGTGATACTTTCAAACAGCTCTGCCACGCCCAAATCCAAATATTCTTCTTTAAATGAGATCTTGAGAACCGCATCACCACCGCGCTGAAAGAAAATTCTCAGGTGTACATCGGCATCATTATAGGGGACCCAGGTGGTGCCGGGGCGCGTTCGTTGCAGCACAAAACTGGATGGTGCTGGATCAAACATCACAATGACGGCATCAAGGAATTTGCTGTGCGCATCCCTCACAAGCCTATCAATTATCTCCACATGCTCGGGCAATACAGGGTCCCAACTCCCCGACATGACCAGGGCTGGTCTGGCAACATTTCCATATAATTTTGCGTTCATTTTCTTTCCTCTAAGTCAAGTGCTCCTACAGCCATCTGCTAGAGACCCCAAGGGTTTTCGCAAGATAAAGGTCTATTTCCTGAGGTCAAACAGCAAACCCTTAGAGTTTTGTTCACGTCGCATAAGTGAAATAAAAAATCGGCAGAAACAAAATCTGCCGATTTTTAGGTGCTAACTTTGAAACTTATTGCGTGATTATGCCACGCCAGCAACAGCGCTATTGCTGCCACAACCGGTATTACCACAATTGGTAACGGCACAGGTCCACCAGCAATCATCTAGAGCGCCACCAGCGACCTCGGCCAACTGAGCGTCTGTCAGTTCGACCTCATCGGGGGTGTCAAAGCTGGGCAAAACGATGTTGATTTCATCGTCGGAATCGCTGACAACGTTTACGGAAACCGGCAGTTCCCGGCCGAACGCTTCACTAATTGCGGCGGAGGCATTCCCGCTGGTGAGGGCAGAGCGGAAATCTTCGTCTTTGTAGGCTCGTTCAATAATAGCATTCTCCAAATCGCGCTTCTCTTCAAGATACATTGTTTTATCTCCTTAATTTAGGTTGTCTTGGATAACACCTGTTTCTCTTACATTCTGGCCAGTAATGAAGAGTGAATTGGGTCGTCCGGTTGAAGTGATGGGTACAGTTTACTTTGAGGCGACTGAATCGGCGTGATGTTTCGGTCATAATTTTCACATGACTTTGGCAATGCCTGAGCGGGAAATTGTATTTAAATCGGCCTCTCTTTGGTCACAAGCGAGCATGACTTTTAAATCAAGCTGGTAGGACATTGAGCATAAGCTTTTGGTGACCGGCATGTCATGTTAAATCCTTGAAGACAAGCCACAATATATTGAAATCAAAGCTGCATTTCTGTTGATCAAGGAGCACAAAATGAAGTCAGTTTACCGCAAAGTTTCTCTGGATAGATTATCATCCCCTGAACAACTCGATATGTTAGTGCAGGTAACGGACGTACGAGGTTGGCTTGGTTTATCGGCCGTTGGCATTTTGCTTGCCATGGTCATTGGTTGGGGCATCTGGGGGAAAATTCCGTCTCAGATCAGTATGCCAGCCATTGTGCTAAACAGTGACGGCCCCGAGGAAGTTAAGGCTGCGGTCCAGGGGGAGATCACCAAACTGTATGGGCAATCAAACCAGGAAGTAGCAAAGGGCCAGTTATTGGCGGAGCTCACCGATTCCAGCACCAATCAATCGGTTCAAGTTTATAGTGACCGTGCGGGTCAGCTGCTGGGGTTTAGCGTGGCGGAGGGCAGCCTGGTGGCTGCGGGGGATGCGATCGCTCATATTCTCCCTATCGCAGATGCTGCTACGTCTCAACAGGCAAGGCTTTACGTTTCTTACGAAAGCAGCAGCACGC
>JBHIWP010000017.1:0-35793 GCA_041987425.1 Promineifilaceae bacterium (SeqCode) | reverse complement strand
GGGCATCGCCGAATCGGACATGGTGCTGATGCCGGACCCGGCCAGCGCCTACGTCGACCCGTTCTACCAGCACCCGACCCTGGTGATCAGCTGCGACATCCTCGACCCGGCCACCATGCAGCCCTACGGCCGCTGCCCGCGCGGCACCTTGCGGTCGCTCAGCAAATCCTGAATGGCCTGGCTGCGGCCCTGCATCCCCAAAGGCTGAAAACGCTCGCCCGGCAGAGACGGCCGTAGCCACAAAGCCTCCTCCTCTGCCAACGCCACAAACGCCCGCCATGGATCTTTGTTCTGCTGCACTTCTGGCAAATTGACCCTGGTAACTGGCTCTGCAACGAGTATCCAGCCATTCATTAAATCCAGCTGACCCGGCACGGGCAACCGTATGGACTCTTCCCTGTCCAGTTGCGGAACGCTACCGGGACGCTGCTCCCCAGCATCACCGAACAGTAACTCGTGCCCCGCTACCTGCATCACAATCCCACCCGGCAGCGTAGCCTCCGTACCGGACTGAGGCTCGTGAACGAGCGTTCTTGCCAGCTCAATGGTCTGAAAAGAAATTTCTGTCGTCTGTGGACTTAGCTGCTGGATGGCACGTCGCAAGGCCAGCCGCTGCCAGGCCGCCGGCAGCGCCATAAATTGCTGTCGTCCAAGCCCCAGCCAACTGGCCCCTTGACCAGTCAGCAAGTCTGCCCAAATCTTATTAAACTGGGTCAGTTGGGCGTCGTATTCATCGGTGGTGATAATAGCTAGCTGCTGCAAGCGGCTCCTTATTTGCGGATTGTATGTTTGCAAAACGGGCAGAAGCTCATGCCGGATGCGGTTGCGGGTAAATTGTAGATCATCATTGCTCTCATCGTGGCGAGACGCCAGACCGTGCCTGGCACAGTAGGCTTCAATGTCGGCGCGGCTGATGTTTAGAAACGGCCGTAACAAGGGCACTTCTTCGTGACCAGGTACATGGCTCACCGGGCTCATGCCTCGCAGCCCGGCGCTGCCACTGCCCCGCAGCAAATGTAGCAGCACCGTTTCGGCCTGATCATCAGCATGGTGGGCCACTGCTACGGCCGTAGCCCCTGCTTTTTTTGCTTCAGCAGCAAAAAATTGATATCGGGCCTGTCGCCCGGCCGCTTCCAAAGATAATTGCAAAGCGTCGGCCAATTCAGCAACGTTAATTTCTCCACCAATGAAGGGAATTTGCCAGTCAGCGACCTTATCTGCTACAAACTTACTGTCTTCGTCTGCCTCTGGCCGCAGCTTATGATTGAGATGAGCCACTAACAGCCGGGCGGCGCCTAACTGCCGCCGCAGCAGGTGCAGAAGGGCCAAAGAGTCTGCTCCACCAGAAACACCAGTGAGCAACGTGGTATTGGGAGCGGTAATGGGGAACGGATGTAGCGTCTGCACAACAGTGCGCCATAAGCGCCGGTCTTCTTTGCCTAACTTATCAGCCATAGAACCCGATCCCAATAAACAAAAAAAGGCCCAAGAAGGGCCAAAAAGAGGTTGAGTAGGGCGGGTGGGATTCGAACCCACACGGACTGACGTCCGGCAGATTTTAAGTCTGCTGCGTCTACCATTTCGCCACCGCCCCGCCTGAGGCTCCAATTGTACACGCGAAAAGAAGCCCGAACAAGGATTTAAAAATGCTACCTCCTGATGCAGCAGCGTTTGACGAGTAATCAATGTGACATAAGTAGGTTTGACGCAGTAAATTGCACCATGTATAATGCTCAAGTCAATGCCCTGGCAAAGACAGTGCAATTATTTCTAACGTAATGGAAACATTGGCAAGTGAAAAACTGTAAACCAACACACTGGTAAACGTCTGCCATCAAAACCAGGCAGGAAGAACGACTATGGCCCTAAAAGGCAACCTGCGTGACTTCTCAACAACTCAGTTATTAAACCTCATTAACCTGGCTAGAAAAACAGGCACCCTTTCCATTCAGACAGATAATGAATCGGCTCAAATGTCCTTTCGTGAGGGCAAGCTGATTTATGCCTTCATGGGAAATGAGAATGGCAATCATCTGGCACAGATTTTGCAAAACAGCGGAAAGCTTTCGCCAGAGCAGGCCCAGGTTATTCAATCCCATGCCGAAGGGAAGAGCGATAAAGAGATTGGTCATCTGCTGGTAACGGCGCGTCGGGTAACTCAAAACGACATTATTCAAAGCGTCCGCCAAAATGTGTTGGACACGGTCTATAAGTTGTTTACCTGGGGCGAGGGCTTTTTTCGCTTTGATGCCAACAAGCTGCCAAACAGCGGCTACATCACCATTCCCATTGACCTGGAAAGCGTCATTATGGAAGGAAGCCGGCGCTTAAAAGAGTGGGAGATTCTTCAGGACGAACTGCCAGATTTGGATGTCGCCCTACGTTTTACAGACCGGCCTGATGCGCGCCTTAGAAATATCAATCTTACTGTGGAAGAGTGGCGCGTTGTCTCCTTTGTCAATCCTCGCAACTCTATTCGCCAAATTGCTAAAGCAAACAACCTGAGCGACTTCGAGATTCGCCGCATTGTGTACGGCATGTTGCAGGCAGGGCTCGTTGAATTTGTCAGCCGTCCTAAACCCGCCCCAGAAAAGAGCGACGCGGGTACACGGCAGCAAAGAGGAGCTGAGCCTTCACCGGCCGTCAAGCGTTCGGTTGTTGTTCGTCTTATAGACCGCATTCGCGGTTTGTAGTTTAAATATTGTGGTGTAACGGCCGTTGCGCAAACCAAATCGTGCAACACCCAGCTGCCATACTGTAAAAGCCAAAAAGAAAATTGAAATAAATCGCTCAATTTCGGCTTTTACTTGAGCAAATCTTGAGGAAGCTTGCTTTTTATTTCAAAAAATTTTCTGTGATTTGCTACGTTTGGAGCCAAAAACTAATAATTTTCAAAGCCGTCGCTTAAAGAAGAAGGTAGTAGCCATATGCAAGCTGTCAAAATGGTAATCACCGGCCCGTTTTCCGCCGGAAAAACCCAGTTTATTGGATCTGTAAGTGAAATAGATGTCGTCTCCACCGAGCGAAAGATCTCTAGTGCCGCCGAAAAGGTGAAGGAAAGCACGACGGTCGCCATGGATTTCGGCCGTATTACGGTCGGCGACGACCTGGTACTGTACCTGTTTGGTACGCCGGGGCAACGCCGTTTTGACTTTATGTGGGACATTCTGTCTCAGGGCATGTTAGGCTTTGTTGTTATGGTAGATAGCACAAAACCAGAAACGTTCCGTGAGGCAAAGCGCATTCTAGAAACGTTCGAGAGTTATGCTTCGACCCCTTTTGTTGTAGCTGCAAACAAACAAGACATGGAAGACGCCTGGGAACCTGAAGATTTGCGTATTATCCTCCGTCTTAGCCAGGACGTAAAAATCCTGCCCTGCACGGCCACTGATAAGGAAAGCGTTAAGAATGTGTTGCTAGAATTGCTCTATTCAATTTTGGACCAACTGGATCAAGAAAACGGTGAATAACTGATTAACGCGAACTTTACACCTCCTTTACCTGCTTTTCACAGTTTTACTGTCTTTTAGATGCTACTATTTTTGGTGTGCATATGTCCACAAAGTCATGCCGTACCAGCGCACCAGCTTAAATTGGCGAAACCCTAGGTATCAGCTTCTTTTTCCAGACGTCGCACACATTAAAGTTCATCAATTTGGGTAAGAGGTAAGTGTGAGTTCTATTGTTACCGAACAAGGGATTCTTCATTACGAATCAATAGGGCGGGGCCAACCCATCATCTTATTACACGGTTGGATCAATTCCTGGGACGTTTGGCGCGAGATGATGATCAGTCTTGCCAATACCAAACGCTATCGCGTCTATGCCTTGGACTTTTGGGGGTTTGGCGACTCAGCAAAGGCACCGCACACGCAAACCACTACTTTCCAGATCGACAGCTATGTTGAAATGGTAAACCAGTTCATGGATGCCTTGGGGATTCAATCTGCCCCTATTTTTGGTCACTCCATGGGCGGTACCGTTGCTCTCCAAATTTCGCTCTCCCATCCCGAACGCGTCAACAAGGTTGCTTTAGTTGGCTCGCCTATCATTGGTCGGTCCCTACATCCATTTTTACAATTAGCGGGCTATGGCTCAATCGCCAAGCTGGTGTGGCGCTATCCCATTATGCTGCACTCCATCATGCGGATTTTGCTGGCGAAAGATTCTAAAAAGGTCCGAACGATGATCTTTAGGGATGTCCAGCGAACAACGATTGAATCTTTCTTTCGCAGCATTGGTGACCTGCGCGATACTGATTTACGCAGCCAATTACCCACGCTAAAGATTCCTACCCTGGGAATCTATGGAGCCAAAGATAAAATTGTTTCCCCTATGAACGCCGATTTGCTAAAAAGTGGTGTCAAATCTGTTGAGGTCCAGGTAATGCATCATTCACGTCATTTTCCTATGACAGATGAACCAGAAAACTTTTTGCAAACGGTCAACAGCTTTCTGAATAATCATTCCAACGGCCAGGTAGTGTAGCGGCATGAGTCAGGAAATTGCAGAGCAAGTAGAGTATTATTACCCCAACAAGATGGGACGAATAGTCCTGGTAGCAATGGAAGAAATCATGGGGCGTCATGGGGTTAATGCCGTCTTGAACCTGGCTAAGTTATCGCATCTTGTTAACAATTACCCCCCCAATAACTTGAAGTTGGGCTTTACATTTTCGGAATTCAGCGCCATTCAGCAAACGCTGGACGATATGTATGGTGAGCGCGGTGGGCGCGGGCTGGCGCTTCGTGCTGGCCGAGAAACATGGAAGTATGCGCTGAAGGAGTTTATGCCGGTCTTAGGCATTACCGATTTAGCGATGCGTATGCTGCCTTTAGGCATCAAGATCAAGATTGGTCTGGATGTTTTTGCGGAGACCTTCAACAAGTTTAGCGATCAGCGGGTGCGATTGGGCGAAGATGCTGATCATTATTTATGGGTTATTGAGCGCTGCCCTATTTGCTGGCAGCGTGTTTCAGACTCGCCCTGCTGCCATCTGGCGATCGGGCTTTTAGAACAGGCGTTGGATTGGGTGAGCCGGGGACAGCGCTTTAAAGTGGAGCAAATTAGCTGTATTGCCACGGGCGACAAAACGTGTACGATTACAATTGCCAAGCAGCCTATTGTGTAATGTAGATTCGGCCGTTTGTTCCTGTTAAATTGATTTATGCGACGCATTATTATCAACGAACCCAGTTTTATATCGCCGTTCAATGAGACGGCGCGCGACCTGCGGGTGCAAAACAAGCCGCTGTGGCTGTGGCAGCGAGACTTGCTGGTTAAGCACGCCATCGAGGAACGAGAGTATCCTGATTGGGAAGTAGCACGCCAGCTTGAAACTGAAGAAATTGAGTGCCTTGTTCATCGTGACAACCTCTTCTTCAACCAGCTTTTGATTGATGAATTTATTGAACGAGCCAGAGCGGGCGGGCGTCCCGTGCGGCTGGCTTTTCACAAAGACGATCCGGCCATTGCCAAGCATGTACGGCCGTTAACCCATTCATTCTTTCCCCAGGGCGACCTGCTGCTGGCCGATATATGGTATCTGCCTAGAGGGTTGGCCCAAAGCCTGGAAGCAAAACCGCTGGTAATCGATACAGAATCCAGAGAGCGTGGCTATTATCATATTCCTCCTTACATGGCTACTGAATTTGGAGACCTGGTTTATCAACTGCCCAAGAAGGTATTTGTTTTGGTCGAGAACTGGGTTCACCTGTTTATTGCAGACATCTTGCTGGGCGTCTTTACACAGGGGGCCAACGTGGAAGACCGGGTTGCCAGCAGCTGGCAATTCAAGCTAAAAATCCTGGCACGCTCTGTCATTGAACAAAAACGTTTCCTATCTAATTCGACACTGGTGCAGGTTGGCAAAAACGTACATATTGATCCAACGGCCGTAATTCATGGCTATACAGTCATTGGCGACAACGTCACAATTGGTGCTGGCGCCGTAATCGACAACTGCATCATTGGCAGCAATGTCACCATTTCTCAAGGGTGCCAGCTATTGCTCAGCGTCGTTAGCGATGGCTGCTTCCTGCCATTTCGCGCCTCATTGTTCATGACGACGCTGATGGAAAATACCTCCGTTGCCCAAAATACCTGTCTTCAGCTCTGCGTCATTGGCCGCGACTCATTTATTGGGGCAGGCAATACTTTTACTGATTTTAATATTTTAGGTGGGCCGCTCAAAACGATGAACCATGAAGGCAAATTGGAAGCTACCAACCTGCTCATCCTGGGTGGCTGCGTGGGACATCACTGCCGTATTGGTTCCGGGGCCATTATTTATGCCGCCCGCACCATTGAGTCTGACGTCGTTTTGTTGGCTTCAGACGACAGGCAGTTCATTACAAAAAATATAACCTACGAACAGAGTGATCACCATCCTCACAAAGACAGGTATCATTACCCCCGTCTTTATCCTCGAAAAGGTGAAGTTGGCTCCTTTTGAGACGATGACGGCTGAGTAAGTAGCAATGTAAGGGACAGAATTACCATTGAATACTAACTCATCTTGGCTACACTCAAACTATTATGCAGGACAGTTTTGCTTTTATCATTCATCCTCTGGACCCCAAGCGAGATGTGGCTCGTAAATATCCCGCGCTGGGTAAGCTGCCTGCCTGGCTGATTGAATTTCTCTCTATTTTTTACCCTCCCGTTCTGGTTTCTGAAATTGAAGGCATCACGTCGATTGAAAACGGCCGTTCACTCAAAGGCTGGTTTGTGGCTTGTCCACTTACGCCAAAGATGATGCTTCGCCTACCAAAGGCGCTGGTGTATCGTAAAATCATCCAAACGGGCAAGCTGGCCGAAAAGCTTGGCGCCCGCATTTTGGGTTTAGGCGCTTTCACCTCGGTGGTGGGTGACGGCGGGGTGACGGTTGCCCAACGCCTGAACATTCCGGTAACCACAGGTGATAGTTACACGGTAGCCCAGGCCGTGCAGGCCATTCAAGAAGCGGCCCGGTTGCTCAATCGGCCCCTGTCTGCTTCAACGGTTGCCGTCGTTGGCGCTACGGGCTCTATCGGTTCCGTTTGCGCCCAGCTGATGGCACCAGAGAGCGGCAGCATGATTTTGGTTGGGCGACGGACCGAAAAATTGCAGGATGTGGCAACGGCCGTTCGCCAGCAAGGGTGCAGCAACGTGACGGTAACGGCTAATATGGATGCGCTGGCCGAGGCCCATTTTATTATTACCGTGACCAGTGCGGTAGACGCCATAATTGAACCACAGCATCTGCGCCGGGGCGCCGTCGTTTGCGACGTGTCGCGCCCGCGCGATGTCTCTAGGCAGGTTGCGGACCAACGCCCAGACGTGCTGGTCATTGAAGGCGGCATGGTAGAGGTTCCCGGCCCTGTAAACTTTCATTTTGATTTCGGCTTTCCGCCTAAAATGGCCTACGCCTGTATGGCAGAGACAATGGCGTTGGCTCTAGACGGAAATTACGTATCTTTCACGCTTGGTAAAGACATAAAATTGTCGCAAGTTCAGACAATTGATACAATCGCCAGACGGCATGGTTTTAAACTTGGCGGCTTCAGAAGTTTCGAACGCGCCGTATCGAGCTCACAAATAGCCTTTGTGCAGGCCGCCAGTGTCGCAGAAGATAACGCTGCTATTGCCGTTCCGACTATAAATTCAAAAAACCACACAATTGTGGATTCTGTCAAAATTTGATCTGCCAAGGAACAAGCTCATGAGCAACGGCCGTATTTTAATTGTTGAAGACGACTTTGATATATCCAACATGCTGCGCATCTTCTTCACCGGACAAGGCTACCATGTAGACGTGGCCGCCCGGGGGAACGACGCCCTGGAACTGTGCCGCAAGAAGCTGCCTGACCTGATTGTGTTGGACATCATGCTGCCAGACATGAATGGGTATGAAGTTTGCAAGGTGATGCGAACGACCACGCGCACCAGCCACATCCCCATTATCTTCCTGACACAAAAAGATGAGCGGAGCGACCGTATTGCCGGGCTGGAGCTAGGCGCAGATGACTACATCACCAAGCCCTTTGATATTGAAGAGCTGAAGCTGCGCGTACGAACGGCCATCAACACCTACAAACGGCACAATATGACAGATCCCATCACCGGTTTGCCCAGCAGCCGCCTCATTGAAGACCAGCTGCGCAACCTGATGCGCACCAAAGACTGGACCTATTTGCAAATCGGTATCGACCACATTGAACCCTTTAGCGATGAGTATGGTTTCCTGGCGCGAGATGAGGTGCTCCGTTTCACCACCCTTTTGCTCAATGAGGTGGATGATGAATTGGGCACGCTGGATGATTTTATTGGACATGCTACGAGCAACACCTTTGTGCTGGTCACCATGGCAGACAATGTACCAGCCGTTATCGAGGACCTGCGCAAGCGCTTTGACGATGGCATCCTCTCGCACTACAGCTTCATAGACCGAGAACAAGGGGGGATTATGCAGCCCAATGGCAATATGGTGCCCTTGATGAAGCTCTCTATTGGCGTTGTGTCAGACAAAACGCAACGTTTCTCAGACATTCGCGAAATTACCGAAACGGCCGCAGAGCTGCGTCGATTGGATAGAGATAAACAAGCCCAACAATAAACAGGGCCACTTTGCCAGTGGCTTACCTTTTCAATCGTGTAATGTAATGGAAGTAACGGCTGGGGTTTGACATTTATTATGGAAAAAGAATTAACCTCAGCTATGATTTGGAGTTTGTTTGACAGCCTTCACGAAGGCGTTCTCATAGCTGAGACGAACGGCACGATTTTATACATAAATGATGCAGCAGGCGCTTTGCTTAATCTGGCACCTGACGTTTCGTCGCTGCAAATGACGGCACACCTGTTTGCTTCGCCTAACGGATGGCAAGATTGCCTTACTCCTCCATTTGAATGCCACATAACTGCCGAAGACGGCCGTCCCCTAAACCTGCACAGCCATCCTCTGGAACTCAATGACCATAACCTGGTTCAGATTATTATTTCGCCCCAGCCGCATCTGTCTGATCTCGCAAATTCAGCCGAAGCGTTGCAGCAGCTAACTGCCCTCACCCACGTAAGCAATGAAACCGACCTCAAGGAACAGCTCACGCTTTTGGTGAATGGGCTGCAAAAAACGGGTTGGAATCGCGTGGTTTTGAGCCTACGTGATGAAGCATTTAATCCCACACTGATGATTACGGCTGGAATTACACAGGCAGAAAAGGCCTTTTTGCGCAACAATCCAGTGCCTGCACAGGCCTGGCTAAGCCTGTTTGAAGATGAATCCTTGCAGCAATTTCGCCAGGGAAGCTGCTATCTTGTTCCTGGCAACAGCGCCTGGGCCCAAGAATATTTAGGCATGGTGCTGCCAGATTACACGGCCGTACAGAAAAATGGCGATACCTGGCACCCCAACGATTTGCTTTGCGTGCCGCTTCATAATCAGCGGCAGCAGCGCATTGGCCTGCTGGGCCTGGACCAGCCAGTGACCGGACGTCGCCCGTCGGCAATGACGGTGCAAACGATCGAGCTGTATGCCCAGTTCGCCGCTTCCATTATTGAGAACACGCATTTGTTTCAGGAAGCAATCAACCGTAACCGGGAATTTGAACTGCTGCTGAACAGCAGTAATGCATTTTCCAGCACGCTAGACAAGGAAGCCATTTTGTCTACGCTGGCAAAGCAAGCGATGGAGGCCATTGACGCGGCAGGCTGCACTATTTACCAATTGCTGCCTGCCCAAGACCAGCTACTGGTGTTGAAAGACGTCGCCCGCGAGGCGAGCGCAGCTACCGCTGCTGCTGGAACCTGTCAACCGGCCCCTGCTTCCTCTGTTTTGACGGAGCTTGTGCAGTCCCAGCAACCGCAAACCATTCACATAGGCCAAGAACCCGAACCACCGCTGCCCCGACCAGCCTGGGCCAAGGCCGACCATGCACTTTACACCGTGGTTCCCCTGGTTTTAACGGGTGAGACGTATGGGTTTATTCAATTGGTGAGCGAAAACGGCCGTATAACAAACGCTGCTCAGCACGAAAACAAGCTGCTCAGCGCTTTGGCTAACCAGGCGGCATCTGCTCTGGAAATTGCGCTTATTTTTGAGGACACCTACGAGCGGGAACGTTTTTACGGCGCAATGGGGAATGTGAGCCTGGCGTTAAACTCCAGCCTGGATAGAGAAACCGTACTTAACCTCATCTGCAACGAAGGGCGACGTATTTTTAACGTTGACGGTGCCTACATCTGGCAGCTTGAAGAAGATTGCTTCATTGGCAGTGCCGCTGCTGGACACGGCGCCGAAAGCTTTGTTGGCTCAACCATTCCTATGACTGATAAGGCCAGCTTCGTTGCCCAGTTAGCGCAATCGGGTGAACCTACCTTCTTAAACCAGGTGCTGCAAAAAGAAGAGGTAGAAATTCGCTTGCCTGCCGCAGAGGCAGTTCAAGCTGTGCTCGGCGTGCCGCTCTTACGCGAAAGCGAGCTGGCCGGTATCTTGATACTGGCAGACACGCAAAATCCCAACCGATTTAATGACAAAGATATTCGATGGGCCACCTCTTTCGGGGTACAGGTGGCCATTGCCCTGCAAAATGCCAATCTATTTGCCGAGCTGCGCAAGCTAAATGAAACGCTGGATCACCGCGTGGCTGAGCGAACCCAGGCGCTGAATGATGAAAGTAATCGCGTGAAGATTTTGCTGCGTATTACCACCGAGCTTTCAGCCAGTCTGGACCAAGATAGGGTATTGAGTCAGGCGCTTCATCTGGTCAATGGGGTTGTGGACGCTACGGAAGGGGCGATTTTACTTATAGACCAGGAATCCGGTGAGTTTATTTTCCGGGCCTCCGTTGGCAACGACCGGCACATTCCGCCCGGCGGCATCCCCAGCGGCATGATGCGCAGTGAAGGGCTGGCTGGGTGGATGGTTCAGAATCGTTCACCCGTAATCGTGCATGACGCTCGGGAAGATCCGCGCTGGCTGGAGCGAGAGACCAGCCTGAAGCACTGCTCCGTCTTGGGCGTGCCTCTCATTCTCAATGAAGAAGTGATTGGCGTCTTGATGATGTTTGATCAAGAAGCAAATGCTTTTACGGATCAGCAGCTAGACCTGGTGGAAGCAGCGGCCGTTCAGGTAGCCCACGCCATCAACAACGCCAGCCTGTACAAGCTTATTTTTGACCAGGCGGAACAGCTTGGTTCTATGCTGCGCACAGAAATTATTCAGAAAGCCAATTTGGAAGCCATTCTAGAGAGTATTGCGGATGGTGTAATTGTTGCTGACAATCAAAACAAGGTGGATATTGCTAATTTACCGGCCTGCAACATTTTAGATATTCCCCGCAGCCAGCTTTTAGGCAAGTCTATTAACGAGCTATTGGGACTGTACGGCCATTTTGGCGAATCTTGGATTCACACGATCAACGATTGGGCAAATAACGCTGACCGCATTGAACAGTGGACCTATTTGGCCGACCAGTTGGTGATTGAAGACAAGTTTGTCAGTGTACATCTTTCTCCGGTGCTTTCGGAAAATCAATTCTATGGCACCGTGTCCATCTTCCGCGATATAACCAAGGAAGTGGAAGTAGACAAGCTGAAGAGCGAATTTGTTTCGACCGTATCGCATGAGCTGCGTACGCCCATGACGTCAATCAAGGGATATGCTGATTTAATGCTGATGGGCGCCGCTGGCTCCATGACTGACCCACAGGTTCGTTATCTACAGGTTATTAAGAATAACGCCGACCGACTGCATATGTTGGTGAACGATTTGCTAGACATCTCGCGCATAGAAACTGGCAAGACGGATCTGGATTTACGGCCGTTAGACGTTCCCCAAATTATCTCACAGGTGGTGGATGGGCATCTGCACGGCCGTATCCAGCATGAGGCACGCTTCATTAATGTAAATACTGAAATCGCCCCGTCTTTACCCCTGGTAAATGCCGATCACGCCCGAATTACGCAGGTGCTAACCAACCTGCTGGATAATGCGCTTAACTACACTTCAGATGATGGACAAATTACCGTCATTGCCAAAGCGACTCACAGTTACGTTCATATCAGCGTCAAAGATTCCGGCATCGGTATTTCTAAAGATAATCAGGAAAAAATATTTGATCGCTTTTATCGCGCAGAAGATTCAGATGTTCAGCGCGTCCCAGGTACCGGGCTGGGCCTTGCTATTGTGCGCAGCCTTATAGAAATGCACGGGGGCCGTCTAAAAGTAGAAAGCGAACTGGGCAAGGGCAGTACATTTACCTTTAACCTGCCAGTTGTTATCGAAGATAGCGACCCCACCTAGTGTTCCGCCAAACAAGTATTGACGGATGCACGCGCAGGGCGGAACACTTAAACTGAAGCAAGTTGCGCAAAAGCTATCCGTTAAAAGATGATTGCTTCAGTACTAGTGTGTGGCAAAACAAATTATGACGGATGCAAGTCCAAGACAGAAAACATTAAATAGAAGCAATGACCAAAATGCAGTCCGACAAAAAAGTTTGCTTCACTACTAGCGTTTAGAAAGAGATATTATGACGAAGATTCTTATTGCCGAAGATGATCAAGACATTCGTGAATTAGTCGTACTGACCCTTCAATTTAGTGGATTTGAGGTTGTACCCGTAGAAGATGGCTCTCTGGCGGTTGAAAAAGCACAGACCCAGCCTTTTGATCTGATCCTTATGGATGTTCGTATGCCTCGGATGACTGGTTACGAAGCATGTCGGCGTTTAAAAGAAATAGATTCAACGAAAGATATTCCGATTATCTTCTTGTCGGCAAAGGGACAAGAGCAAGAAATTCAGACTGGATTGAGCGCTGGTGCAGCGGATTACATCTTAAAACCGTTTGCCCCAGACACATTGGTAAACACGATAAATAAAGTATTAAATAAATCATAGTACACAGACAAGGCTAAAACTGGCTAGAGAATGAGCATCACCACGATTGAGAGCCAACTAATTCATTATGAAGTGCTAGGGCGCGGCCAACCGCTGATCTTTATTCATGGTTGGGTCGGTTCCTGGCGCTACTGGTGGCCCTCTATGCAGGCCCTCTCAGCCCACTTCCGCACCTTTGCTTTTGATCTGTGGGGCTTTGGAGATTCCAGCAAAACGCCTCAGATGTATTCGTTAGAGGCATATGTGAGCATGGTCAATCAATTTATTGATAAGCTCGGGGTTGCTCGGCCGGTCATTTTGGTAGGGCATGGCTTAGGAGCAATTGTTGCCCTAAGCTATACGGCTCAAAACCCCGTTAATGTGGCAAAGGTAGCGACCATTTCCATGCCAATTACAGGCTCGTATATCACAAACCGCCTACAAGGCGCCGATGCGGAATCCATGGCCAGCCGTGTTTTAGGGCGGGCCGAAAGCTTTACGGAAATCGACAGCGAAATCCGCAAGTTAGACCCTGTTGCCGTTTCAAAGTCTATAGAATCCTTTAGCAACCTCGACCTTATTTCTGATATTACCAATCTAAACCGCCCGCTGCTCATGGTGTATGGGAGCCAGGACAGCCTGGTGCTGCCACCCAACGGCGAACACAGCTATTTGCAGCAGTCAGTCAATGAGCGCTTTTATGTGGAACTGGACTTGTGCCATCACTTTCCTATGCTGCAGGAAAAAGCCAAGTTCAACCGCCTTCTCCTCGACTTTATCATGGCCAGCGCCGAGCTGACTGAGTTAACCCCGAAAGAGTATTGGCAGCGCCGCGTTCGCTAACGACCGTACCCCAGAAGATCCCTATTGCACCTCAAGAGCTATCGCTCCTATGGCAACACACAATGCCAACAGCATTGTCTTAGCCCCATTGCCTGTTAGGCCAAACCTTTACAAACAGGTACAATCTGCTCTATATTTGCACTACCGTCTTGGTTCGCCTGCCGTTTAGATAAGGAGTGTCATATGAGCGATTTCAAGTTTCAAGCTTGGCCCACCGAATTCCGCCAGATCAACCAATATTTTGGACAAAATCCCCAAAATTACGCCCAATTTGGTTTGCCCGGCCACGAAGGGCTGGATTTAATGGCTCCTTCCGGCAGCAAAATATTTGCTGTCGCGCCGGGCACCGTTCGCCTGGTGAACACGCAAGCCAACAACCATAATTATGGTATTCACGTGCGCGTTGACCATGCAGATGGCTGGCAAACCATCTATGCGCACTTGCAGCGCGCCACCGTTCAGGTTGGTCAGCCAGTTAAGGCGGGCGACCAGCTTGGGTTAGCCGACAACACCGGCAACAGTTTCGGCTCGCATCTACACCTGACGCTCAAGCGGCAAAATAATAGCTTCACGGCAAACGACGGCACCAGATGGCCCTTCAATATTTTTGATCCCACGCCCTTCTTGCTACCGTTGCTGGGCTGGCAGCGCCCTGCCGGTCCCTACACAGACGGCTGGGCCTACACAGACGGCATCATTGCTGCTGGGGATTTAGCCCAGGTAAATAGCGGCGGTATCAACTTGCGGGCAACGCCCAGCGTTGTTGGTAAGCAGATCGATCTGGTTCCCGGCGGCACGATTGTTATTGTAACCGGCGCACCCAGAGGGCAGTATACGCCGGTCAAAGTGGCAAATGCCAGCTTAAGTAATGTGCCTGCACCGCCTGCGCCCACCCCTGCACCACCGCCTGCACCCACAGAAAATGTCGTCAGCGGCTGGGCATTTACCAGCTATATCAACCGCAGTGGTAATCAGGCTGTTGTGGGCGAATATGGCATCAATTTGCGGGCCGCACCCAACCGCACGGCTGCCAATATGGGCCTGGTAAAGGGAGGCAGCACGCTCACCATTACCGGCGCGGCCCAAGGAGAATACACACCGGTCACGGCTCGTCGGGCAGACTTTACAGGCCCTGTTAATATTCCTGACGAGGTTGCGCCGCCCGCGCCGTCTGACCCAGGCCCCACAACATCACCGCCGTCAGACGCTATTTTGGGCTGGGCCTACACGCAAAACCTGACGATAAACGGCCGTCAGGCAGTCTCAGGGCGCTTTGGCACAAACTTGCGCGCATCGCCTACGCGGGGCGGCAGCAAACTGGGGCTGTTTGTTGAAGGCGGCACCGGGGCGGTGGCCGGGCAGTCTAGCGGCGAATACACGCCAGTGTACGTCTCACGCAGCCACCTGCGCAGTATGCCAGCTACCTTGCCCTCTGTCACCCAACCAACGCCCTTCCCAGGTGGAGACAGTACGCCAACAGCCCCCCCACAACCAACTGCAGACACCACGCCGGGCTGGGCCTTTACTGCAGCTATTTCCATTGCTGGCGGCATGGCCACCGCCGGGCAGTACGGCATCAATTTGCGCAAATCGCCCAGACGGGATGCAGAAAAAATAGGCTTTGTACCGGGCAACGCCAGCATGATTGTCACCGGGGCGGCACAAGGAGAATACACGCCGGTTCGGGTAGATGATGATGTTTTGCAGGCGACGGTGACCGGACCAACGGCCGTAGTCGACACAGTTCAACCGCCCACAGAAGGCTTAGACCCGGAACCGCCCCTCTTAGGCAGCGCCAGCATTGGGCTGCACGCTTCGGCCGACCCGGGCATTTCACAGGCCGAGATTGCTGAGTTTGCCGACATGCGCCCCGGTATGATTAAGGTATTGTCATTTCACGAACCAACGGCCGTCCGCAAACTATCGCAAAATCATCCAGATGTCCGCTGGGTGGTACGCGCCTTCCTTGATTTTCGTTCGCAAAGCGGCGTGCGCACTATCAGCCCCGGCCAGTTCCTAAACGACACCATAAACGACGTGCGCCGCACGCTGGAGATGATTGGCGCCAACAAAGATGTGGTCATCGAGCTGCACAATGAGCCAAACCTGGTGCCAGAAGGATTGACCGGCGCCTGGCATGATGGCACCAGCTTTGCTGAGTGGTGGGCAGAAGTTTTGCGTCTATACAAGCAGGCATTGCCCGGCCGCAAATTTATTTATCCAGGGCTGTCGCCGGGTTCGGCCGTTTCTGGCATCAAGCAAGACCATATTCAGTTTATAGAAGCCAGTCGTGCCGCTGTGGAAGCTGCCGATGGGTTGGGAATTCACCTCTATTGGTCCAACGTTTACCCAATGGAAAGAGCGCTTGATGTGCTGGACGATTACATCAGCCGCTTCCGCTTTAAGCCAATCTGGATTACAGAGGCCAGCAACAATAAAGCAGGCACCCCGGTATTCAAAAAGGCACAGCAATATCTGGATTTTTGGAAGGAAATTCAAAAACGGCCGACCGTCCAAGGCGTCACTTACTTTGTGGCCTCAGCCAGCGACCCAGCCTTTCAGGAAGAGATTTGGGTAGGCCGAGACATCGGTAAACGGGTGGGCCGTCGCTAGGCTTAGATTATTTGAATTATGGACATCATTCTTCCCCTAGCTGCTGTGGTGCTGGTAGCAACTTTTGTCGGGTATTTGCTGCGCGGCAAACAGAAGATAAGCTGCCCCGCTTGTGCAAGCTCACAGATACGTGTCGTTGACCAACAGCTCAAAGAGCTGAAGCAAGATGCGACCAGCGGCTATGCAGTTAAGCTAGATGTCAAGCTGATCATGGAAACCCACTATCGCTGCCAGGCATGCGGCCATAGCTGGTCAATCACCGCCCCTGAAAGTTAGATCACGCAAGCTACAAAGCGTAAGGAAATTCAATCAAGCCTTGCGCTTTTTACTTTCCATCTTAAGGAGATTGCCTTGAAATTTGTGCGCTATGAAGTAAACGGCCGTGCCCCCCAGGTAGGCCTCGTTCAGGAAAATTTCGTCTACGATCTTTCCGCTATTGCCTCCTCCATGCAAACCATCATTGGCCTTAGCGCCGACGGTCTGGCGATGGTGCAACAACATGCGGCCAGCATCACGGGCGTTGCTCTGGCAGACGTAAAACTGCACGAGCCGCTCCAGCCGCGCCGCAATGTAATGTGCCTGGGGCTGAACTACGCCGAACATGCGCGCGAATCGCTAGAGGCGCAGGGGAAGGCGCTTTCGTTACCGGAACTGCCCATTGTGTTTACCAAGGCGACAACGGCCGTTTCTGGTCCCCACGCTCCCATCCCCTTTGATGCCCAGGTTTCTGAAAAGCTGGACTGGGAAGTGGAGCTGGCCGTAATTATTGGCAAACAAGGCATAAACATTCCAGCCGAGCAAGCTATGGACTATGTCTTCGGCTACACGGTGCTCAACGACATAAGCGCCCGCGATCTGCAGCGGCAGGGTAAGCAATATTTCAAAGGCAAAAGCCTGGATGGAAGCTGCCCGATGGGCCCCTGGATTATCACCCACGATGAGCTGCCCAACCCCTACGATCTGGACATACGCTGCCTGGTCAACGGCGTTGAAAAACAGGCCAGCAACACCCGCCACATGATCTTCAACATTGCAGACACCATCGCTTATCTGTCACGCGGCATGACGCTGCTGCCAGGGGACATCATCGCCACGGGCACGCCAGACGGCGTTGGCTTTGCCCGTACCCCGCCAGAGTTTTTGCGCCCTGGCGATGTTGTCACATCGATTGTAGAGGGGATTGGGGAATTGAGGAATGTGGTAACGGCCGTTTAGCTACTCATTCTTGATTGCTGAGATAATGTTTACCTGGCTGGCGCGCACGGCCGGGTACCATGCCGCCAGCAGCGCTACCAGGTAGGCCAGGAAGAAGCTGTAAATCATCGGCACCACGGGCACCTGCGAAGTAAGCACAAAGCCGCCAATGGAGCGCAAGCCAATAATAAAGACGTCAGACAATACCGCCCCAAAGCCCACGCCAAAAATCGCCCCGATGAAACCCATCGTTGTCGCTTCCGCCAGAATCATGCGGCGCACCTGGCGGCGGCTCATCCCCAGGCTACGCAGGCCGCCCAGCTCGCGGGTGCGCTCCAGCACGTTCATCAGCATGGTGTTGATCACGCCCAGAGCCGCCACCACCAGCCCAATCAGGCCCAGCACGTCGAACAGGCTAAACGCTTCCGCACTAAGGGTGCGAATTTTTTCTTCAAACGCCTCCTTGCCTTCCACCGACAGGTTTTGCCCGCGCCCCAGCTGGTTTTCAATGGTGTTGGCAACGGCCGTTAGCTCCGCCTCTTCCACCAGCTTGACCGAAAAACTATTCACGTCGTTGACTCCAAAGTAGCGCTGCAAATCGGCCATCGAACCAGTGACGGAAGGCGTTTCCCCCGCGCCAAAATCCAATACGATGGCCACAATTTCAAAGTCACGCCGTCCCCGCCGTGTTTCCATGGTGACAATTTCACCCACTTCTAGCTCAAACTTGTTGGCTACATCGGCCCCCACATACAGCGCCCCACCCTCAGCCAGGCGAGCCATCAGTTCCGGCACGGCCAGCCCCTCTTGAATGCGCAAATCGCGCACCGTCTCGTATGTGTCCGGGTCGATGGCTACGAACAGGGCAAATTCATCGTCGCCAGAATTGGTTAGCAGGCGGGAAGCCACAATGCGCGTGGAGGTAACGGCCGTTACTTCCGGCAGAGCCAGCAATCGCGCTTCCAAATCGGGCTGCATGGGCAGTGGGGAGCGCACGAACAAGTCACCACCCAGGGCGCTGTCCATCCACTGCTCAATATCCTGCTCAAAGCTGTGGGTTAGCCCGTTGATGCCCACCACCATGCTAATGCCGACCATCAACGCCGCCACCGTTAGCGCTGTGCGGCCCCGCGCCCGGTTGATATTGCTGCTGCCCAGCCGACCCTCATTGCCAAAGATTAGCAGGGTCAACGGCCGTATCAATCGCTCCAGGCTATTGGCAAACACCGGAATGCACAGGGTAGCCCCCAGCAGCAGAATAAAAATGGTGCCGCTGCCAATATAAAACGCCACCGTCTGGCGAAACGGCACCCAGTAGAGCACCAACATTGCCGCCACCACCGTCAGCGGACCAAACTTCAGGCCCATGGTCAGCCAGCGCCGCTCATCGGAAGTGCCCTGAATTCGCAGCGCCTGCAAGGGGGAAATGCGCGCTGCCTGCAAAGCGGGAACCGTAGCCGCCACCAGGGTTACAAGCACCCCCACGAGCACCGAGGTCAGCATGCTCTGCGGCGTTGAGGTCACTTCACTGATGGTCTGCCCGGCAAAGTTGCCCATTGTCACCACCAGACCACGCGCCAGCAGCAGGCCAAATCCTACGCCGGTTGCCGAACCAACAATGCCCAACAGCAGCGCTTCCGTCAGCACAATCCGGACAATTTGCCGCTGCGTGGTGCCCACGGCCCGCAGCATTCCAATTTCACGGGTTCGCTCCACCACCGTCATGGCAAAGGCGTTATAAATGAGGAATGAGCCTACAAACAAGCTCACCACGCTGAAGAAGTTTAGCCCCTGCTGATAGCTGGACAAGCTGTCGGTCACCAGCTCCCCACGCGAGGCCGGGCGCTTTACAGTGAATTCCGGGCCAAGCCGGGAGGCCAGTTCATTCCTAAATTGATCCAGCTCAGTTGTGCTGCTGCTAATTGTCTCATCGACAATTAGCTCAATCTGATCAATCTCCCCAACTGCCCCGAACAGCTCCTGCACCACGGGAACGGCCGTAATGCCAATCACCCCTTCGTTGCTAATGCCTATCTCTTCTTTGGCAATCAGCCCGACCACGCGCAGCTCAACTTCGCCGCTGGTGGGCGTGAGGATGGCAAAATCCTCCCCCACCTCAATCCCTTTCTCCTCGGCGTAGGTTTCCACCAGCATCATGTTGTAGGCTGTTTCACCGGGATTTAGCAGACGGCCGTCTACTAGGCTATAAGCATGAATGCCTTCATCCGCCGCAAGGTCGCGCCCCATCAGCCAGAAGTTGGTTCCGGGCACCAAGTTGCCTCCTGCGCCATACTGTTCTTCCCAGCCTTCAGCTTCATCTGTCGGAATGGTCACACCCACGATCCCCGGCGCAGCGGCGATCACCCCCGGAAAGCGCCGCACGGTAGCCAGGGCCGCTTCGTCGAAACGTTCTCCGGCTGCGGCCGTTTCCACCACCAGATCGCTCTGTCCCGCCGCCTCGTCAAAGAAGCGGTTGATGGAATTGAGCGTGCTGTTGTTGGTGGCGTTAACGGCCACCATTGCCGCCACGCCAACCACGATACCCGCGGCCGTCAGCAAGGTGCGCACCCAGCGCGACCGTAGGTTGCGCAGCACCATCAGCCAGGGAAGGCTTAGTTGAATAGGTCCGAATTGAAACATAGTCCAGTAAAAGGGGTGAGGAACCAGGGATTAGAGACCGTTTGGTAAGCCTCCAGCCACTTTAAAGTTCCAGCTCCCGCATCACGCGCATAATGTTGCGAATGTCTTCACTTTCCCCTGATTTGGCTTCGATAGCTAAATGTTGCACGATACGGCCGTCCTTCAAAAAAACGACCCTGTCTGCATAGCTGGCTGCGCGCGGATCGTGCGTGACCATTACAATCGTCTGCTGCAGCGCCTCTGCCGATCGCCGCAATAATTCTAATATCGCCGTTCCCGACTGTGAGTCCAGGTTGCCCGTGGGTTCATCCGCCAGCACAATCTCCGGGTCATTAACAAACGCACGGGCAATCGCCACGCGCTGCTGCTGACCGCCGCTCATCTGGTCTGGCTTATGGTCGCTGCGCTCAGCAAGGCCCACCATCTTCAGCAGGTTATCGACCTTGTCTTTGTGCTTATCGATTCGCTGCCCATCAATCAGCAAAGGAAGCGCTACATTTTCAGCGGCCGTTAGCGTCGGTACCAGATTGTAGAATTGAAAGATAAACCCTACCTTCCGTCGCCGCACCACGGTCACCTCATCATCAGATAAATGTGTAATGGCATAGCCAGACAGCGTAATTTCACCCGTGGTCGGTTCATCTAGTCCGCCCAACAGATGCAGCAGCGTGCTCTTGCCTGATCCAGACGGCCCCATCACCGCCACAAATTCGCCCTTTTCCACGGCAAAAGTAACCTCTTGCAAAGCAGAAACGGTGACCTCTCCCATGTTGTATTGTTTTGTTACGGCCGTTGCCCTTAAGACAGTCATCTTTACCTCAATACTTTATCGTGATTTTTGTCACAACTTAATCTTACCAAGATTGATCGAAAAACCCATAATGTCTAACAAACTTTTATTGTCACCCGCTCGTCACTAAATTGACAACCCCAGAGCGAACCGATATAATCCAAAGGCTGGGTATATTGGCTGAGTTTTTCTTAAATAAGGTCGCTTTACAATTGCACATTCTGTAGAGTGCGTATTGAGTCAAAAAAGGACACAAGTGTGGTGACTCACCTGTACGTATTTCGTCAACGGCTATGCCACCTGAAATGTGGCAGAAAACGCCATGAATAACGCGTCGTAAACGACAATGTCATAAAGAGAAATCTTGCTCGGCCTTTGCCTTACAAAAAATTGTGCGCAGGCCGAGTTTTTGTTTATAATGACCTAACCCAATCCTTTTTTGAAGAGACTGAACTTGTATGAGCAATGAAGAAACAAATTTTATGGAAGAACTGTTAGACCAGCACGATTACGAAGAACCTCAAGTTGGGGATATTCGTAAGGGAATCATCGTCGCAATCACGCCGCAGGGGGTGATCGTCGATCTAGGTTTAAAGCGTGATGGTTTAGTGCCTTCCTCCGATCTAAGTAAGCTAGAATCTGAAGAGCGAGACGCTCTCAAGGTCAATGATGAGATATCTATCTACGTCACCAATACAGACGCGCCCGATAGTTTATATGTCTCAATACATTTGGCTCAGTTGAATCAAGACTGGATAGATGCCGAAGCCCTCATGGAAAGTGGTAATATCGTCGAAGGGGAAGTGATTGGCTATAACAAAGGTGGGGCAATTATCCCCTTTGGCCGCTTGCGCGGCTTCGTGCCTGCCTCCCACCTCACTGAGCTATCACGCGGCCTGAATGATCGCCAGCGCCAGCAAAAGTTGGCCAAACTCCGTGGGCAAAAGATTCCTGTAAAGGTCATCGAAGTTGATCGCCGCCGCCGCCGTCTTGTTTTCTCACAGCGAGACGCGCAGAAAGAGTGGGAAGATAAGCGCAAACAAGAGCTGCTAAAGGACTTGAAGGAAGGAGACGTCATTGCTGGACGCGTTAGCGGTCTCCGCGACTTTGGCATTTTTGTTGATTTAGGCGGAGCTGATGGTCTGGTTCATATTTCTGAACTTGCCTGGTATCGCATCGACCATCCACGTGAGGTTGTAAAAGTTGGGGATGAAATTGAGGTTTACGTCTTAAACATCAATGTCGATTCGCAGCGTATCAGCCTCAGCCGCAAGCGGCTGCTAGAAAATCCCTGGGATTCTGTTGAACAGCGTTATGAACAGAACCAGCTAGTTGAAGGGAAAATTACCCGCATTGTAGATTATGGTGCATTTGCCGAGATTGAGCCCGGCGTAGAGGGGCTGCTTCACGTGTCGCAGCTCTCCCGAAACCAGGTGGAGAATGCCCATGACGTTGTAAGTGAGGGCGAGACGCACTTGCTTCGCATTGTGAGTGTTGATGCCGAACGGCAGCGTATTGGGCTTAGCTTGCGGGCCGTTAATGCACATGAGCAAATTGAATGGATGGCCTTGCGAGAAGCTGAAGCAGAAGCCGAGGCTGCTCAAGAGGAGGCGGAAACAGATGCGCTGGATGATATTGAAGATGTTGAAGTAGATGACGATGATACGGCCGTTGCTGATGAAGCAGATGTAGAAGAAGTTCAGGAAGAGCCGGAAGCATCTGCCGAAGAAAGTGATGAAACAACCGAATCCGAAACAGAAGCTTCTATGGACGAGGCGGAAGAGGATGAGCCTGAAGAAGCTGCTGATGAAGAAAAGGCTGCTGATGAGGAGCCGGAAGCAGAGGAATCTGAGTCCGATAGCGAAAATTTAGAAGAAGATGGTGAAGAAGAAAGTTAACAGTATCAACTGTTAACCAAGTATGTTTTGTTAGATCGCCAATTGATTTAACAAGAGAAGGAATTTTATGGCTAAAGACGAAAAGTTAGAAGTTGAAGGCACAGTTACTGAACTGCTTCCCAACACACAATTTACGGTTGAGCTAGATAATGGGCACAAAGTGCTTGCTTACCTTTCTGGCAGAATGCGCAAATATTATATTCGTATTTTGTTGGGAGACCGTGTACGTGTGGAAATGACCCCGTACGATTTGGATCGAGGGCGGATTACCTACCGTTATCACCGCAATCGAGCGCGTTAATTCTTTCAGTTATTATCTAACTTAATATTAAAAATTATTAGTGGGGAACGCCTCAGCTGAGCTGGGGCGTTTTAGGTTTTTGGGGAAACAATCAGGCAAAGCCAATCCCGAATTTGATATTTATCAACAATGTGCCCACCAGCCTGGGAAACGGCCGTTTCCACCATGCCTAGCTGTTCCTCAATTATCCCGCTCAAAATCAGCTTGCCCTCTGGGGCCACATACGCCAGCAACTGATCGTTCTCCAACAAAGAAACGATCACATGCGCCAGGATATTAACCACGACGACGTTCCAGGTAGTCAGCGGCACATCTGCCAGAACTCCCTGGTGAATATGGATAGAATCAAGGCCATTTTGAGCGGCATTGTCTACCGTTGTTTGAACTGCTATTGCATCGTTATCAAAGGCACGCACCACTTCGGCACCCAACTTTACGGCCGCAATGGACAAGATACCAGAACCAGTGCCAACATCTAAGACAGAATCCCCTGGCTGCACAATGTTTTCCAGCGCACGAAGGCACATTTGCGTGGTTGGGTGCAGCCCGGTGCCAAAGGCCATTCCTGGATCTAGCACCAGCACAATGTCGTCAGGTCGAGCAAAATCGTTGTCCTCGACTGTACCACCCTTCTCAATCCAGCTTGGCTGAATCCATATTCTATTGCCTATGCGAAATGGGTGATAATGATCTTTCCAGGCGTTGGCCCAATCTTCATCTTTCAGCTTGCGAAATGTAGGTGGAGGAATGGGATACAGCCGACCTAGATGATAGAGAATTTCTTCCAGGCGCTGATGCAGTTGTGGTGTATCTTCTGTTTCAGGCAGATAAATTTTAACGGTAACGGCCGTTTGCAGCGCATCGTGTACGGGATTATTTTCATCGCCTAGCTGCTCCAGCACCACGCCATCATTGTAGGCAAACGGGCGTAGCACTTCTGCTACGGCCTCGGCCCCTTCCCCGTCCGTTAATACGCTTACCTCTAGCCAGTAACCCATCTATAATCCAAACGCGCTGCGCAGCTGATCCCAAATGCCACGTTCACCCCGGGGAATTACTTCCTTGCCCAGAGACCGCGAAAGCTCCTGGAATAGTTCCTGCTGCTCATCGGTTAGCTTTTTAGGAATAGCAACCTGAATCAAAACGTGCTGATCACCACGGCCCATGGGCACGCCGCGCCCAGAGCGATCTAGTCGTGGAACGCCTTTGCCACGCAAGCGAATGACCTTACCGGGCTGGGTGCCTGCCGGAATTTCTAGCGGCTCCTCGCCATCCAGCGTTGGCACCAAAATGCTGTCTCCCAGCGCCGCCTGAGCGACATTAATGTGCAAATCTAGATAAATGTCCTCCCCACGCCGTTTGAAAAACTCATGGGGCTCCACATTGATCACCACAAAAAGATTTCCTGGCGGACCACCGTCCTGTCCTGGGCCACCTTCTCCAGTAAGCCGAATCTGCGTGTCGCTGTCAACCCCAGGCGGAACCTTTACCTTCAGGCTGCGTACTTCCATCACCTGCTTTTGACCATTACAGGTTGGACACGGTTCTGGAATCAATTCACCGCTGCCCTGGCACGTAGAGCAGGTAGACACGTTCACAAAGGAACCCAGGATAGACTGCTGCACCCGGCGAACTTCCCCGGAGCCATTGCAAGTTGTACAGGCAATGGGATTGCTGCCAGGCTTTGCCCCATTGCCATGACAGGTAGCGCAAATTTCTGGCCGACGAACTTCTACTTCTTTTTCAATGCCAAAAACAGCTTCCTCAAAAGAGATCGTCAAATCAGCTCGCAAATCCGTACCGCGTCGTGGACCACGACGGCGGCGGCGATTGCCACCAAATCCGGCGTTAAATAGCTCTTCAAAGATGTCGCTTATATTGCCAAAGCCACCTTCAAAGCCACCAAATCCCCCCGCCCCGTTCTCAACACCAGCATGACCAAACGTGTCGTAAGCATTCCGCTTACGCTCATCTGACAGCACTTCATAGGCGCGCTGCACCTCTTTGAATTTTTCCTCGGCGCCATTCTCTTTGTTGACGTCTGGGTGATATTGGCGGGCTAATTTTCTGTATGCTTTCTTGATCTCATCCTTAGATGAATTCTTTGAAAGACCCAGCACGTCATAAAAATCTCGTTGTGTGGCCATACCTGTACCTATATGAATGTTCTACAAAATCAAAGATTTCGCAGATTAATTTTTCCAATTCACCTGCGAAATCCGTTCAACTTCTATCGTTTGCTAATGCACTTAAGCGTCGCTGTACTCACCTTCGATGACATCCTCATCAGCTTCTGGATTGCCATCTGAACCACCATTGGCGGAAGGATCTACCTTGCCCTCTTTAGCTTGCTGTTGGTACATGGCGGCACCGGCTTCATTAAGCACATTTTGCAGATTCGTAACGGCCGCTTCTAGAGCACCAGCATCACCACTATTGGCTAAAGTTTCCTTTACCGCATCCACCTGGCTTTGAATAGCCGACTTCGAGGACTCTGGAATTTGTTCACCATTCTCATTTAAGAACTTCTCGGCGCTGTAAACGGCCGAATCCGCCTTATTGCGTGCCTCCACCTGCTGGCGACGCTCCTCATCTTCAGCCGCGTGAGACTCAGCATCCTGCACCATCTTTTCAATTTCCGTGTCAGATAAGCCGCTGGAAGGAATGATTTGCATGGCCTGCTGCTTACCAGTCGCTTTGTCAGCGGCCGTAACGTTCAAAATACCGTCGGCGTTAATATCAAACGTGACCTCAATCTGAGGAACGCCGCGCGGCGCTGGAGGAATACCATCCAGAATGAACTTACCCAGGCTCTTATTATCGGCAGCCATCTGCCGTTCGCCCTGAGTCACGTGAATTTCCACCTGCGTTTGACTATCGGAGGCCGTAGAAAATACCTGGCTCTTTTTCGTTGGAATCGTTGTGTTGCGCTCAATCAGCGGGGTAGCCACGCCGCCCAACGTCTCAATGCTCAAGGTCAGCGGAGTAACATCCAGCAGCAGCACGTCTTTCACATCGCCGCCCAGCACGCCAGCCTGAATCGCAGCACCAATTCCAACAACTTCATCAGGATTTACGCCCTTGTGCGGCTCTTTGCCAAAAAACTGCCGCACCGCTTCTTGAATAGCGGGCACGCGCGTCATACCGCCAACCAACACCACCTGGGTAATCTCGCCAGTAGAAACGCCTGCATCTTTTAGCGCCTGGCGACAAGGCTCAATGGAGCGCTTTACCAGCTCGTCCGTTAGCTGTTCAAATTTAGCCCGAGACAAAGTTAAGTTGAGATGCTTGGGGCCAGCGGCATCAGCCGTGATGTACGGCAGGTTCAACTCAGTCTGCATGGTAGTAGACAGTTCAATCTTGGCCTTCTCAGCCGCTTCCCGCAAACGCTGTAAGGCCTGCCGATCCTCGCGCAAATCAATGCCCTGATCCATCTTGAACTGCTCGGCTGCCCAATCAATAATCTTCTGGTCAAAATCATCGCCACCTAAAAAGGTGTCGCCATTGGTCGATTTCACTTCAAACACGCCGTCACCTACTTCCAAAATGGAAATGTCGAAGGTACCGCCGCCCAAATCGTAAACAGCGATCAGTTCGTCGTTTTGATTGCCCAGGCCATAGGCCAAGGAAGAAGCTGTTGGCTCATTGACGATGCGCAGGACTTCCAGACCGGCGATTTTGCCCGCGTCTTTGGTTGCCTGCCGCTGACTGTCGTTAAAGTAAGCAGGCACGGTGATGACCGCCTGAGACACTGGCTGTCCCAAATATGCTTCAGCGTCAGCCTTAATTTTTTGCAGAATCATGGCAGAAACTTCGGGCGGGGAGTATTCACGCTCGTTCATAATAACGCGCACGTCGCCATTTGGGGCCTTTCGCACCTCGTAGGGCACGTATTTGAGCGCTTTCTGCACGACGGGGTCGTCAAATTTACGGCCCATGAACCGCTTCACAGAAAAGACCGTATTCAGCGGGTTGATGACAGCCTGGCGTTTGGCCACCTGCCCAACCAGACGCTCACCCGTTTTCGTGTTGATAGCAACAATAGAGGGAAAAGTACGGCCGCCTTCTGAGCTGGAAATGACAACCGGTTCGCCACCCTCCATTACAGCCGCTACTGAGTTTGTGGTTCCTAAATCGATTCCAATTATTTTGCCCATTTTTTTGTTCCTTGTTTTCTATTTTTTACGCGGCTACGACGACGAGAGACGGCCGTATCACACGATCACCAATTTTATATCCCGTTTGCAAAACCCGGCAGACCGCACCACTCTCAAACTCATCGGTGGCTTCCTGCGTAATAGCTTCATGCAAATTAGGGTCAAACGGTTCGCCTACTGCCTCAATTGGCGTAACATTAAAATTTTCCAGGGTTGCCAGCAGCTTTCGCTGCACCAGTTGCATACCCTCTAACCAGCTATGTTCGCTAATTTCTTCTGGCAAATTCTCCATAGCTCGTTCAAAATCATCCACAATAGGCAGAAGTTTATCCATCACGTTTACCGTGGCGTTAGTATAGGTGTCCAGTCGCTGCTTCTCCATACGCTTGCGGGCGTTGGCAAACTCTGCCTGGCTGCGCAGCCAGCGATCCTTGTAATCTTCAGCCTCAGCCTGAGCAGCTGCTACTTGCTCTTCTAAGGTAGGAGGTTCGGCAGCTTCAGACTCGGTTGCCTTTACTGTTTCTGAAGTTGTTTGCCCATTCGCCCCAACTTCTTGCTCCGGCGTCACATCCTGAATCTCATCAGCCATTTTTTCTTCACTCACAGATAATTACCTCTTTATACAGACTCTTTTTGTTCTGGATTTTCCAAATAATAATCAGACACAAAACTGCTCATCAAGTTGGCCACATACTGCACGGCGGCCACATTACGGGCATATGACATTCGGGTCGGCCCAATTACGGCTACCGTGCCGCTAAACTGGTCGGCCACCCCATAGCGCGACAGGATAATAGAGCAATCTTTTAGCTCTTCCCAGCGGCCCTCGCCGCCAATGACTACCTGTACGCCGCCCTGAGAAGTTTGCGTCTCCGCCAAAACATTGGCCAAAAGCGTTCGTTCTTCTAAAACGCGCACCGCCTGGCGGGTACTTGCATCGTCAACAATGTTCATCAAGCCGTCTCGATAAATATCGCTAATTGTCCGGCTGTCCGAGCGCCGCAAAATATCCAGGGTTAACTTAGCCACGTCCGATTCTAAATCATCTAGATGGCTCAAGCGGGCAGCAGCTTCTTCATAATTGGCATCAGCCAACAGCACGTTCATTCGTTCGGCCACTGAGCTCAACCGCGCCTGCGAAATTGGTTCTGCCAGCGTCAACATTTGCTGTTTTACTTCGCCGCCATACAGCACCAAGATCATTAGGACCAGTCGTCCTTGCGTGGAAATGAGCTGCAAATGTTTAAATCTGCTTGAACGGGGGCGCGGGGCGGTTACAAAGCTGGCGCTTAAAGAGGTACGAGCCAAAATGGCAGCGGCCAGGCGCATCCACTGGTCTAAATCAAGACGTGCCTGGTGGAACTGATGACGAATCATCTGTTCCTCATGCAGCGGCAGGCGAAATTCGCCTAGAAGCTTTTGCACAAAATACCGATAGCCCGCTTCCGTAGGAATTCGGCCAGCCGACGTGTGCAGCTGGACCAAATAGCCCACCTCGTCCAGCGTAGCCAGCTCATTGCGCACGGTAGCTGAGCTCACATCCAAGTCGTAGAGGTCTACCAGGGTCTTGGAGCCAACTGGCTGCCCGGTTTCTATATAATTGCGCACAACCAGGCCCAATATTTTTTCTTGCCGCTCGGTTAGATTCTCAAACATTTTGCGCTTGTTGAACAGAGAATGAGACTAGTGATGCGAAGGCAAATCCTAGTCTCATGATTTGTTGTTTTATATTATTAGCACTCTCCCATAAAGAGTGCTAAAAGGGTGCTTCAAATATCATAACATGCCGACAAACAAGCGTCAAATAAGAACAGTGTTAGATCAGATTTAAAAAAGGCGACGTTAATGGGGATTAATCTTGAGAGGGAAGGGGTGTGGATTCAGACGGCCGTATCTCCTGCAACGAATCAGGCAGCGGCGCTTTGCGGCTTTTTCGCTCCACAATTTGCCACATGGTGCGCAGTATAATTTTTAAGTCCAGCAGAATAGACCAGTTTTCCATATACCATAAATCGTACTTCGTCCGTTCTGCAATGGACGTGTCGCCGCGCAATCCGTTAACCTGCGCCCAGCCGGTCATCCCCCCTTTTTCCTGGTGGCGATCCATATAGCGCGGCACTGTCTGCCGAAACTGCTCCACGTAATGGGCCTGTTCGGGGCGTGGCCCGACCAGACTCATCTCGCCCAGCAGCACGTTAACCAGGTTTGGTAATTCATCCGCCTCGATCTTACGAATAAGCGTACCCAGGCGTGTTTGGCGCGGATCGTTGTCGGTTGTCCAGCCAGGGCCGTGGCGCTCAGCATCGCGCCGCATAGAACGAAACTTGATCATGCGAAACGGCTTGGCGTCCAAACCCATGCGTTCCTGCACAAAAAAAACCGGGCCTGGAGATTCTAGCTTGATTGCCACTGCAATTAACAACATGAGGGGAGACAATACAACCAACCCAAGCGCGGCCCCCGCCATATCCATTAAGCGCTTGAAGATGAGTAAATAACCGCGAAGGGCATAGTCTCGAACCGAAAGTAAAGGCAGGCCGCCAAGCTCATCAATGCTGGCCTGCGACGTGACAAATTGAAACACATCGGGGAAAATTTTTATAGAAACGCGCCCGCGCTCACAGTATGAAATTACCCGCACCGTTTCCCGATGTCCCTTTTCTGGCATTGCTATGATCACTTCATCGAGTCCCAGCTTTTCGATGAGCATAGGCAAATCTTCTGGCGTACCAAGCACCGGAACACCAGCAATCTCCGCCACGCCCTGCACGCCATTTACGACCCCCAGAAGTTCATAGCCTAAATATGGTGAGCGCAAAATGCGCTGGATTACCACCTGGGCCATATCGCCCGTTCCCACAACCAGCACGCGGTCTTTCCCCCACCCGCGATTGCGCAGTGCGGCGCGTAGCGTTTGGTGCGCCACCCGACCAATAACCAGCAAGATGATAGTCAACACCCAGGCATAAATAATCATCGCGCGCGGGTAATCCAGAATTACCCTATCGCTTTTAAACAAGAAGGTTGAGATGGCCACTGCAACTAAAGTGCCAATGGAAACGGCCGCAAACACATAATAAAATTGGTCAACCCGGGAGACCGCGCGGGGAATGTAATATTGGCGATAGAAAAAGAGCGCGACGACTATCGACAGAATCTGCACAGTTAGCAAACCCGTGTAGGCCGTCAGCGGCACCGCAATTAGCAGCGGTTCGGGCCAATCTATCACCACGCGCAGCTGATAGGCCAACACAAAAGCAACCGCCACCAAAAAGGCATCTAAAATAACTAAAGAGACTGTATAGATAGTGCGAATCCGCTGAGTGGACATCTTCATATTGTATCAAACAGCGGAATGCCCACCAACCGGGCAATAAACGCTTGCAAGCCGTTTAGTCGCTGCTAAACCTACGTCAATAGATTTTTAACAAATCCTCGTATAATTTAGTTACAGAACCAACTAACCTTTACGGAGCATACTTATGTTTTCTCGCTTTATCTCGGGCTTCACCGTCGCTTTATTCATTGTCATCGCATTTTTTGGGGGATACGTTTTAGGCCAGTCTCCGACTGCACCAGTGCCGCTATTTGCCCCTACGGCCGTTTCCACCAGTGCCGATGAGCAGTTTGAGCCTTTTTGGGAAGTATGGGAGCTGGTGCATGAACGCTACCTGCGCCAGCCAGTTGATGACACGGCGTTAATCGAAGGGGCTATTGATGGTATGTTAGCCACTTTAGACGATCCGCACACCCGCTATTTGTCTCCTCAGGACCAGGCTGCGGCCGAGGAGTCGATGGCCGGAGAATTCCAGGGCATTGGGGCAGAAGTAGAAGATGTGGACGGCAACATCACCGTCGTGGCGCCCATCGACGGCTCCCCAGCCGCAGCCGCTGGCATCCAGCCTGGTGACATTTTGCGGCAAGCCGACGGCGTAGAGCTGACCGGCATGGATGTATCTGAAGCGGCCGCTCTTGTGCGCGGTCCGGCTGGCACCACGGTTAGCCTGGTGATTGAACGAGATGGCGAGCTGCTCAACATTGACATCGTGCGGGATGTAATTAGGCTGGCTACCGTGCGCGGGGAAATTTTGGAAGAAGGGATCGCCTACGTGCGCCTGAGCCGGTTTGGCAACACAACCGATGAAGAGCTGGCCGATCTGCTGCCAGAGCTGTTGGCCCAAAATCCATCCGGCCTCATTTTAGATTTGCGGCGCAATCCAGGTGGAGCGCTAGACACGACGGTCGAGATTGCCGATCAGTTTCTGGGTGCTGGGCTGGTTTTGGTGGAACGGTTTGGTGACGGCGAGGAACGGCCGTTTGAAGCCGAGGATGAAGGGTTAGCCGAGGAGATCCCCATGGTGGTGCTGGTGGACGAAGGCAGCGCCAGCGCGTCCGAGGTGTTGGCTGGCGCTATACAGGATCGCGGCCGTGGCGTAATTATTGGACAGGTAACCTTTGGTAAGGGCACGGTGCAAACCTGGCACACCCTCTCCAACAATGGCGGCGTTCGCGTCACGATTGCTGAATG
Organism: Promineifilaceae bacterium (SeqCode); assembly: GCA_041987425.1. Classification (GTDB taxonomy): domain Bacteria; phylum Chloroflexota; class Anaerolineae; order Promineifilales; family Promineifilaceae; genus Leptofilum. Next base: position 3,969 of record JBHIWP010000017.1, on the reverse strand, counting down.
GCTTACCCCAGCAAGGGGCTCAATTAACGAGGTTGGCCTGACGCCTGACTATTACATCCCGTTGCCAGAAACGGCCGAAGACGGTGAATTTGAAGACACCCAGCTCCAGGCAGCAATTGACTTCTTGCAGGGAGAAACAATTATCAGCGTTCCCCCAGAACCGGAACCGCAAAACGAGTAATTGCGCACTCCCTAGGGCATCATCGAAAGATTTGATGAAGAGAAAAGCGTGCGGGCGGACTCTACTTTATTGTTAAGGAGCAATGATTGGCCACAGTTCTCATCACCGGAGCCACAGACGGTATCGGGCTGGCGTTAGCGCGTCAGTACAAAGCTGCGAATCATCGTCTGGTTTTAGTGGGGCGACGGCCGTTGCCTGGGCTAAACGATCCTCTCTTCACGCCTACCTCTTACTGCCAGACGGACCTCTCTGAGACGTCCGCCGCCGATCAAATTCAGAGCTGGCTGAAAACCTGCAAAATTACCCAGATCGATCTGCTCATTCACAACGCAGGCAATGGTTACTTCGGCTCCCTTGCCGACCAAAGCCTGGATGAGATTGATGCGCTGCTTGCCGTTAACGTGCACGCGCCGATTCGGTTGACACACCAGCTATTTCCCTGGCTTAATCATGGGCATGGGCAGGTTGTGTTTATCAGCTCGGTGGCTACGGTCGTACCTACGCCGGAATACGCCGTCTACGGCGCCAGCAAGGCGGCGCTAGAGGGATTCGCCCGCAGCCTGCGGGTAGAGTGGCAGGGCAAGATCGACGTACAGCTTATTCGCCCTGGCGCAACGCGCACCGGAATGCACCAGAAAATTGGGCTGACCCGGCAGCAAATGGATTGGGAAAAGTTTCCTTCGGCGGAAACGGTAGCCGGGCAAATTATTCAGGCAATTAGCACCAAAAGACCATCTGCTACCATTGGTTTTAGGAACAAATTATTGCGATTTGCGGGGCGGAACGGTCGTTTCTTACTCGATCCATTGCTGCAAAGACGATCACATCAGCTTAGTTCTAAGGCAAACGCAGAGGTCCCACAGCCCACCTGCCTCATAACCGGTGCCGCAGATGGCATTGGCCGGGCGCTGGCGCTGCGCTATGCGCAAGCAGGCTATCGCATCGTAGGCGTTGACGTGGATAAGACCAAAGCAGCCGAAACCGAGGCTGAAGTTAAGGCAGCAGGTGGTGCGGCCCACTTTATTCTGTGTGATTTAAGCAACCGCGACGTAGTAGAAGCCATGCTGCCACAACTGGCTGGCTATGCGCCGTTTAGCTGCGTTATTCACAACGCAGGCATCAGCGCCGTGGGCCATTTTGAGGCAATTCCGCTGGCGCAGCAGTTAGCGGTCCTGCGGCTCAACCTGCACGCGCCGCTTTGGCTGACGGCCGTTTTGCTCCAACAAAGCTGGCTCACGGCAACTGCTAAATTTGTCTTTTTGTCGTCACTTTCTTATTTTACAAGCTATCCGGGGGCGGCCGTTTATGCTGGCAGCAAGGAGGGGTTGGCAAACTACGCGCGAAGCCTGCAGGCGGCATCGTCAGGCAGACGCTGCCTTACTGTATTCCCAGGTCCTACACGCACCGCCCATGCTAGACGCTACAGCCCAGACAACAGCCGCGAAGACGGCCGTATGCCACCCGACGTCCTGGCAACGGCCATCTTTCAAGCCGAGCAAGCAGGCAAAACTCGCCTCGTTCCAGGCATACAAAACAAGCTTATCGCCTTAACCGGACATCTGTTCCCGAGCCTGCTGGAATGGAGCATGAAGAAAATGATTCTGGAGAAGCTCGACCGCGACCGTTAGCCCGATCCACTGACCATGCCTGCCACCGACTGCCGCACGGCCGTTTCTGCCAGCAGCGCCAGCCATACGAATAAGGCCAGGGCAAAAGGCAGCGTGGTGAATACACTCAATACCGCTAAGATAAGACAGGCTAGAATAAGAACTGGGGCCTGCCAGGCATTCATCAGTAGAAAACGGCCGCAGTTGGCATAAGTTGTTCGCATCGACTTATCTGCCTGGGCCAGCCAAAACGGCCAATAAAAGAGATTCAGACTCCCCCACAGCAGCAGCGCTACAATCCACACCAGTCGTAGGAACGGCCACAATCCTTGAACATTGTCCTCGTACACCAGCAGATTGAAGAGCGCCACGCCGCCTATGGCCAAATTCAAGCCTGCCCAACGCCAGGCGGGCCAAAATAGGCGGCGCAGCGCCTCCCACACCTCCCAGTGCTCCCAATAGTCGCCGTCCAGCGTGCGCCGGACCATGGCAAAGAGAACGGCCGTTGCCGGTGGTCCTGTCACGATTAAGCATTGCGCCATCAACCAGCCAATATGCAGAATCGTGAGAATAAACCATTCATCCCACCATAATTTGAACGCTTGCCTGAGAACACGCAATGGCTGGATCATACCCACTCGACGTTGCTTAACCCTTTAGCCCGCTGTAGCTAATTCCCTCGATAAAGTATCTTTGGAAAAAGACAAACAGCAGCGCCATCGGCAGCGTTGTAACCAGTGAACCGGCCAAAATCGCATTCCACTGCAAGTTCTCACCCATCCCGCCGCGCAGCACGGCCAATCCCAACGGCAATGTGTAAAGATCCTGATTTACGCTGATCACAACCAGAGGAAACATGAAGTCATTCCAGGCGCCCTGAAAGCTAAAAATGATGAGGGCAACCAGTGCAGGGCGCGCCATAGGCAACACCACGCGAAAGAACATCTGCAAGCGAGTGGCACCATCAATGCGGGCTGCTTCTTCAATTTCGCCCGGAATTGATTCGAAGAACTGCTTCATTAAAAAGACGCCAAAGGCGGTGGCCAGTTTGGGAATGATCAATCCGGCATATGAATCGATAAAGCCAAACTGCTTCAACACAATAAACATTGGAATAAGCAGCACAATGCCGGGGATCATCATCGTGCCCAGGATGGATAAGAAAAGCGCGTTCCGCCCTGGGAACTTGATCCGCGCCAGGGCATACCCGGCCATGCTGGCAAAAATAACGTTACCTAGGGTAATGGCGACAGACACAAAGGCGCTGTTAAACATCCAGCGACCTATGTTCAGACCCTGCATGCGCTGATAGCCTTCCAAGGTAAACGTCTGTGGAATCAGGCTTACCGGATCCTGGGCAATTTCTGGCAGCGGCTTAAAGCTGGTGCTGATGGCTAGCAAGAAGGGGTAGAAAAATGAAAGAGCCAGCAAAATTAATACGCCATAGGAAAGCACAAGGCGCACTGTCTGCCACACGCTTACGCTTTCCTTCACTGTGGCTGCATTGGTATTAGAAACGGCCGTTGTCATGCTGCCTCTCCTTTAACTAACCGCTTCACTACCGGTAATGCGGCGTTGAATTAACGTTAGGGCAAAGATGATGATAAACAATAGAATAGCGATCGCAGCGCCCAACCCCATTTCGCTGTTGCGGAAACCATTTCGATAAACCATCCAGGCCATCGTCAAGGTTGTTTTGGCGGGACCGCCGCTGCTCATCACAAAGATTTGGTCAAACACCTGGTAAGTGCCAATTAACCCCAACGTGACAACGAAAAAGATGGACGGCCGTAACAGCGGCACCGTAATCTTGGCAAACGTCGGCCATGCCGTGGCCCCATCCATTTGCGCCGCCTCGTACACCTGCCCTGGAATGTCCTGGAGCGCCGCTAAAAAAATGATCATCATCGTGCCAATCGTGGTCCACGTATTCATGATCATAATCGCCGCCAGCGCCACGCTTGGCCCACTGATCCAGTCCCAAACCGTCAGCCCCAGCACCTCACTCCGCAGAAACTCAGGCCCGTCCCGCAGGGTAATTCCCAAGCTCTCCAAAACGATATGAAAAACTCCTCGCGGGTCGGCCATCCAGGCCAGCGGCTCCCAATTACCAAATGTCAGTGAACTTAAGATATTGTTGATAAAGCCGCTTTTCTGGTACAGGAACAAAAAGATCAGGCT
>JBHIWP010000016.1:0-36931 GCA_041987425.1 Promineifilaceae bacterium (SeqCode) | reverse complement strand
TTAATGCGCTGTGGATCATCGAGCGCGTGCGCCAAAATGCGGCCAAGATGGCTGGCTGCGACCTGGACGCTTACCAGCAAGGGCTTTTCTACTGCGCCATTGCCCGCATTGCCAGCTTTAACCCGGATACGTTTTATACCCAGCGAAAAGTAGCCGCTTATGTACATGCCTTGCTTACGGCGGCGATGCTGGCCGAGCAGTGGCAATCCATCCAGGTGGAGTCAGTGCCAGACGAGGCCAGCAAAGGTATCTGGCTCGATCACCGTGATAGGCGCGTCTGGGTTGAAGCTCAGCCCATCGAGCTAACTGGCCAGGAGTTCAAAATTATGCGCTACATGTATCAAAATCCGGGGCAGCTGTGCCAATATGATGATATCCTACAGGATGGCCTAAACGAGCCCGCCGACCCTGACCCCGTAAACCGTTTGCATACGGCCGTAAGCCGCCTTCGCCGCAAGCTAGAGCCAGACCCTCGCGAACCACGCTACCTTTTCACAGTGCACGGGCGCGGCTACCGGCTGTTCTTAACACCGCAGTTCAATTAATTTTCTAACAGAGGCGTCAGCAGGAGGAAGAAATCGTTATCTATCAAAAAGGAGTTTGCAATGATTCAGGTAACCTTTGCTTTTCTAGTCATCTTGTTCTTGATTGCAATTATTATTGGCCTGGTGTTGGGGGTGGCTTTGGCTCGCCCCACCATTCATTAACGCGCCGGTCTATTTTTGGCAAGCTGGATAAGTGCGCCTCACCTGGCAAGCAGTTTGGGCAAAATGGTGAGGGCTACTCTAATCCTTTTAGAGTCACGGGGTCCTGCTGTGGCGTACAAACACCGCACCATACTGCACCGGCCACCACAAAGGCTCTGTAGGCCCCGGTTGTCGTCCGGTACGAATGGATAATGTAGGGTTTTTCATCCGTATGCGTTTTACACACGGCCCGGCCACAAAATTTGCAGGCCGCGTGGGCCGGTCTTTCACAGTGCCAGCATTCCATTAATTCTACTCCGTAAACTCTAAGTCTTTGTTGGCAAACAGATCGACAGCCAGCAAAAATAGAACCGTAGCATACAGCAACAAAATAGCCGGTGCCAGCGCCTGGTTAGCGGTGAAATAGCCTTTGATGACGCCATCTGCCAGAGCATCGAATGGCCAAAAGACAAAGCCAAACAGACGGCTAATAATGTTTTCGTTGCTTTGGGCCAGGGTGTTGGCGTAGCTTTCCAGGCTTGAACTAATGTCTACCCATCCCTGGTTGATGGCATACCGACTTAAGCCACTGGTCATTCTGACCAGGCTGTCATTTTGCAGCCCCTGACCAAACAGCAAAACTGCCAGCAGGCCAAAGACATAAATGCGGGACCAGCCCAGCGTAATTAGATCGGAGGCGTGCAGGGCAAGCACCGCCATCAAGATCATAGGGGCAATCCAAATAGGGGGAATTTCTAAAAGGTGCCCCAGGGTAAGCGAAGGACCGTTTACCAACGAGAGGGCGGCAAGGAGCAGTTGATAAATAAACGCAATGATCAGGCTGCTGACCAGCACGGCCGTTACAAACTCCACGCGGCTGCTCAACCGCACAATTAGCGGGTAGTGCTGGGCATTATTGGCCCGGGCAGCCATGCCTAGCGTAATCAGGAACACCAAACCCGCGCCAAATCCGCCGATAAGTAGTTGATAGTAGGCTGCATCCGGCGTCGGCTGCTGCGGATTGAACAGCACAAACCAATAAGCCAGCGTGGCCAGTAAGTATAAGACTCCCGACAATGAGAAAAGAAGCGACTGAATAAAATAGCGAGTTAGGACTGAGATGCGCTGGATCATTGAACTGCCCTCGCGTAAATCTCTGCCAGCGTCACGTGTTTTTGTTCTACGTGAACCACATCGTAGTGGGCCTGAAGCAGCTGCGCCAAAATCTCGCGTCGCAGCTTCATGGCTTCGCCCCGAAGCTGAATTTTGCTCCCATCCACGCGAATGTCGGGATGCTGTGCCTGAATGAAAGCCGCAAATTCCGCCAGATCACGATCCGCCTGGATAATGGTGTGAGGGCTGATGGTAAGCGCTTCTACCATGCTGTTTTGGTAATGAACCTGTCCGTTATTTAGAATGACAAGTTGGGTGCAAATTGCCGTAATTTCCTCAAGCTGATGGGAGCTGATCAAGATGGTCTTGCCAGCGGCGTTCAGCTTTTTGATGAGCGTCTGCATCTCTGCCTGACCGTTGGGATCCAGACCGTTGGAGGGCTCATCCAGCAGCAGCAGGGAAGCGTTGCCCATGATGGCCTGGGCCAGCCCCAACCGCTGCCGCATCCCTCGGGAGCAGTCGCCAATGCGCTTGTTGGCCTGGCTGACCAGGTCCACCTCTACCAGCGCGTCGAAAACTGCTTTTTCCTGATTTTCTGGCCGGATGCCGCACAAGCTGGCCATCATGGCCAGGTAGTTGCTTACGCGCAGCCGGTTGGGGAACAGCAGCCGATCTGCTTTGTAGCCAATGGTGGGCCAACGGCCGTACATCGGCCGAATTTGCCCACTATCTGGGTGGAGCAAGCCAGCAATCAGCTTAAACAAGGTCGTTTTGCCAGCACCATTAGGCCCCAACAGGCCCACAACTTCTCCGCGCCCCACCTGAATGGTTACATTGTCCAGAGCTTTGAGCGAGAAAAACTGTTTGCTGACGTTGCGAATCTCTATCACGTTTTAATCCTAAAGTTTGGGTATGGGAGACTTTCGCCTTCAATGTAACGGTAGCTGCACCAGCACGAGCGAAAGATCGTCGCTGTGATCCTGGGCGGCCTCCATTAAAATCGGGGCGATTTGTTCAGGTGAAACGGCCGTTTGCAAATGAGCGGCCAAAACTTCGTCCGAGAGCGTACCCCAGATGCCGTCGCTGCACAATAAGAGCCAATCCCCGGCGAAAAGCCGGTGGGTAAACAGATCAATTTGCGGTTTTTCGGTGGCTCCCAGGGCGTGCGTAAGAACATTGCGGTATGGGTGGGTTAGGGCCTGTTCGGCCGTAATTTGTTCCTGCTGCACCAGCCAGGCTACCAGGGAGTGGTCCTGCGTGAGCTGTTCCAGCTGTTGCTGTCGGTAAAGATACGTTCGGCTGTCACCTGCGTTGGCCACAATCACGACCTGCTCCAATACAATGGCGCAGGTGATGGTGCTGGCCATCCGCTCATCTTTGCCGCCGCTCAATTCATGGACGTGCTGGTTTGCCTGGTAGATGGCTTTTTTTAGCTGTTGGCGCAGCCGCATGACGGTACGGTCGGAAACGGCCGTAATTACCGGCCAGATTGTCTGAAAGTGTGTCGCCAATGTATCAACAACAGCCTGGCTGGCGCGGCTGCCGTCCTTTAGCCCACCGACGCCGTCCGCGACCACAAAGAGCCCATAGGCAAGGCCGTTGTCTGTTTTGCCACCTGTGGCAAAAACTGCATCCTGGTTTTGAGATTGACCAGGATTCTTAGCTTCGGTAGCAGTGGCAAATAAAAGATTTGTCTGGTTTTGCATGAATGAAAAAGAGTGAGAAAGTAGCGAGCGTACTTTCTCAGCTCCGATGTCTATTGAAACTCCCAGCCAAAATCAACTTCCAGTCGTTCTTCACCAGCGGCCAGATTAATCCCCTGAAGACCCACGCCGTAATTGGGCCAGGTCCAGTCGCCGGGTATCAACAGGTCCACGTTTTCTGAACTGAACGGCTCAATAGCGACGCAATATAAACCGGCGTCCAGACCTTCAAAGCGGTACAGGCCAGCATCATCTGTAATGGCGGTAGCCAGCACCGTGCTGGCTGGCACAATGGCATCTGCCGGACAGGCGCCCGCAGCCAGCTTCACGGTAATGCCCGCCAGTCGTGGTTCGTTAACAAGTTCGCCATCGCCTCGATAAAAGCCTGAGCCATCGGCGCTAATGTCTACGCACCCGGCCGAAGGGTCGCCACTGGTGGTAAAGAAGCAAACGTCTTCCCAAACGACCCCTCCGATCACGGCCGAATTCGGTTCGGCCGTTGCCGCTGGCGTGCCTACTTCAATTTGCACCCATATTACCTGGTCGTCAAAGCCATCCACGCCGAATGGGTTGCCTGCGGCATCAGCCATTAGCCAGTCGGCGCGGTATGTGCCCAGCGTCTCTGGCGCTGTCAAGGAGACGCTGACATTGGCCGTTTGGCCCGGCACGACGGCGTTTTCCAAGGGCACGCTAACAGGGCCGCCCATGTCGTCGCCACCAGCAAAAATCAGGCTGTATCCTGTTGTCCAGGGGCAGGTGCCGCTGTTGCGCAGCTGCCACGTTTTCTCAAACTCTGTTCCGGGGGCAAAGAGCGTATCATCCGGTACGGTAACGTCCTGCACAAAAGCGATGCTGTTGGTGCAGTTTGCCAGGTCCACTTCGGGCACGGGCAAAAATTGATAGTCCCAGCCAAAGTTGATGCCGGTAACCAAACCGCCACTTTCCACGGTGACAGTGGTGCTGCTTACGTCATTGTCGGGAAAGGTCCAGGCGCCGGGCAGCAGCAGTTCATTTGCCACATCCAGGGCATCTACTGAAACACAATATTCTCCTGCGCTCACGTCGGTAAAGACGTAATCGCCATCTTCGTCTGTGGTGGTGGTGGTCAGGCTGTCTGCAGCAGGGCAGGCGCCCTCACTCACCCGAACCAACACGTTGGGAATGCCCGGTTCGCCGCTGTCCAGCAGGCTATTGGCCTGGAAGCCACCCGCAGGGGCGGCAATACAGCCTTCAGAAGGAACGGCGCTTTCGTCGTCTCCTTCACCCCCGGCCACGGCGCATAAATCGTGCCAGACACGGCCGTTGATAATTCCCAAACTGCTGCTGTCATCGGCCGGGGTAGCCGTTGGCGTTGGTTGTGCCTGGGCCACATTGTCCACCTGTAGGGTAAATGAGCCGGTGATGCCGTTGACGTTCACGGCATAGGTTCCGGCACTTAGGCCCAGCACGTCTAGCGAGATTGTTTCTTCAAAGGGAACCAGGGCTTCGGTACAAAGTTCAGCGGCTTGCCGCAGGGTGGTGATGGTGATGTTAAACGTGGTGCCTAGCTGTGTTGTGTCTACTGTGTCAATCGTTGTGCAGCCATCGGGCAGATCGCCTCGGGCACGAACGTTTACCTGCACCGGAAACGATTCCAGGATGAGGATTTCAATGCTGTCTACGTTGGCTTCTTGTTGGCTAGGGGTTTCGCTGGCTTCGGCCGTTGGTATGTCGGTTACGGCCGTAGGGGAACTCTCTGGTTCTTCATTACCGCAGGCAGTTAAGCTAACCAGCAGCGCAAGAGTTAGCAATAGCAAAATTTTCTTCATAGAAATTAATCTCCTACCTTGGAGTACTCTGTAACATAATCGGCAAAAGTCTTTATCGTTTATATAGGCTAGCAGCGCCTGTTATTAGTCAGAAAGTAAATAAGCCAGCAGCAATTTTGCCGTGTTATCCAGGGCATCGCGATGGGTTCTTTCATAATGGTGAGAAGCGTCGACACCGGGGCCAATCAAACCCACCCGCACGTCGCCTCCTGCTCGCCAGAACGATTCACCATCTGAGCCATAGTAAGGATAAATATCGGTCTCGTAGCGGAGGTCATGCGCCTCGGCCAGCGCTTCTAGCTGACGACGCAGCGCCATATGGTACGGTCCTGCTGAATCTTTGGCGCAAATCGTCACGGAATGCTCATTTGAGGCTTGCTGAGGAGCAACCACCGCCATGTCGATGGAGATTAGATCGGCAATGTTGGGTGGAAATCCCGTGGCAGCACCATGCCCAACCTCCTCGTAATTGCTGATGTGAAAGTAAGTGTCTTGAGCAGGCTGTAGGCCCGCCTCGGCCAGGGCCAGCATGGTGCCATACATGCAGGCAATGCTGGCCTTATCATCCAGATGCCGCGAGCTGATAAAGCCAGATTCGCTTACTTCCACACGCGGGTCAAAGGCGATGACATCACCAACCCGAATGCCCAAGGCTTTGGTTTCTTTTTCTGAGCAGGTGACGGCGTCAATGCGCACTTCCATATTGGTATCGTCGCGTGGAGCATTGCGATCCTTGCTGGCGTGTGCGTGAATGGAGGCATGGGTGGGGAGAAATGCGCCTCGATAGGTCTGCCCATTGCTGGCGAAAATTGTAACACCTTCGCCCTCCACAGAAGTCCAGCTCCAGCCGCCTAGCTGCGTGACGCGCAAACGGCCGTTTCGCTTAATTTGCTGCACCATTGCCCCCAACGTGTCCACATGCGCAGTTAAGCCCCGTGGCGCATCGTCTTTCTTACCTGGCCAATGGAGCACAAGCAGGCCCTTAGGCGTGCGTTTTATGGTTATGGGCTGGGCAGCAAATGAAGCGGCAAACTTTTCTTCTAGCCACTCGATTGCCTGGTCTGTATCCCCGGTTGGGCTGGGTATGTTGAGAAGTTCAGCAAGAAACTGAACCATCACATCTACATTAACCGAAGGCAGCATACGATTAATCTCTCCTTTTTATGGTTTACGTAGAAACGCATCACCAGCGACAAATTCCTGTCTCGGACACTTTCTTTCTGGAATTCATCATATCTAGCGGATTATAAAGTATGGTCTGCTTGTTAACAATGTTTGCTCCTCTCGCTGTCAACAGGACAGGGGTGCTATGACGGATTCGCTATATCTGGTGGACGGCTTTTAATTTATGATAATTTTATGCTGAAGTTGAATAAAAGCAGGAATTAGTAAAGTAGTTTTTGGGAAGATGGGAGCCATACCCCTGGTTGCACTTCAAAAGAGAATTTAAATGCTTCAGACCAGAGCTTACCATTCTGGCTGGCCGACACCTGGAGAATGACTGTGAAGTTTGCAAAGGATCAATCCTTAAAAGCCCTCTCTTGTTTACGCTGCGTGCCAATTTTTTTGGTGCTGTTGTTTGTGGGGCTGCTGGCGCGGCACACGGCCGTACCCGTGGCGGCCAGTTCAGCAGGGCAAGAGGTGGATGCTGCTGCTCAGCTTATGGCCCAGGCAGAAGAAATGGGCACCGTGCGCGTGCTGGTGCAGCTAGACCTGCCATTTTTCCGGCCCGAGGGTGATTTAGAAGATGTCCAGTCGATCCAGACGCAGCAGCTAAGCATCGACGGCTTGCAGGATACGGTTCTCCAACAGATGGCCGATACAAACACGGCCGTTATTGCCGCCTATCAATATATTCCCTATTTAGCCCTGGAAGTGGATGCTGTGGCTCTGGAAACGCTGCTGCAACTGCCCCAGGTTGTGTCTATTGAAGAAGATGTGCCTGTGCCGCCGACGCTCAGCAGCAGCATTCCGGTTATTGGGGCAGATGATGCCTGGTCCAGCGGCTACACAGGCACAGGGCAGACCGTAGCCATTTTGGACACGGGCGTAGCTACAGCTCATGCTGCCTTTACCACTGGCGGCAGCCGTATCGTTTCTGAGGCCTGTTACTCCACCACAAACGCAACGTACAGCGCCACAACTGTCTGCCCCGGCGGCGTGGAAGAATCGACGGCCGTTGGCTCTGGGGTAGACTGCACAAATGCCGTGGGCGCTGCCAACAGCAAAGCGCAGTCGGACTGTAGCCACGGCACCCACGTAGCCAGCATTGCCGCAGGGGATAATGGCAGCAACATCGTCGGCGTGGCGCCAGATGCCGACATCATTGCCATTCAGATTTTTTCTCTGTTCAACAGCACCACCTATTGTGGAGGATACGGTAACTGCGTTCTTACCTTTACCAGCGACCAGATTGCCGCCCTGGAGCGCGTTTACGAGTTGCGCAATACCTACAACATTGCCAGCGTGAACATGAGTATTGGCGGAGGGCGTTATTACGCCACTTGCGACAGCGACAGCCGCAAGGCCGCCATTGATAACCTGCGCGCGGCTGGAATTGCTACGGTTATTGCCTCCGGGAATGATGGTTTTCGGGACAGCACGGGTGCTCCTGGCTGCATCTCAACGGCCGTAAGTGTCGGGGCCACAGATGATGCCGATAATGTGGCTTACTTTTCTAATGTAGCTCCATTTCTTGACTTGCTGGCGCCAGGGGTGAGCATTTATGCGGCCGTGCCGGGCGGTGCAGGCACCAAGCAAGGCACTTCTATGGCTACGCCACACGTTGCCGGTGCCTGGGCCTTGTTTAAACAGGCTATGCCAGGGGCCTCTGTAGACGAGGTGCTGACAGCTTTGCAGACGAGTGGCGTGCTGGTGGATGATGGGCGCAGTGGCGGGCTAGAAACGGATATGGCCCGCATCAACGTCAACGATGCCATTAATGCCTACGTAACTGGCCTAACTATCAACGTTTCTGCTTCAAAAAGTTATTTACTGCCGGGAGATACGGTCGATTTTACGATTGAGGTTAGCAATGATACAGGAGTAACAGCTTCGAATATTGTGCTGACGGCTCCTTTGCAGAATGCGCTATCGTTGCAAATGGCCTCGCTAAGCGGTGACGCCAGCGTGGCTAACAATGAAATCACCTGGACGATAGCCCAATCGTTAAATCCAGGACAATCGCTGAGCCGCAGCGCTTCGTTTGAGGTGGCGGCCGGGGCTGCCGCTGGCGCAGTTACGTTTGTGGCTACGGCCGATTCACCCAACGTGGACGAAATGCGGCAGGCTACGGCCGTTCTCAACATCAATGAGGTCGTGAGCTGTGGCTTTAATGAGGGATTCGAAAGTGGCGCGTTGAGCTCGGCATGGGAAACGGCCGTTACCCAAGAAGGTCGTGTTCGTATCCTGACAGACCTTCCCAACAACGGCAGCTACAGCGCAGTGCTCGATGATAGCGTCGCCGGGGGTGCCAAATCAGAAGCAGCGCTCATTCTCACGGCCGACCTCACTGGTCAGGCCGAAGTGACCTTGAACTTTAGCTGGCACGACTTGGGCGACGAGTATGATGTTAACTATGATGGCCTCTTCATTCGCGAACAGCCTGAAGATGCCTGGGAGAAAGTTTATGATTTTGCTGGCAGTAATAATGATGCTTTCCAAAACGCGCAAGTCGACCTCAAAGCCGCGGCTTTGGCAAATGGACTTGAGCTCACCGACCGTTTTCAGATTAAATTTGGCTTTTACGACAATTTCCCCTTCAATCCAGGGAGTATTAGCGCCGGAGATGGCTACGCCATTGACGATGTGAGTCTGACTTGCGTGCCGAAGGGATTGGCGGTGACGCAGCAGGTGGACAACCCTAATCCCAAACCGGGGGACGCGGTAACGTTCCAGATTATTGTCACCAATAACGAAACGATTACGGCTACGAATGCCGTTATCAACTTCATCATGGCCGATGGACTGTCGCTAAATGGCGAGGTTGAGGTGGATGGAGCCTCCTCCGCCGACAGCGCGCCGCCCCTGCTGGCGAGCGGTATAGATATTGGCCCCGGGCAGCAAATCATCATCACAATACCCACGGTGGTTTCTGAGAATTTACAGCCAGGAACGGTTTTAGAAAACGTGGTTACCGTGAGCAGCAATGAGTTTGGCAGCTCGCAGCCGCAATCGCAAACGCTTACCGTTAATGCAGGCGGGCACCAGGTTTTTATTCCTTTTGTTATTCGATAGGGTTATTTGATACGGCCGTCTCAATTGAGGGCAGGGTGAAGTAGAACAGGCTGCCGTGACCTGGTTTGCTCTGCACACCTACTTTGCCCCCCAGTCGCTTGATGATGCGGCCAACGATGGACAGGCCCAGGCCGTGGCCCTTGATGGATTGAGAATGTACTCGAGAAAATGCCTGAAATAACTTTGCTTGTTCGTCCGCAGAAAGACCAGCCCCATTGTCACGTATCCAGAAGCGCACATAGCCACTGGCTAATTCTTCCCCGCCCAGCCGAAGACGCGGAGGCGTACCGCCATACTTTAGTCCATTGCTCAGATAGTTAGCCCATACTTCTTCTACCCAAGGGGCGTAGCCAACGGCCGTTGGCCATGTTTCCGGCAATATAATTTCTGCTCTACGCTCATCAACAATGTGCAGCAATCGTTCTTTGGCAGACAGAACAATTTCTTCCATGTAAAGCGCCTCAAGCGGAACTTCGCTTTGCCGCACGCTGGCTAATAGCAGCAGCTCGTCAATAATCTTCACCATCTGGCGGCTGCCGTTCAGGCTAATCTCCAGGATCTCTTGTGCTTGTGCATCAAGCTGCGGCATGGCCATCTCTTGCAGTAAATCCAGGCCGGTAACCATGCGTCCCAGCGGGTTTTTAAGATCGTGGGCTACCGTTTGGGCAAACGCATCCAGCTCATAAATGCGCTCAGCCATTTCCTGCTGCAAGGCGTGAATCGTCAGGTGGGTTTTTACTCTGGACCAAACCTCTTCTGCCTGAAGTGGTTTGGTTACGTAGTCTACTGCCCCTACATCGAAGCCCTGGACCTTATCAGAAACGTCTGCCAATGCGGTCATGAAAATGACGGGAATCTCCCTGGTGCTTTTGTTGGCTTTCAAACGGCGGCAGGTTTCAAATCCATCAATGCCCGGCATGCGCACGTCTAGCAAAATGAGATCGGGCTGGGCAAAGGCCGCGCGTTCCAGGCCCGATTCACCGTTGCGAGCGATGATGATTTCCAGCCCGTATGTCTTTAGGTGTTCAATGGCTACCTTAAGGTTGGTGACGTTGTCGTCAATAATCAGAATTAGCTTGTTGTTGTGTTGGTGCATAAGTTGTCACTCTTTAGCGTTTCCAGCCTCGCTGCGTCCATTTGGCAGAAACTGGGTGAGAAAAGTCAATATTTTTTCATCTTCAAAATCGGCGGCGAGCTGATCCAGGGTGCTGGCAAAGCCATGATACTGGGGCGACAATGTTTTCAGATGGCTGGCCTGTTCCCGAATATGATCCATATTGCCGAAGCGGGCCAGGGCTATCAGCGTTTCCAGCTCTGCGGCTGGTGGCGGCACAAGTTCAATTTCTGGGTCAACGGCCGTTTCCACAAATGTCCCTAACTCATGCTGCGAATCGAACTCCCAGGTAAGTTGCAAGTGGGTTTGCAGCAGGTCGAACAATTTATCTACTTCAATGGGCTTGGTGAGAAATGCGTCGCAGCCTACGCGGCGGCTGGACTCCTGGTCTGTTTCCAACACGCTGGCCGATACAGCAATGATAGGAACGGCCGTAAACGCTGGCATGTCGCGTATGGTTGCCACGGCTTCAAAGCCCATCATCACCGGCATGACCAGGTCAATCAGGATCAGATCTGGCTTGAAGTGAAGCACTTTTTCCACCGCTTCCTGTCCGTTTTCTGCCAGGGCAATGTCAAACCCTACCGGCTCTAGCAGATTCAGCAGCACCATCCGATTTTCCAGGCGGTCGTCCACCACCAGAATGCGGCAGCGCGGACCCTGGTAGCCAGTAATGTGATGGGTGAAAGTTGAAGCGTTCGAAGCGGCCGTTTCTGTTACCACGGGGAACGTCACCTCAAACCCAAAACGACTGCCTTTATCTACCGTGCTGGTAACCTCAATTTTACCGCCCATGAGCTGAACCAGCTGCTGGCTTATCGGTAAGCCCAGGCCAGTGCCTTCAGCGCGCGTTTGGGTATTGCCTGTTTGTTCAAATGGCTGGAAGATGCGGCTAAGCTGATCAGAGGCAATGCCAATACCGCTGTCTTCTACTACAAACCGCAGCCGGCACAATTTTGGCTTACTGGTTTGCTCCACTGCCTGTATCGTCATTATGCGGAAGGTGACAGTACCTTTCTCGGTAAATTTCATGGCGTTGCCCAGCAAATTAAGCAGCACCTGCCGCAGACGCTTTTCATCGGCAAAAATAACCTGCGGTAGTTCCGGGTCGGCTTCATAGATGAGCTGAAGCTGTTTTTGCTGGGCTGCCAGCTTCATCATGTCGGTGATGCCTTCTAAAAACGTTGGCAAATTGAGCTCAACAGGGTGAATTTCCAGTCGGCGGGCCTCGATTTTGGCCAGGTCTAGCACGTCATTGATGAGCGTAAGCAAGTGACGGCCGCTGTTGTAGATCGTTTGCAGTCCCTCACGCTGGCCGTTGGTAAGCTCTGCATCACGCTGCAAGATCTGGGCGTAGCCCAGCACGCCATTCAGCGGCGTGCGCAGCTCATGGCTCATATTGGCCAGGAATTCGCTTTTGGCGTGGCTGGCAACCTCTGCTCTTTGTTTGGCTGCGGCTAACTCTTCGGTGCGCAGAGCCACCTGCTCTTCTAATTCCTGGTTGCGCTGCTTAACGGCGTAAACGCGCCAGCGCATAATAGCCATAGCTGCCAGAACGACCCAGGCCAGGGTGCCTAGGTGGAACCACCAGGTTTCCCACCAGGGTGGGTTTACGGCAATGTCCAGGGACGCTTCCTGGTCGCTCCAAAGCCCCTGGCTGTCAGCGGCTTGCACCCGAAATGTATAGCTCCCGGCGGGAAGGTGTGTATAGGTGGCAAAGCGGCGTTCGCTGGTGACTTCATTCCAGGCCGTTTCAAACCCATCCAGCCGAAAACGATAGTGCGTTTGTTCCGGCGCGGCATAGCTGAGGGCAGCGAAGTCGAAGGTGATAACGTCATCGTTGTGGTCAAAGGTAATGCTGTTTGTTTCCCAAAGCGGCTGGTTCAGGTGGGAATCTGGGCTAATGGGTTCGAGTTCATTAAAGAGGCGCAGGGCAGTGAGAACGACAGGTGGATTGTAGTCATTATTGCCAGTGAGTGCAGAAGGATCGAAGCTGGTAAAGCCGTTGTTATGACCAAAGTAGAAACGGCCGTTTTCACCCACCCATTTTGCTGCACGGCTAAACTCATCACCGGCCAGGCCGTCGGCCGCGTCGAACAAAGCCACAACACGACCTTCTTGCGGATCGAACTTCGCCAGGCCATGCTTGCTGCTGATCCAAAGAAAACCCGCTTCATCTTGTAAAATTGCTTCTGTAAACGTGCTGGAAAATCCTGCGGCTGTAGAAAAATGGTCTATGGTCTCTGTTTGGGGATCGAAGTGAACGAGACCTTGATTGGTGGCTAACCAGAGACGGCTGTTTTCACCAGCAAAAATATCCTCGATAAAACCGCCAGGAGCATTTCCGTTTGTGCCGGTGCGGAAGTGGGTAAATGTGCCGCTGCTGGCATCAAGCCGACTTAGCTCCCCTCTTTCGTAGCCCAGCCAAATATTCCCGACCAAATCGCTGGCAATGGCGTTAATTTGCGGCGCGGCCAGAGTCATCTCCGTGGGGCTTGCGTTGGGGCCAGGTAATAAGTAGGAGGCCGTCACTTCCCTGGCTGAATTCAAACGAAAGAGTCCATCTCGTTTACCCGCCACCCAAAGGTTGCCTTGGTCATCCTCAAGCAGGCCAATGATAGGCTTGGGCGGATTGATTCCGTCTGTCGCAGGCGGCCGTTCGTATAGTCGTACCAGCTCACCCGTGCCGGTTGTTGGCTCCAGCCGGAGAAGCAGGCCGTCAGATAAACCAAACCACATCATTCCCTGGCTATCTGCCAATACCGAATTGATCCCTGGACGTCCTTCGGGTAGAAAATCGGCCGTATCGTAGTGCGTGACAAAACCGGTGGCCAGGTCAATCTTGTTGAATTCGGCGTCGTTTACAACCCATAGGTTGCCGTGGGCGTCTCCGCTCAGCCCTCCAACAATTGGCGCGGCCAGACTGTTGGCATTTAAAGGCTCGTGGCGGTAATTGGCAAAGCGATCCCAGTCAGGATTAAACAGGTTGACACCGCCATCTCCGGTTCCCAGCCAGATTAGGCCAGCGTCATCTTTATAAATGGTTTTGATAAAGTTGCTGCTCAGGCTCTGCGGATTGGTCATGTCGGCCTGAATATGGCGCACGATTGATTCCGCCTCTGTTTCAAAGATGATGAGGCCATCATTGCGGGTACCAATCCAGAGACGGCCGTCTTCATTCAGCAGCAGGCTTTCTATGCCGGGCAGTTCTTCAAAATGTCTTAGTTCTTCACTCTGTGGATCAAAGTTATACAGACCCGTAGTGCCGCCAAGCCAGAGACGGCCGTTTTCATCCAGCACAATTGCCCCCAGTCGCCGCTCATTTGGCAAAACGGGGAATGAGGTAAATGTGTCCGTTTCTGGATCATATCGCTGCAAATATCTATCAGAGATAAGCCACAGTGTGCCGTCTGGGGCTTCGGCAAAGCCCCATGTAGCTCCACGCTCAATGTTGCTATTGGCCGGAGTGTATCGGCTCATCTGGCCTGTCGCTGGATTCAGTTTATGCAGGCCAAAATTGGGTAGAGACCCAAACCAAACGTTGCCCTGGCTATCATGGAAGGTTTTGAAAATTGTGTCACCAGCCAGGCTGTTTGGATCGCCGGGCACGTGTTGGTACTGTGTGAATTGTTCCGTATGGGGATTAAAGCGGCTGGCGCCTCCCTCCGTGGCAACCCACAGCTCGCCTGCGGCCCCCTCCACAATGTCACGGACTTGATTGTTGCCCAGACTGTTGGGGTTGGCCGGATCGTGTTTGTAGGTGGTGAGGCTGTAGCCATCGTAGCGGCTAAGGCCATCCGAAGTGCCAATCCAGATGAAGCCGGTGCTATCTTGCAAAATGGCCCGTATATCGTTTACCGGCAGGCCATCGGCGGTAGATAGGTGGCGAAAGTGGGTGCTGGGGGCAAACGGCCGTACCTGGTCGATAATTTGTTCAGTTGGTGGAGCATCTTGGGCAGAAACGGCCGTGTTGGCTGCCAGGGCGGCAAGGAAAAGCAAAATTGACCAGGGTAATCTGAAGCGTAAAAATATTCTCTTCATATCATAGAATTTTGAATTGTTCGCTAGACAGGCGAAGACTGCCATGGAGATAGTAGCTATCAATTCTTACAGCCTACATGGCAGTCAGGTTTTGTAGAGCGGCCTGGGGGAGGGCAGTGCAGGGTTTACTCTTTTGTGCTTACTTCATAAAGATCGTGATAGTTTAGCCAGGCCATAGTCCAGGGCAAACCGGCTTCATCTCGTCCTTTGGGTAATAGGTCCATGTAATGATACGCACCGTTCAGCATATCCAAGCCACGGGCATAGGCGGAATAGGTATGGTAGATGGCCCCATTTTCATCCTTGTAGAAGACGGAAATGCCGGGCGCTTCATCCGTGTTGTCATGTGGTTGGTAATTGTAGCGGGCGCTTCCATCCGCCACACTTTCTGGCGTGAACGAGACATGATAGTCATAGTTGAAATCAGAGCCATTCGAGGAAACCCACTTGAAATCCCAGCCCATTTTGCGTCTGTACTTCTCAATTTTTTCCAGCGGTGCGCGCGACACCGCCAGCAGCGTTGCATCGCGTGCCGCCAGGTGAACATCAATGCCATTGAAGTTGTCCGCCCAGAATGAGCAGCTGGGGCAGCCCCGTTCCCCCCAATCCGGCCCGTACATAAAATGATAAACAATGAGCTGGCTTTTACCGCCAAACAAGTCGGCAAGCGTTTCCGGCCCGTCTGGTCCTTCAAATAAGTACTGCTTCTTTACTTTAGTCCACGGCAGTTCGCGTCGCTGCTGGCTCAACTCATCGCGAAGCCTGGTGAACTCTTTCTCTTTTGCCAGAAACGCTTGCCGGGCCTGGTGCCACGCTTGCTGGGAAACGATTTTGTGTGTCATCAATCACTCCTTTTTCTATCGTGCTTTTACTCACCGACGAACAAGGAATATCATTTTCGACAACAAGCGTGCACTGTTCCTCAGTTTAGACGTGACTTTTACATTGGAGTAGATTTCAAAAGTCAGTTTAACAATGGGTTTATCACCAATGAGAAACAAGACTTTTGAAATCTAATGTGCTTAATGAGTAAATTAATACGCTCGTTCAATTACATGAGCCACTGCTGACGGGTGTTGATGATGGCGCCGGTGGCACTGTTGGCGTGAGTGCTGGCGGCATTGTGGCCGTGGCGGTTGGCGCTGGCTGTGTTGCTGTAGGCGCGGGCGTTGAACGAGGCCAATCTCTTGTTGGTGTTGGCGTTGGCTGCCGCGCCATAATGTCGGTTCTTGCTACACTCGCAGAGGCCGCAGAAAAATTGCTGGCTGAAGCAGCGGCATTAAAGCACTGAAAGTGAAAATTCAGCCCGTAAGCGCCCGTTGCCAGGTGATACTGCGCCCAGTTGTGCCCATTCACCCCACTCTGGCTGGCCACAAACTCGTGGTCAATCCCCAGATTGGTCAGCTGCACGCTCAGCGCATCGCTGCCGCCCCCCTGGCCCGCTGCTCCATCGCTGGCTCCGTCCACCAGCCGAATCTGCAAGCCGTTGGCCAGAATGTCACTGGCGTTGCTGGCGGCGATGTTGGAAATCTTGTTGCCATCTTCATGTGGGCCAATGTAGGGATTGCCGCTGGCTGAGCCCGGAATCGACTCATAGGCTGCCCCGGCATAGGCAATGGCCGAGCAGAACTGGTCAGGATAGTTGAAGGCCAGCTTGACCGCGCCACGACCGCCCATAGAGAAGCCCTCGATGCCACGGCCGTTTCGGCTGGCAATGGTGCGGAAGTTGGCGTCCACAAAGGGAATCACATCCTCCATAATCACCGACTCCGACATAATGGGGAAGTCCGAGCTGGGGCCGTAGACCGTGCTGTCGCTCCAGTCGTTGTAGAAGCTTTGCGCCCCGCCGTTGACCAAGACGATGATCGCCTCGTCAGCCAGGCCGTTGTCGATGAGGCTGGGCAGGCTGCCGCTGCTGCTGTTGAAGAAGGTGCTGTTGCTAAAGTAAGAGAAATAGTTGTATTCCTGCCCATTGAGGCCGTGGAGCAGGTAAATAACCGGATAATTCTGGCTGCCGCTGTTGTAGCTGGGAGGCGTGTAGACATTAAAGCCCACCACGTTGTTTGGGGCCTTCAGATTGCTGCTCTGCACGGTGCAGTGCTCGATGTCGCCGTTGCCGCCGCTGGGCAAAGCCAAATTGCCCATGTTCCAATACTTTTCCTCATTTTGCACAAAATCGGCACGTACTGGGTCGTACTCAGCTAAACCAGCTATCAGAATCCCTAAGAAAATTAACAATATAAAAATTCGAAATTTACTATACGTTGTCATTATGAAACTCCTTTGCGTACCTTTACCATTTGCCGATGAGGTTAATGGCTGCGCAAGGTCGTTTCAATAGACACAGGCATATTTAGCGGCACAAAGTAATATACACTTCTATCCGCGGCTATTTGACTCTAATTGAACGATGATTCTGGTTGAACTATTTGATGAGGACGGACTTTTGCAGAAAGGCACCAAAGCGTTGCGCTGCCTCTGCCACGGCTTGGTGCTCTGCGGCGTTAAGCGGGCGGAAGCTGTTTAGCTGAATCGTTACGACATCTTTTTGCAGCGTACGGCGGCTGGAGCCGATGAGCTGGCCATCCAGCACAAGAACGTACGTGAGCGCGTTGCCCAGATTGCCTAGCTGAGCGCTTACTTCATCATTGGCAATGGCCGCGCGATCCTTGTAGCCAATACCGTACTCATCGAATACGGAGAGCATAAAGGCGCGCGGGGGATGTTCGACCTCAGGTGGGGGATCCGGAGAAAACCAGTAAGTTTGACCGTCTATTTCGGCGCAGTCCAGATCGTTTTGCACTATGTCCAGGCCGGTACGGCCGTCCGCTACCGTGAGTCCAGACCAGTTAGCAAAATCATGTACGGTGGCCGGACCGTGGCTTACAAAGTAGCGGCGTGTGAGTTCAGCCAGGGCTTCATCTGGCGTGCGTGGATGGGCAGGTGGCACCCACTCGTCCAGCAGGGCATAAGTAAACTGCTTGCCGCGCCGCGGGCCACTGCACAAGACGCCATCCAGTTCCGCACTCATCACGATGTAAGTTAGACGTCTGCCTGTTTCAGCGTTCTTAATGCCCGCCTTATCGAGCGCCTGGCCTAATTCGTGGCGCGTTAGGTGCCTGCCCCCATGCAGGGCTTGAATCAGCACTTCGTGGCAGCGCTGGCGTGTCTTTTCGTCTAAATCTAGCTGGCGATATCCCGTGCCGCAGCGCATGTGCACCCGCGGTGCGGTAAGCTGCAGCAGCCAGCGAATATCTTCTGGCGTGACAAAGTGCCAGGTGGGGCGCAAAACGTGGGTGCGCAGGATGGCTCCCAAATTGAACGTGGCATCCAGATCGGCTTCAGCGGCATTGTGCAGGCGCAGGCCGAGAGCCCACAAAGCGCCGTAATAGTCCTGGGCCTGAACGGCCGTTAACCGCTGCACCACTTCTACCGGATTCTCTAGTGGGGCGGACGTCAGGTGCTGGCAGCGCAGGCGCAGCCGGGGAATATCAGCTATTTTCATGCGAGGTACGGCCAGTAACTTAGTCTTCTGGAGTCAAGATGATAACCGGTATGACGCGGGTTGTTTTTCGTCGGTATTCGGCAAAGCCAGGATTCTTGGTAGCCATTTTTTCGTATAGCTGGGAATGTTCCGGCTCTTCCGCAACTGTGGCTTTGGCCGTGAACTGCTGGCTGCCAACTTCCACCTGTACCTCGGGGTTGGCCACGATGTTGTAATACCAGTCTGGGTTATTGGGTGCACCGCCTTTAGACGCGATAACGACGTAACGCTCCCCATCTTTAATATAGGCCACTGGATTTACGCGCTGCTTGTCACTCTTGGCACCCGTTGTATGCAGTAATAGCAAAGGTGTATTCTCAAACTGCCCGCCAACCTTGCCCTCGTTCGCGCGAAACTCGGCAATGATCTTTTTATTCCAATCGCTCATCTTTTCACCTTTTTGATAGGCTATTTTTAATTTTTAGTCCAGTGAATATTCAAATTGATACGTGTGCTGGCCATCTTCAACTTGTATGTCCATCGTTCCCCTCAAGCTGGCCAAGTCGCCAGTTGCCGAATCGGGTACCACTTCCAAAATCAGGCGGCTTCCCGTGGCGTTGGTGATGCCAAAGTGCTGCAAAACAAACGTGCCTTGCTTGCCGTTCAAGGTGCCGCTTACCTGTTCCATAGCTACATATCCGGCCGATCCTTCGGTTGGCGTCATGGCCGACAGCATTTCGCCCTGGCTTGTGGCCGCCAGATCGCCCTGAAAGGTTTTGTCGATGGACATACGGCCCAGGCTATTGCCCTCGCTGCCGGTGGCATATGGTTCAAGAGGAAGCAGCTTTACTGCAAAGGTGCCAGTTGCTTTCATAAGATCTCCTGTCGCTATTCCGATTCACTGAATTGTACCTGTAATTTCTTTGGGGCAATCAAAAACCACCCGCTCTGGATATAAAACTGCAAATCTTCATCGCTAATTTGGTCGAGTTCGATACCGATCCAGCCGCGCACGCCGACGTATGGTGGCTTGAAAAAAGTCTCTGGTTGGGTCTCTATTAGCAGCTCCTGAAGCCCAGGTGAAGCAGGGACCCAAACGGCAACACGGCCGTCATCATGATGATTATTGGCAAACATGACAAACACCTTCTTACCGCGCACAAAAAAGGTCGGCTCGCCATGAGACAGTCGTTCTGTGGTTTCCGGAAACGCAAAGCAAATTTTGCGAACCCGATCAAGTTGGGCTTCAGGTGTCATTCGCTCTGGGTCCTAAATGTTCAACCACCAGCTGCCAACCGTTTTCGCCGTTGACTAGAGCGGCGCTGCCGGTGCCCGCTCCGCTGGCAGACTTGCCGTTGATGAGGCCGGTCCAGTGAAAGGTGAAGAGGTAAACGGCCGTATCCGCTCCCTTCTTTACCCAATGCACATTCTCAATTTTGTACGTCTCGTCCTGAATCAGGCTGAAATTGCGCTCAAATGCCTGCTGCACGGCCGTTTTGCCTACATGCACCGCGCCAGAGGAAAACGTCACGCAGGCGTCGGGATGCACCAGCGGGGCCACCTGCTGCCAATCTTGCGCGGCTAAAGCCGCCTCATACTGTTTGATGAATGCTTCTGGATTCAAGGTTGTGGTCCCGGTTCGTTAAAGATGTGTGCTTGCCAAAGCTCATCGGGGCAGGCAATTAAAGCATCGTCCAACATATCAATCGCTGCCCCAAATTGATTCCAAACTACGTCTTTCCAGATCATTTCTGTTCTGCGCTCCTAATAATCCTCTTCTAAGGATTGTTTTGTCGCTCGTTGCCACGTTTGAAATTGCTCGTCGCTTTGGCCATGACTAACTGCGCTTCCTTGTGTTCCAAACCGCTGATTTTTGCCAGAAACTTCTGAGCCTGTTGGCCTTTTAAAATTTTGACCTGCTTACCGTGCCAGAAAATAAAAACTTTTTGGTCTTTGCCTTCTCGATATGTAAAAACTTCATCATCAAGGATGTTACGTTTGTCTACATTGCTCATACTTTTATACTTTAAATCTACCCATTTCGTTATACCTGCAAAGGTGTTGTTGAGATGGTTTACTGAAGCGATCTTCGATCTGTAGTAATCACTTTTCCACTATTTAGAAACACAACGTGGATTTCAGTCCGCTGAAATCCACGTTCATCCTTCTCAATGGAAGCTATCCAAAACCAAAGCGGCTTGCAACGGCACTGTTGACCAAAATCGTCTTCATTGTTTTCATCAACTGAAAAGAGTTCACCGCACGTTAGACATTGAACGTGAAATTTGCCACAACGGTCACATTTTCCTACGTAGTGAACAAAGGGTTTATTATGTGACTGTACCAAACCAGATTCCCGAAGTGTAATAGGAGGCATGGATAATTCTGGGTAGCCGTCCCAAAACACACGCCCTTTTTTGCAATTTTCTGCTTTGCATTTTGGCCATGTTGATGGATCGAAATCCATGAGTCGGTCTAGTGGGACAAGACGAATTGAAACTGTTGCTTGAGCTCTTTGCTCCGCTGACTTTGTATATCCGCTTGGGGAAACAAGAATCCCGTGAGAGGCTCCTACATCTTCCATCAGCCCTCTAAACGCTTCAACTTCCGTAACATCAATTTTTCGATTTCGTTTTTTAGCATCAACGATAATTCGATCTGAATTATCTGTATCATGACGTGGGTCAATTAGGACATCAATTTGCCGACTTCGCCCGCTAATTCTGCCAACGAGACGCGCATTGGGGGTTACGGAGTAATTTGTAGAACTTTGATTGGCGAGCATTTGCGCAATCATGCGCTCATACAACTCCCACTCAGGTGTTGATCGGTTCATTTTTACCTTTCGATGTTTTCATCAAGGAGAAACGACCGTTTCCAACCTTAACATCTCGCGCAAGAACTGACCGGTGTAGCTTTCTTCCACCTGCGCTACCTGCTCTGGCGTGCCCTGGGCAATGATTTGCCCGCCGCCGTCGCCGCCCTCTGGCCCAAGATCGATGAGCCAATCGGCCGTTTTAATCACGTCCATGTTGTGCTCAATCACAATCACCGTATTGCCGGCATCCACCAGCCGGTGCAGTACGTCCAGAAGCTTTTGCACGTCGGCAAAGTGCAGGCCGGTGGTCGGTTCGTCCAAAATATAGACGGTGCGGCCGGTCGCCACGCGGCTCAGCTCTTTAGACAGCTTAATGCGCTGCGCCTCGCCGCCGCTCAAGGTGAGGGCACTCTGGCCCAGCTTCACGTAATCCAGCCCTACATCGTGCAGCGTTTGCAGAATGCGGCTTATCTTGGGATGGTTGGCGAAGAATTCCAGCGCATCCTGCACGTCCATGTCCAGCACGTCGGCGATGGTCTTGCCCTTGTACTTCACGGCCAGCGTCTCCCGGTTGAAGCGCTGGCCGTTGCACTCGCGGCACAGCACCCATACGTCGGACAGAAAGTGCATTTCTACTTTGCGACGGCCGTATCCCGAACACGCCTCGCACCGGCCCCCCTTTACATTAAAGCTGAAGCGCCCTGGCTTGTACCCGCGCGCTTTCGCCTCGTTGGTTTGGGCAAAGACCCCGCGAATCTCATCAAACAGCTTTACATAAGTGGCCGGATTGGAACGTGGCGTGCGGCCAATCGGGTCCTGCGTGATGTTGATTACCTTATCCAAATGCTCCAGGCCGCGAATAGCCTTGTGTGGTCCGGGTGTGCCCTGCGCCTGGTGCAGCGTGCGGGCCAGGGCCGGATGCAGCGTTTCGGAAATGAGGCTGCTCTTGCCGCTGCCGCTGACGCCCGTTACCACAATCATGGTGCCCAGGGGAAAGGTGGCGTTGACGCTGCGCAAATTGTGCAGGCTGGCGCCGATAAGCTCCAGTTTGCCCATGTCTGAGCTGCGGCGAATACGGC
This sequence comes from Promineifilaceae bacterium (SeqCode), assembly GCA_041987425.1. Lineage (GTDB taxonomy): Bacteria > Chloroflexota > Anaerolineae > Promineifilales > Promineifilaceae > Leptofilum. The sequence goes on along the minus strand of JBHIWP010000016.1, from coordinate 14,849 downwards.
CGTTTGGCGCCACAATCTTTAGTTCCCCCGACAAATATTTCCCGGTGAGGGAGTCAGGCTGGGCTTTAACAAACTCAGGCGTCCCGGCGGCAATAATTTCGCCCCCTTTTACGCCCGCGCCCGGCCCCAAATCGATCAGCCAGTCAGACTCTACCATCGTTTCTTCGTCGTGCTCCACCACCAGAACCGTGTTGCCCATGTCCCGCAGCTGATGCAGCGTGTCTAGCAGGGCGCGGTTGTCGCGGGCATGCAGGCCAATCGACGGTTCGTCCAGGATGTAGAGCACGCCCACCAGCCCGCAGCCAATCTGGCTGGCCAGCCGAATACGCTGCCCTTCACCGCCCGATAGGCTGGGCGCGGGCCGGTCCAGCGTCAGGTAATGCAGCCCTACGTTTAGCATAAACTGAAGCCGGTCGCGGATTTCTTTGAGCACCTCTTCGGCAATTTCAAACTGCTCCTCATTCAGAGAGGCCGTCGATTTGAGACTGGCGTTTGGAGATTTGCCATTTTTGCCATTAGCTGAATACTGATTACTGTTTACTGAATACCGATTACGGTTCAACCCTATCACCCACTCAAACGCCTCGTCAATCGCCAGCTGCCCCACCTCGTTCAGCGTTTTGCCGCCAACGGTGACGGCGCGGGCTTCGGGCCGCAGGCGAGTGCCGCTGCAGGTGTTGCAGGGAAGCTGGTTCATGAAGCTGGCATACCAGCGTCGCGTCTGTTCGGAGCTCGTCTGGTGAAACAGCCGGTTGACGTGATGGATGATGCCCCGAAGCGGCCGTTTCGATTCGCCGCTCCATGATGCATCCTCGCTTTCGCTGGAATATTTGAAGTGAATTAGCTCATCCCCTGCACCGTGGAACAGCTTGTGGCGAAACGACTCCGGCAGGTCTTGCCAGGGCGTGTCTAAATCCACGTTGAAATGTTCAGCAATGGCCGTTAGCTGGGACGTCATCCACTTGTTTTTCTTTTTACGCACGTTGCCATACCAGCGCAGTGCGCCATCCATAATAGACAGCGTTTCATCCTCGATGATGAGGTCCGGGTCTACCTGCATTTGCGTGCCGATGCCGTTGCAGTCCGGGCACATGCCTAGCGGCGAGTTGAAGCTAAAAAGCTGCGGTGACAGTTCCGGAAAGCTAAAGCCGCAGTTGGTGCAGGCGTTGTGCTCGCTGAGCGTTAACGTTTCTTCGCCCAGGTCGGCCAGCAGCAGCCCTTCGCTGGCCCGCAGCGTCGTCTCCACGGAATCGACCAGCCGGGTCATAAATTCTTCATTGATCTCGTCTGGCACAATCAGCCGGTCAATGACGAGCTCGATATTGTGCTTGTGCTTCTTGCTGAGGTTGGGCAGCTTGCCCGCCAGGTCTATCACCTCGCCATTGACGCGGGCGCGCACAAAGCCATCCTGCCGCGCCTGCATGAGGGCGTCTTTGTGGGTGCCTTTGCGGTTGCGGGCAATGGGTGCCAGCAGCTGGAAGCGGATTCCAGCCGGAAGGGCAGCAAGCTGCTGGGCAATTTGCTCGGCCGTTTGGGGCGTAACGGCCGTTCCACAATCCGGACAGTGAGGCGTGCCAATCCGGGCATATAATACGCGCAAATAGTCCATCACTTCTGTGACAGTACCCACTGTGGAGCGTGGATTCTTGCTCACCGCTTTTTGCTCAATCGCAATGGCCGGGCTCAGCCCGGTAATGGCATCAATCTTTGGCTTTTCCATCTGCCCCAGAAACTGCCGGGCATAGGATGACAGGCTTTCTACGTAGCGGCGCTGCCCTTCGGCATAAATTGTGTCGAAGGCCAGCGACGATTTGCCGCTGCCGCTGACGCCGGTGAGCACCACCAGCTTGTTGCGGGGAATGGTGACGTCGATATGTTTTAGATTATGCTGCTGTGCGCCGCGCACAACGATATTTTGAGGTTCCATAATTTTTCCGTATTGAGTAGATAGTTTTCAGTATCAGTATTGACCACTGGTTCACTGGTCACTGATTACCGCTTCAAGAGGAACATCCGTTCTGATTTGGTGGCGTGATTGTAGCATGGCTGTGAAACGGCCGCTACCGTCTCAACCTTAAACATTTGTTAGTTTACCGGGGATTCCTGACACCTTTTGTCAGGAAAAGATGCGGGGCATAAATGATTAATCCGGTGGGTTTGGGAACTCAGTAATTTGATAGAGGGTAAGATGTTTCCAGAAAGAACCCTCATCCTCTGAACTAAACACCTTAATCGGTAGAAGCTTATCAATGAATTCTGTGTCATTGTAACCCCCCCTCATGCGCCTGTGCTCATCTGAAAACATAATTTCAAAATCGATAAGGCAAATGATATTTTTAGCTACCAAATATGTTGGCAGCTCATTTTTAACCGCAAATCGATAAATATCATTATTTACCAATCCATCAAGATTAACAACGTGTCCACCCTGATAATAGCCAATAATTCCGGCATTCCATGCACCAACACGGCCGTTTGGTAAACTGGCTCCATATTCTTTGAGATACATCCCAGCATTCAACATCACTTTTTGATGGGGCCAAGGCGAATGATTGGCATTGAGTGGATACAACCGGAAACCTCGAATAACTAATGCCGAAAGAAACAAAGCCATGAAAAAGATCCGACTTTTCTTTTTTATCTTTGAAAGAATAAAGTCTGATGATCCATAAAACAGCATCATGATTGGCACAATTAAGTTAGAAGTATACCAATTTTGAATAGCGGGATTACGTGAATAAAAAATCGAATATCCAATCAGGCAAATAATACTGGACCAAATCATTAAGAGTTTGCTTGGTTCAAAATGAATGATCACTAGTTGATAGCAATCTGACAAAAAGATATTAAGTGACCGATTGGCTCGGGTTCTGAATTTGTAAAGAAGTAATGCAGACAATCTTATTGAGATAAACGCCATGGCCGCTGAGCCAAAGAGGCCTAAGATTTGAAGAATGAAAATAAATACAACAAAATAGTTCGGTTCAGTCAATTCTGCCCAATGAGCCTTCATTCTTGCGCTCGATTGCAAAAATTCCATTGTAAACAGATAATTATGTCCAAAGCCAGCTACTAAACCCCAGAAAGCTCCGAGCAAACCAGCTATTGATAAAAAGAGCTGGTTTTTGGGAAAAACTTTGAAAACGTAAAGCAGTGTGGTGGCGCAAGTTATTGAGAAAGGGAGCAGTCCGTAGTCTGCTCTCGCAAGACTGCCTAAAAATCCCAGTGTAAACAAAATGAGGTGAGAGCTAAGATGGAATCCACCTTTTACACAATAGAAAAAGTAGACGCAATACAATAAAGCAAATAGTAAAGTCAGCGACCATTCAGTGATTGAGACAGTATTGACAATAAAATTTGTAGAGCTGATGATGAGTGCAAAAATCATTAAGAAAAATGGATTCTTTTGTTTAAATCCCAGATAAGTAGCGATCAAGACAAAGATAGCAGAAAAAAATCCGCTAAGAATTAGCCCGCCTAAAATAAATTCAGCTGAATCAGGCTGAAATAATTCAAAAATACTTGTAAGTAAATAGGCAAACAAAAGATGAAAGCCCGACGTAAGACTGATTCCCGAGTCGAAAGTCCAGAGATTAGAAGTTGCAAAATTTCTTGCAAGCGTTAAATAATAAAACGCATCGTCGGGAATATATTGCACCTTGAGTTCAATTGGAACAGAAATGAAGATTATACTGAAGATAACTAGATTTAAGATAAGCAATCCAACAATATTTTTCCAGAGCGGGAGGGAAAGGCTATCTATTTTAGAAATTATTTTTGCCATATGTTTTCTTTTATTTTTCTATTAGCCTTTAGCAAGTTATTATTTGGCACAAGTGAATAGCATAAGTATTTGATACTTTCAATTCAAGGGGACAATGGGGCTAAATTTACTGTTCTTGCGTGGGAGGCTTAGTACGAACGATGCCGATATGTGAATGGCACAGGGTTGTTTACGGTCATTGTCCTCATGATCTAAAGTTTTCAAACCAGCTCTGGTGCAAATTGAGAGCAGTTAATTGGTAAAAGCCGAACACATTGTGGCTTTTATGGAAAACGCCCGTCTTGCCATTAATAAACATTAGCAGCAGCTAAATAACTGATCCGACGCTGCACAATCCCGATAGCTCCTAGTCTGCCCTAATTTGGGCGACGAGGTGTTGTGGCTAGCCCTGGTAAATGCTAGAGAGCGCCCGCACCTGCTGCTCGGCGCGGTAGCTGCTGCGCACCAGCGGGCCGCTTTCTACCCACCTGAAGCCCATCTCCAACCCGATTTCGCGCAGCTCGTTAAACTCATCCGGATGGTAATAACGAACCACTGGCAGGTGCTTTTGCCGGTTGGGCTGCAAATATTGGCCCAGCGTCAGAATGTCTACCTTGCGATCAGCCAAATCCTGCATCACCGCCAGCAGTTCGTCCCACTCCTCGCCCAGGCCAAGCATGATGCCAGACTTGGTCAGCACTTCGCCATCCAGCTTTTTGGCGTTCTTCAGCGTTACCATCGCCCAGCTGTAGTTATCTTGCGGCTGCACTTTCTTAAAGAGACGCGGTACCGTCTCCACGTTGTGGTTGAGAATCTCCGGCCGGGCGTCCATCACAATTTTCAGCGCTTCCTCGCTGCCCTTAAAGTCTGGGATGAGCACCTCGATGGAGCACCCGGGCTGAAGCTCGCGCACCTTGCGGATGACCTCGGCAAAAATGGGCGCGCCGCCGTCTTTGCGCTCGTCCCGGTTGACGGAGGTAATAACGACATGGTGCAGGTTCATGGCCCGCACGGCTTCGGCCACGCGCTGCGGCTCCTGCCAATCGAGGGGCAACGGCCGTCCCGTCTTAATGTCGCAAAAGGCGCAGCTTCTGGTGCAAATGTCGCCCATCATCAGGAACGTGGCGGTGCCCGCGCCCCAGCATTCGCCAATGTTGGGGCACTGCGCTTCTTCGCATACAGTATGCAGCGCCTTGCTGCGCATCAGGTGCTTCAGTCGGTCGTAATTTTCTCCGGTGGGCATGCGCACTTTTAGCCATTCTGGGCGCGGCAGCCGCTTGACGGTTTCTTCAGTTGTGGTGATGGAATCTACATTTATTACGTTCATAGTTTTGGGTCGCTGTTCGTGCAAATCAACAGATTGCGCAGATTTAACGGATTTTGTTTGGCTAATCTGCGCCATCTGCTGATAAAAAATCTTCTTTACTGATAACTTCTTGCTCGATTTGTAGGTTAAATATTTCTTGAAAGGCGGCCAGCACGGGTTGGATGAGATCGGTGGTGCTAAACGGCCGTTGCAGCACCTCACTCATACTCGTGACGCCGTGATCCCGGATGCCACAGGGGATAATATGGCTAAAATGGCTCAGATCCGGCTGAACATTTAGGGCAAAGCCGTGGCTGCTGATTCCTTTGGTGTTGACGCGAATACCGATGGCGGCAATTTTCTCTGGGCCGCGGGGCGAATCGACCCAAACGCCAGTGTAGCCCTTGTAGCGCCAGCCATTGACGCCAAACTGGGCCAGGGTTTGAATAATCACTTCTTCCAGGTCCCGCAGGTAAGCGTGCAAATCGGGCCGTTCGTAGCCGCGCCGGGCAAAAAGCTGCTTCAGGTTGAAAATGGGGTATCCCACGAGCTGCCCCGGCCCATGATAGGTAATATCGCCGCCGCGGTCCACCCAGCGCAGCGTAAAGCCGCCTTCTTTGAGCTGGGTTTCGTTCAGCAGCAGATGATCCAGCGACCCACGCCTCCCCAGCGTGTAGGTGGGTGGATGTTCCAGCAGGAGAAGCTGGTGGGGGATGGATACGGCCGTATCCGACAGCGCAGCCACCAGTTCTTTTTGCCAATCCCAGGCCGCATCATACGGCACCGTTCCCGCCCAGGTCACTTGTAACGATTGCATAGACATATTTTAGCCTGATATGGGGATTTGGTCAGGAACATTAATCTGCCCTCAATGGGAAGACCCAAAGGGTTTTCAAAAGTGACCTTCAGAGGACAGTGGTGCTGAGGTAGAACCCCTTCGGGTCTGAAAGACGATTCGGCAAGCCGCGTCAGGCATTGCGCTGGGCAATTTCCTCTCGCACCACCGGCGCTACTTTGGTGCCCAACAGCTCAACGGCGCGCATCATCTTGTCGTGGGGCATCGTGCCCACACCTAGCTGCAGCATAAAGCGGTCATGGTGGAACATCTCATGCTGGTGCAAAATCTTCTCGATGATCTCATCTGGGCTGCCGATAAAATTGGCCCCGCGCAGGGTGGTAGAGGCCTCGTACTGCTGGCGGCTCATGGGTGGCCAGCCGCGCTCGCGGCCGATTTTGTTCATTACCTGGGAAATAGCGGGAAAGGCGTCATCCCGCGCCTGCCTGGCATCATCGGCAATGAAGCCATGGGAATTAATACTAACGCGCGTCAAGGCGCCATCATGCCCGGCCTGAGCCACGGTTCGCTTATAAAGCTCCACCAGCGGAACGAACTGTTCCGGCAGGCCGCCAATAATGGCTACAGCCAGCGGCAGTCCCAGCTTGGCCGCACGCACAACAGATTCGGGCGTGCCGCCTACGGCAATCCACACCGGCAGCGGGTCCTGCATGGGCCGCGGGTAGACGCCCTGGCCCGTCAGCGGCGCGCGATGCTTGCCAGACCAGTGGACTTCGACGTTTTCGCGTATGTTGAGCAGCATCTCTAGTTTCTCTGAGAAGAGCGTATTGTAATCGCGCAGGTCGTAGCCAAACAGGGGAAATGATTCGATGAATGAGCCGCGCCCGGCCATGATTTCGGCACGGCCGTTCGACAGCAAGTCCAGCGTAGCATACTGCTGAAATACCCGCACGGGATCGTCAGAACTGAGCACGCTGACGGCAGGGCTAAGGCGAATTCGTTTCGTCCGGGCAGCGGCCGCGGCCAAAATAACAGCTGGAGCCGAAGAAACAAAGTCAGGCCGGTGGTGCTCGCCCAGGGCAAATACATCCAGGCCGACCTGATCGGCCAGTTCAATGGTCTCCATCAGGTTTTCCAGCCTTTCCGCCGGGGAGATTAATTTGCCGGTTGCTGGATCAGGCGTCAGCTCGGCAAAGGAAAAGTAGCCGATTTCGAACGGTTTGGTCATCAGGGTGTACTCCGATTTTAGTGAAAAGTGGTTTTTTTCTTTTCACGTGTCACTTTTCACTCGCTTGCAGGCGACGGGCGATAGTTTCTCTCACCAGCCCAACATCCGCAGGCAAATTAACCGGCGGATTGGCGAGCTGGCTTTCGGCTTCGGGCAAGGTGCCTTCGTGATATTTCAGCTTGAATTGGGTGAACTTAAGGCCGTGGGCGGTGCTGATGACGACGGTGCGGTCATCTTTGTGGATGACGCCTTTATCTACCAATTTGAAGAGGGCGGCGAGGGCAACGGCCGTATGCGGGCAGGTATACATGCCTGTACGGTCGGCCAAAGCAGCGGCGTTAGCCAGCTCGTGTTCGGTTGCCTGCTCCACAACGCCGTTGGTAGCCTGAATGGCCTGCACCGCCTTCTCGTAGCTCACCGGATCGCCAATGCGAATGGCCGACGCCTGCGTATCCTGCGCCGACAGCGTCACTTTTTCTTGGAAGCCGTTCTGGTAGCTTTGGTAGAACGGATTGGCCTTGGCCGCCTGGGCCGCCACCAGTCGGGGCATTCGGTCTATAATGTCCAGCTCATAGAGCAGCTTAAGCCCTTTGTAGGTGGCGCTGATGTTGCCCAGGTTGCCCACGGGAAGGATGATCCAGTCCGGCACCTGCCAATCAAACTGGCGCACAATTTCAATGCCCACTGTTTTTTGCCCTTCGATGCGCAGGCTGTTCATCGAGTTCGCCAGGTAGATGCTGTTGTCCTGCGTCAGCTCCTTGACGATGCGCATGCAGCCATCGAAATCGGTATCCAGGGCCAGAACGTGCGCGCCGTTGGCAATGGGCTGGATGAGCTGGGCGGCGCTGACCTTGTTCTGCGGCAAAAAGACGATGGCCGGGATGCCAGCAGCAGCGGCATAGGCAGCCAGAGCGGCGCTGGTGTCCCCCGTGCTGGCACAGGCTACAGCCTTTACCGGGTTGTCCGGCAGGCTCATCATCTGCTTCACGACGGAAACGAGGACGGTCATGCCCAGGTCTTTGAAGCTGCCGGTGTGGCTGTTGCCACACAGCTTAATCCACAGGTCGGGCAGGCCAATTTGCTGGCCCAGCCGCTCGGCCCAAAACAGGTTGGAGTTGCCCTCGAACATGCTCACGACGTTGTCGTTATGCAGGTCAGGGATGATCCATTCCTTCATGGCCCAGACGCCGCTGCCGTAGGGCCACTGGCTGCTGCCGGCGCGCTGGTCTAGCAGGCTCTGCCACTGCTCAGCGGTGCGCTGGCGCAGGGGTTCCAGCTGGTGGTGGACCTCCAGCAGGCCGCCACAGTTGGGGCAGACGTAGATGACGTCGTAAATGGAGTAGGTGCCGGGGCAGCCCCGGAAACAGCGAAAAGAAGCTTGCGTTTTCATGGGGAGAATTTTACTTGGTTTGGTGCGTTTGCTCCACAGGAAAGTGGAACGGCATTGAAAACAGCAAGCTTATGCGTTTTTATTTGTTATTGTCGCTACCTGATATTTTTGTTGTTGTAAAGATACATTGTTAACGGAGCAAAAACGGCCACCAGCACGGCACAGGCAGCAACGGCCGTTACAATCTCCACCGGCTTTACGGAACCATGCATGAAGCCACGGGTGACGGCTGCTGTGAGGCTGACCGGGTTCACCTTGACAATCTGTTGCATAAAGTGGGGCATTGTAACCGGGTCCACAAATACATTGCTGATGAAGAGGAGGGGAAACGAGGCAAGGGAGCTAATCATCGAGACCGTTTCTGGATTATCTACCAGTAAACCTATCGTTGTCCAAATCCAGGACAGGCTAAAGGCAAACAGAAGGACAAACCCAATTGCCAACAGCACGCCGCTCGGGCCAGCTTCTGGCTGGAAACCAAGACCGAGCCCCAGCATGACAACGACAAAAGCGGCCGTTGCGTAGCGCACCATGTCCCCCAGCAAAGCGCCAATGATGGCGGCTGGTCGCCAAAAAGAGAGGGAGCGAAACCGGTCAAAAATGCCTTTTGCGATGTCGGTGTTGAGGCCAACGGCCGTATACTGGCTGCTCATGGCCACGGTGAGCACAAGAATGCCCGGGATCAAACGCTGCAAATATTCATCGACTGAGCCGGCAATTGCGCCGCCAAAAATATAGGTGAACAGCAGCGTCATCAAAATGGGAAACATAGTAGCGTCCAGCAATTGCCAGGGAACGTGCTTGATTTTTAGAACGGCTCGCCAGCCGAACGTGAGCGATGCAGACAACGAGCCAGGCTGCATGGGTCGGTTTGGTGTCGTGATGTCAGAGCCAGATTGTGACGGCCGTATCTGCTGGCTCAGGTTGCTATACAGGTTACTATCAAGTTTCGTCGTCATGCGGTTGCTTCCTTTTCTGTCACTGTTTCGTGGCCAATTGGCTGCCCTGTCAGGGTCAGAAACACCTCGGCCAGGCTGGGTTTTTCCAATGAGAACTCCGACACGCCTATCTCAGCCTGCCAAAGTGCACTCATGGTTTTCTTTAATTGCTCAGGGTTAGACATAGTTTGGGGTGATTTCAACGCTACAGAAATTGCGTGTGGCTCAGCATCAGCCTGCGTCTCGAGGCCCAGCGTTTGCTGAATGATTTGCTCTGCCGAAGCTTTTTGCCCGGTGTTGCTTAACTGGATTTTCAAGGTGCCTGCGCCTAATGACGCCTTAAGCTGAGCGGGCGTGCCATCGGCAATGATGGTGCCTTGATCGAGAATCACTATCCTGTCGGCCAGCGCGTCTGCTTCTTCCATGTATTGGGTTGTCAGCAACACGGTGGTGCCAGCAGCGCGCAGCGAGCGAATGAGAGCCCAAATATGGCGCTGGCTTCGCGGATCGAGGCCAGTTGTTGGTTCGTCCAGAAAAAGCAGCTCTGGAGCAACAATGATGCTGGCGGCAATGTCTAGCCGACGCCGCATGCCTCCTGAGTAATGCTTCACCTGTCTTTGCGCAGCGGCTTCGAGATCAAAGGTGTGCAGCAATTCGGCCGCGCGTGCCCGGGAATGGGCCCAGGAATAGCCTAACAGGCGGGCGACCAGCACCAGATTTTCCACGCCTGTTAAATCCTCATCCAGCGAGGCAAACTGCCCGGTCAGGCTAACTTGTTGGCGAACAGCGGCCGCTTCTCTAACCACGTCATAGCCGAATATTTTTGCCGTTCCCATATTAAATTGGAGCAACGTCGCCAGAATTCGGACGATGGTCGTTTTTCCGGCGCCGTTTGGGCCGAGCAAGGCAAATAAGCTGCCCGGCTTCACCTCAAGGTTAATGCCCTTTAGCACCTCAGATTTACCGTAGGACTTGTGTAACTTGTTCACTTGAATGGCATACATCTGTTTAATCCTTAAATTGCTTTCGCTGATCGTTTCAGGGCTGCGTCATTTTCGATCTGTCCGGTATTCACGCCTTTTATTAACAGCCAGAAGGCCAGTGCTAACTCTCCAACAAACGTATAGTCAGACAGGGTGATGGTGAACTGTGGTGCCAGAAACAACATCAGGCTGTCGACAACATAGCCAATGCCTGCAACTACCAGCAAAATGCCGATAATTTTGGGCATATAATTTCCCTTAATGATCAGATAACCCAGTGGAAAGAGCCAGATGCCCCAAAAGATGGCTGCGATATGTGCCCCATGTTTGTGCATATCTAGAAACAGGCCTACGAGATAATGAATTTGCGGCGTGGTAAACACGGCCGTAGCCTCAGCACTACTCAGTACTAGGGCAGCAAAATTATTCAGTTCATTAAGCGTAGAGATGACCGCGCCAAACAGCATCGTGGTGAGCATTAGCAGCGCCATGATTAATCCGCTACTTTTAAGCAGCCTATACAGCAGCACAACAATGATGATGGTGACAATGTTCATGAGAATCGTGCTCACCATAGCCAGGCGAAACAGAGATGCCGAATCTGCAATGTTGGTCACCGTCGTTGCTATATCTCCGGGTATAAGGAGAAAAGAAGGAATGTACGCAACCGCAAAAAAGCCTAGGGGTATCAGAACCACATACCAAAATCCCGCCATTCTGGCATCTCGTTGTATTGTTTGAATCGATAAGTTTGTCAATTGTTATCTCCTGTTTTGAATGAGTAACTGATGTTACACACCCCCTTTGTAAAAGATTTCAAAAGTCTTCTTAGCAATCCGCTTATCACCGACAGAATCAAGGCTTTTGAAATCTAAGCTGCGTAACATCGGTGAGTTTGACTAAAAAATGCAATGTCAAATCAGCATAGCATCTGCGGTTGTCCACCGTATCCTGCTAAAGGAGGAGACAGAGTAGGAGATGCAGTATGAGATTGAAAGCCAGGGATGTATTAAGCGAGGTTTAGCTCTTTGGCGCGGGCAACGGCCTGGGAGCGGTTTTTCACCTGGAGTTTGCCGTAAAGATTTTTGACGTGCGTCTTGACGGTGGTTACGGCGATGACTAACTGCTGGGCAATTTCGGGGTTTGAGCGACCGGCAACCAGGAGCTGGAGCACCTCTTGTTCGCGGGGAGTCAACGGTTCAATCAATGATGGAACTGCTGAAGATAACTGTATGGTGGGTGTGGGGGGAACGGCCGTCTGCTGTTGATCACCTGTGACCATCGCCATTAGCTTGTTTAGGAAGGGGAGGGACACCTCATGCGAGGCTGTTTTGGGCAATAAATCGGTGAGCGGCTTCCCTTCATCCAGAAAAATCTGAACACATCCTTCCGGCTCTGCCCACTTTAAGGCATTTGCCAATGTGGCCACAGTGGCTGCCTGGTCAGCTTGCGCCCGGTGGGCCAGCGTCTGAACAATGAGAATTTCGACGACGCTATTTTTTCTGTTTTCATTTGCGGCCGTGTTCAAAAGTCGCTCAAGCAAGTGCTCCGCCTCTCGAATTGCCTCTTCATCGCTATCCTGCTCGTAGCGGGCCACGAGCGCCCTTGCCAAAACGATATGTTCGAACTCGTTTAGCAAGTGCAAATCATCGTCAACAGCGACTCCTTGATGTTCTAACCAGCCCCACGCCTCTCTGTGCCTGCCCATCCGCAGCCAGATTTTGGCTTTTCGCGCGGCGATTGGACGAACGACCGGAATTGGAACTGGATAGTAGACGCTTTCAGCCTCATCAAGTTGGGCCAGCGCGCCTGCAAAATCTCCCTCCCCTTCCTGGATGCGGGCTTGCAGCAGACACAACCGGAAGGGCCAGTGGGGCAGGGCAACCTTCTGGCCCAGGTCCTGGCTGGCCTTAAGCAACTGGCTGGCGCGTTCCCTTTCCCCCTGTTCATAATGTAGTTCTGCCAATCCAAGATAGATGTCGGCCGTTCCTTGCCGGATAGACTCGCCCTGCGCCGTTGCTAGCTGCAAGCCCCGCTGGTAAACGTGTATGGCATCGTAGAGACGGCCCTGCATCATCCGAATATCGGCCAGGGCCGACGTGGCGCTGATGGCGTACAGCACGTTTCCAGCTTGCTGCATGCTTTCCATACTGTCGCTCATTGTCTGAAAGGCGTTTTCTAAGTCACCATCCGCCCATTGGGCGAAACCAAGCAGCATGGAGGCAATGCCCCGGGTATAGAAATCTGTTTCTGAGATGAGTGTGAGCGCTTGCTGGGCATATGCGAGGGTGGCAACGGCATCGCCTGACGCATGGGCAAAATATCCTCTGACCGTTGCCAGCGTTGCTCGCAGAGAGGCAAATTCCGCCTGATTGGCTATCACCATTTCCACCGTTTGTTTATCTGGCCATCCTTTTTGGCCTGCTTCGGCTGCCAAGAGTTGATCCGCGCGGTCTAAGGGTTTCTTTGCTGCCTGCAATTCGCCATAATTCAGCAATTCCCAGGCGTACCCGACACATAGTACCGGCCTGATGATGAGCTGTTCTTCTGGCAGCGCCTTTACCCAGGCCAGCCAAGTGGGGCTTTGGAAGCAGCTGCGGCGCACTTCAGACCAGGTTAATTCAATGAGATCGGCTGCTGTGGCAAAATCTTTGGCCGCCAAGGCATGGTGGATAGCCTCGGCCGGTTGGCCGTGGCGAATATGCCAGCTGCAGGCCCGCTGGTGCAAAATAGGCAATAGATCGGGCTGTTCTTTTTGCAAACGCGCTTGCAACGCGTCTGCAAACAGGTGATGATAACGATACCATTCCTGTTGGTTATCCAGGGGCACAACCAGCAGGTTCGCCCGTTCCAGATACTCCAGGTGAGCCTGGCAGGTTGACCGATCAGTTTCCAGAATTGCAGCACAAAGCGGCGCAGAGAGGTGGTTAAGAATGGATGTTTGCTGCAAAAAAGCCTGGATCTTTTCTGGCTGCTGCTGCAGCACTTCTTCAACCAGGTAATCTAAAACAAAGCGGTGGCTGCCCGTAAAGGATTGAAGAAAAGCGGCCGTTCCCTGCTGGCTTTCATCTTTAACCGTTCCTTGCAGGGCAAGGGCTGCTAACTGCAAGCCAGCAATCCAGCCTTCGGTGCGCTGTTCCAGGGCGGCGAGGGCCTCATTTGATAGGTTCAGATTCATGATCTGGTTTAGGAAAACGGCCGTTTCCGACACCGTAAAACGTAAGTCGTCGGCCCGTAACTCGGTTAGCTGCCCCTGAGCGCGCAGCCGGGCGAGACGCAGCTCGGGGTCCTCTCTACTAATGATGGCCAGATGCATCTGTGGCGGCAGATGGGCCAGTAAGAAATCCACTACCTCATTGACAGAAAGAGCGTCAATAAGATGATAATCATCGAGAACAAGGATGAATTTGTCTTTAAACGTTGTGAGTTCATTGAGCAAGGTTGTCAATACTGGCTGCGTTGGCACCGGAGGCGGCGATTGCAGCAAGCTCAGCACCTCCTCCCCAAAATTGGCCCGTATCCCCTCGACATTACTTTGCGAAAGCGTCTGTAATGCCGCAACAACATAAGCCAGGAACCGATTCAAATCATTATCTCGTTTGTCTAATGACAGCCAGGCAGCAGGGCATTTACAGTTGCTTAGCCATTCGCTAACTAGTGTCGTTTTGCCGAAACCGGCCGGAGCAGAGACAAGCGTGAGTTTACGGTGCAGATTGTTGTTTAGCTGTTGAATGAGGCGGGAGCGGCCGACAACTTTGGGTCGGGTTAGGGGGATGTATAGTTTCGTGGCTAATATTGACATGAGTCAATCATAAATCGCATACCAATGATATTCAAAAAATGGCTCATTGTCGCTGCGCTTTCCATGTTTCGAAGGCGGCGGCAAACGCTTGGGCCAGCCCCGCCGATGGCGCATCCAGGTGCACGTCTGGTTTGGCGGCGGGGGGCAGCCCGCGCGGAAAGCGCAGGGCGATTTTGCTGAAGACGCCGCCACCGTGCCCAAGATAACATTCAGGTTCCGGCAGGTGGGGTACGGTAGGGTCGCTCAGGTTCAGCCGGGTTAGAATGACGTCTGCGGCCGTTCTGCCCTGGGCAGTTGCGGCGCCAGCGGCGCGGGGCAGCGGCGTTTTAGCAGCGTCACCAACCACAAACAGGTTGGGCTCTTCGCTTTCAAACTCGGCGGAAACGGTGACCAGCGGCTCGTCACCGGGCAGGTGTTGCAGCAGCGGGCTGCGCACGTGGGGCGGCACCACCAGCGCCAGATCAAAGGGCAGGGAACGGCCGTCCCCTGCCGCAAGTTCATTTTCACGGCTATTGTCCCAATCAGGCTGAAACTGCGCTTGAATCTGCACGCCTGCCTCCGCGCAGGATTGCTGCAAATGCTCCGGAATGCCGCCACCGATGGGTGCCAACGGCCGTTCCTCTGGAGTCGTGATAAAGACCTC